>NZ_CANLZC010000020.1 GCF_947495455.1 uncultured Shewanella sp. | reverse complement strand
CCCGAGCAGTCAAACGAAGACCACAGCGATATGCTAGAAATAAAAAATGCCAATAAGCTTAACTTACTGGCATTACCTAAAAGTGGTGTTTTTAATCAAAAAATGCCCCTGATTGTAAAAAAACAACAAAGGGCATTTATACGCCAATATCAGCCTTCAATAATATAATTCACTAAACTTGCCACAGGACAAGCTGTTGGACTGCCATAATGAGGATGACCTTCAACTGCGCTCCCTGCTATATCAATATGGGAAAATGGCAAAGGTAACTCACTGTTTACTCCATGCTCAAATAACCCTGACGCCTTCAATAAAAACGCCGCTGGATACTGATGCCCTCTTGCAGTGGTGGCCGAAGGCCCATTATTTGATGACAACACTTGTGCAGCCCCAGAAGGATCAACAATTTTTTGAAAGTCTTCTCGACGTAATGATGAGCACTCTATTGGCTCTGCCCACTGCTGTGCATGCTTTTGAAGATTCAGACCAATACCTTCTTTTTTCGCGACGCTGTTTTCCACTATCGCGGTATAGCCACCATAACATCGCACCACGTGACCCGTTAATGTCGCAACGGAATAAAGTTCAGGTGCGATAGCGCACTGTGCTTCAATGCGTAAATGCGATAGCAGATCCGCCAAGACTAAGCGCCCTTCTGCATCTGTATTGCCGATACGAACTCGACAATTGGCATGACTGGTAATAATTTCATCGGTCACAAAGGCATCGCTACCAATACTATTTCGCACTAATCCTAATTGGGCGACGACACGTACACCTTTTGGTTTCAGCACAGATAAAGTCTTCATTAAGCCTGCCACTGCCGCAGCGCCACCTTTATCTCTGCTCATGCCTGCCATACCACCAGCAACCTTAATATCTGCGCCTCCTGTATCGTAAATCACGCCTTTTCCAGCAAAAAAGAAGGTACGAGTGATCTCTCCTTCACCACAATAGGCTAATTTTACAACACGAGGATGATGCCGAGGCACTGCAATGGATGACCTTGCAACGCCGCTAAGTAAAGGATAATCTTGTGTTAACAGGTCAATATTATCAATGACCTCAATATCAATCTCTGATCCTTCAAATGCCAATTGGCAATACTCGCTAAAATGAATAGCCGACATTCTTTCAGGCTCTGTGCCACATAAATCTCGAGCCAGTTGCTTACCTACTTCTATTGCACTGAGTTTTTTCCCTAAATCATTGAGCGTAAACAATCCAATTTCATGTATCGGCACACAGTCCGTTTCAGCTTCTCTTTTTTCCAAAGGCTGCCACAATGCCTGTGCACACGCTAAAGCAGAGACGTCTTTAGCAAACGAAAAACGAGCCTCACTTGAGTCCACCACTAAAAGTAATGGCCTCGTTGAACCCGATGCGTTTGCCATGTTGATACCCGCTTTAGCCGCCTCACCGTAAATGCGTACGTCTTGATAGTCATCCTCGGCTGCAAGCACAGGCGCAATAATCAGCTTACCGCCAGCCAACCCTGGGGCTAATAATAGGCTGGTCGTTTTTCCTACTCTTTTATCAACCGAGGCGGCATGCTCGGCAAATAAGCGTACTTCATCAAACGCAATTTCTTTGAGTGAATGAGTCACCACAATGAGCGCGTCCCATCCCTGCCCATCAAATATGGCGTTTTCGTCTTTAACATTCACAAAATTAACTGATTTCATATACTCTCCCATAAATCGCCATTCAAGCACCATTTTATACTGCTTTACTGTATGGTTATGATAGAATGATGCAACGTTTTAATTACAGCTTTAGAACATATAGTCATAAACAGATGCATTCATTTTCACATGCTCAGTTTATCGAGAAAAGAAAAACCAATGACAGTGAAAAAGAAATCACCTTTCTAGCACTGACTCGTAGCTGCTTCATTGATAACATTCATCTGTTCCCACATCAATTAGGAGTGTTTTGTGTCTTCTTTAAGTCAATTACAGCCGCCAGTATTATGGCAGTGGTTCGAACAAATTTGTGCTATTCCACATCCTTCTAAACACGAACAAGCCCTTAGCCAACATATACAAGCTTGGGCAAAAGACAAAAAATTAGCGGTTATTGAAGATAATGTCGGTAACTTGATCATTAGAAAACCTGCTACGCCAGGCATGGAAAATAGAAAAACAGTGGTACTTCAGGCCCATTTAGACATGGTGCCACAAAAAAATGCCGATAAAGAACATGATTTTGAGAAAGATCCCATTGACGCTTATATCGATGGCGACTGGGTAAAAGCAAGAGGCACAACCTTAGGGGCTGATAACGGTATCGGCATGGCATCAGCATTAGCAGTGCTTGGCAGCGATGATATTGTTCACGGCCCTTTAGAAGTCTTATTGACTATTGATGAAGAAGCTGGAATGACAGGTGCCTTTGGTTTAGAAGCCGGTATGTTAGAAGCTGACATTCTCATTAATACCGACTCAGAGCAAGAAGGTGAAATTTACATGGGCTGCGCAGGCGGCGTCGATGGCGAGCTTAGCCTGCCTATGAAATGGCAAGCGCCAAATGAACAAGCTCAAGGCTTTCGTTTAAGCTTATCTGGCCTGAAAGGCGGTCACTCAGGTGTAAATATTCACCTCGGGCGTGGTAACGCCAACAAGCTATTAGCTCGCTTCTTATTTGAGAATGCACAAGCGTTATCGATACAATTAGCGAAATTTGAAGGTGGCTCATTGCGTAATGCGATCCCTCGTGAAGCTGAAATTGAATTCACCATTTTGCCGACTCAGCTAGCTCAACTACAAAATGCCGTCACTCATTTTCAAAGCCTATTACGCCAAGAATTAGCCATCATTGAACCTGATGTAGAGCTCATATTAACAGAAATGGTCACTCCCAGTTCAGTGATGACAACAGAGAGTCAAACTGGATTGATTAACCTTATTCATGCTTGCCCTAACGGTGTCATGCGAATGAGTGATGAAATTGAAGGCGTGACTGAAACCTCTCTCAATCTCGGCGTCATCAATACCAATAAAGACAGTGTCACTTTATTATGTTTAATTCGCTCTTTAATCGACTCAGGCCGGAATAATGTCGAGGGAATGCTTAATGCCTTGGGGCAATTAGCAGGCGCTCACGTCGAATATAGCGGTGCTTATCCAGGTTGGAAACCCGATAATAGCTCACCTGTTATGGCCAGTGTGCGAGAAATTTATGAGGATATTTATCATAAAGAACCGACCATTATGGTGATCCATGCCGGCCTTGAGTGTGGTCTATTTAAAAAACCTTACCCCGATATGGATATGGTCTCCATAGGCCCGACTATTCGTTATCCCCATAGCCCAGATGAAAAGGTCAATATTACTACCGTGGGCCAATATTGGACGTTATTACTGGCGATTTTAGAGCGTGTGCCAGTTAAACACTCAAGTTAACATTTATCACGTTAACATTTAAACAGCCATTACATTTGTAATGGCTTTCGTTCACTTTATTGATTTAAATCTATCAAGATCCATTTGACGCTAATAGATGCTCTCGGCCTCATTTCAAACATTGCCCTCCCTTTCATACATGCGGTTATATAGTAAACACAAGTAACGGATCACAACTTTTTTAGCCTGCATAAAATGAGCCCGCTCAAAAACTTATAGTATTGGCTTTTTTAGGAAGACAAGAATCATTAAGCTAGGTATTTTTAGCCACAACACAAACTTTAAAAATGTTTCTATTCAATAGGTTATTATATGCCACATTCTGATATAAGACTTCAATCTGGGCAAAGCATTGTCGCAAACAGTGTAGAGTGGTTAACAAGTGAAGAAAGCTGGAAACAGCAAACTCAAAAGTTAATAAACAAATTCGAAAAATTTCTATTCAACCACTTACCAGAGAACTGGTTCAACCATAAGCAAGATTACCATGACACTATGGATAGTTTTGAAACACTCGCTGAGTTTAGGCATTCTAAGTCAGCACCACAAAAGCACCTTAATTTTACCCATTCGCAAAACGAAGCCATACTCAATTCAATCGAAACACTATTAAACCATGTTGCTTTTTTTAAGCCTAATACCGAGAATGTATCAAAAACCAGTTTAACCATAGACATTAACGACGATCATTTAGTCTTCCAATTTAATTTATCAGAAAATGCCAATGAAAGTCAGTCTGATCCTCTTATCTTTGAAGTCAAAACTGGAAGAGATATCACCTTATCCTCTACTTTGTATGACACAATAATCGCACTTCACGAAAGTAATGACATTTATGTGCCCAATGTCAAACTCCTAGCCAATTTCATAGATAATAAAAACAGTAAAAATAATAAGATACTTGAAGAAGTAGCGGCTCAAAATAAAAATGATAACATCCATTTTAAGCAAGTGATAAAGCCTACTAACTCATTAAATGTATTATCTAATCTGCAGTGGCAAAAGCCGACTCCACCTGTTGAGCCAGAACCCACTCACCTAGACATTAATCAAAGATTATTAGACGAGCCAGAATTTTCCGTTCTCGATACGACTCAAGAGTTTTCAGATAATGCTAAACAAAAAGATCAATTATTACTTCAAGATACATTTTTACAAACAAAGCTTGGACAAATTTTCAAAAAAAATTCAGATCAAATTAATGCATTAGGGCATTCAACAGACATTCCTGTTAAAACACGACAGCAAAAAACCATTCCCACACACGCTCCTAACATATCACCCGCGCCTTTAGAAAAAACTTCCGTGCCCTTCAATAAACCGACACCAGCGATTACTCCTGAATTTGTCGAGCAGCTAGGTCGATCACTACTTAATTATCATGAAGATAGTCAATCGGTTGAAAAACCTGACCAAGCAGCATTAGCACCACAATTGACACCCATTGAAGCACTGAATCACAACATATCATCCCTAATGATGAAAATTGAAACAGTACGACAGCAAGAGCGCCATGATAAACACCTGAATGGTAATACCCCTCAAACCGATAAGCTCAATAAACAGTTAGACACTATGCTTTCCGAACTCTTGCGCCTTAAGCAAACCAGTCACCTACAAACATCAATCCATCCTCCACAAAAAAATGAAGTTGCATTTAACTTATCTCTAGACTTTGAAGAAAAAAATATAACGCCTTCACAAATTACAATGGAAGAAGTACTCAGCCCCAAGATCAACAATGCACAAAATACGTCAGATAGGAATGACTGGGAAAATATCCTTGGCAATCTTGAAATGATTAGCGATGATTCAGGGCACTTTGACTTTTCCGCCGATACGATTGCGCAGCTCAACCAAGAAACCATTGATGATCTATCTGACGAATATGAAAACCAGTTAGATTTATTAGAACAGAGAAAAACAGAGCTTGAAAATGATCCCCAAAAAGCGTCTGACATTAAAGCAATAGAAATTAACCTTAACAATATTAAAAATCGATTACTGTCATTAAGACAGGCATAGCTCAAATAAAAGTGAATTAAAAATCCAAGTTCAATTGCTCTATTTGAGTCTTTGAGCTTGGCTCAGAACCCGCTAACCCCACAGAAATACCCACCAATCGAATACCACGCTCATTACGTCTCACTAACGCCTGCTTTAATAAGGTATAAAATAAATTCAATGAAATTTCATCGCTGCGATGTTCTATTGTCGTTTGCTTGAAATCATTAAATTTCAACTTCACCACTTGCTTATGGATCTGCCTATTATTGGCACTTCGCTTAACTCTTTTGATAAGTTCAGGGAGCAAGGATCCCATCACAGATTGGCATTGCTCAAACGTAAAAATATCCTTTGCCAATGTGGTTTCAACTCCCACTGATTTACGTATTCGATGAGGCGAAATACTTCTAGAGTCTATACCTTGAGACCGCTCAATGAGTAATGCTCCAAATTTACCAAATTGCGTCATCAGCAGTGAAGGTGAAAAATTCTGCACATCCTCACAAGTATGTAACCCAAGATCAGCTAATTTTTGGGCGGTCACTTTTCCGACACCTGGGATTTTATTTAAAGAAAGAGACTTCACAAATTCGGGAACCATTTCAGGTAAAATAACATATTGCCCATTAGGTTTATTTAAATCTGAGGCAATTTTGGCTAAAAATTTCACGGACGCAATACCTGCCGAAGCGGTTAATCCTGTTTCAGCAAAAATATCAGCTCTAATTGCTTTGGCAATGAGTGTGGCTGAACCTTGGCAATATTGGCTATCTGTTACATCTAAATAGGCTTCGTCTAACGATAAGGGCTCAATTAAATCCGTATATCGCCTAAAAATTTGCTGGATCTGTTGCGATACGCTTTTATACACTGCCATTCGACCCGGCACCAAAATGAGATTGGGGCACAACCTCAGCGCATAAGCTGAGGCCATTGCCGAGCGCACGCCATATTCACGGGCTTCATAATTGCAAGTACTGATCACTCCACGTCGATCGCTGCGGCCTCCCACAGCAATAGGTTTTCCTGCCAATTCAGGAAAATCTCGCATTTCAACAGCCGCAAAGTAACAGTCCATATCAATGTGAATGATCTTCCTCAACTCTGCTCCTTAAATACCCGTAAAATAGTTTGCTTTAACAGTATACTGTATATAAAAACAGTATCAATACATTGACCCTGATTTATACCAAAACCTGAACTATACTCATCTGTCTTAACTGCTTTAGGTTGAGCCACTATGTTATCCGGTTTTCTTCATCTCACACGCCACACACTGTTGACCACAAGCATTGTGTATATTGAATGGTTAGAGTACTCACTTTACCTCTATCTTGGTACTGTGATCAGCCAATACTTTTTTCCAACAGCATTAGGGGATAACGCACTATTATTCACTTATGGCATCTTTGCGATTTCTTACCTTGGCAGACCTTGCGGTGGTTTTATTTTTGGCTATTTTGCTGATAAACATGGCAGACGCTTACCACTTATCATCAGTTCATTTTTAATCGGTATCTCGACCATCAGCATTGGGCTGATCCCTAGCTATCAACAGTTGGGCGTAATAGCTCCCCTGTTGTTATTGTTGTGCCGATTAGTGCAAAGTATTGCCGTTGCAGGAGAATTCAATAATGCGTCTATTTACTTAATTGAACATGCGAAAAAACATAAAATATTAGCAGGCAGTTGGGTTGGAACGGCAGCAACAGCAGGCATGTTTACAGGCTGCCTCATTGCCTTTGTGTTGAGTCAATCGGCTTCTATGGGTAACTGGCGATTAGCATTTATTATCACAGGCATTATTTCATTAATTATTATGATATTTCGAAGTTATCTTACCGAGTCACCTCAATTTGTTAAGCAAAAGCTAAAAATTCAATCTCTATCGCTATATCAACAAACGCTAAAACATAAGCGCGGGCTACTAAAAATCGGTCTGATTGCTGCTTTCATGTGTCTGTATATTTATACTTGTAATGTTTATTTCATGAGCTATATGATCACTAAATTAAACTATTCAATGAGTACTGCAAGCTACTATATGATGCTAGTACAAGCCTGTACCACCTTACTGATCCCGTTGATAGCAATGACATCTGAACATCTTGGCTTACATCGTGTTTTAAAAAGTATGATCCCTTTGATTTGCCTAATGTCATTACTGCTATTCAAGGCAGCAAGTTTACAGGATCATCATCTAATCCTATTAGGATTAATCTTATATGTCATTGGCGATGCAGGGATCTCAGCAACCATTTTTAAATATATGTTTGACGCACTGCCTCTAGACTTTCGCTGTACAGGTAATAGCTCAATTTACAGCCTCGCCATTGCCATTGTTGGCGGTACAGCCCCTATGATAGCGGCATTCTTTATTAATCAGAATTTATTAATGGCACCTGCATATTATATCTGTCTAATGGGGTTATTGGCTTATCTTTCTATTTGAACTAAGCCAAATAAACTCACAATTATAACGCACTGCATCTTGTAAAATGATTAAAATAACTGATTCAGCATTGCCATTTCATCTTCTGATAATATTGTTGAGCTGGTGGGGGCTGGAGCCGTTTTTTGATTGAGCGCTTCTTCAAGTGAGCCTATGCGTAACAGCAATAAACATACTGCATTTCTCAGTTCGCTGTTACTCTGTGATAACTCTTCGATATGACTCATTATAGCCTCTTTAATCTATTGTGAAAAAGGTGTCTATCTCATAAGTGTCTATCTCATAAAGAATAAAAAAGCTAATACACATCTGAAGCAAGCTCGCATTATACGAGTCCACCAGAACCCCTTTAGCTTGTAGACTTAACTATAGATAACCTCATTTGACGATTAAATTCAAGCCAAAATTAACATTTATTTTACAATTATCACAAAAAAGTCATTTATTAGGCCTAATATAACCCACTAAGCCACAATAAAAGCTGATCATCCAAGGAGTTAACCTTACATTTTAGATTGCAAGTAATTGTCCAAGCCCACTTTTTCGATCAATCCCAGCTGTTTTTCAAGCCAATACATATGATCTGACTCAGTGTCTTCTAACAGAACTTCTAAAATTTCACGGGTTTGGAAATCTTGCTTTTCTTCACAAAGCTTAATCCCTTGACGTAAATGTTCCGCTATCATATATTCATATTGCAAATCATTTTCTAACATTTCTTTTGGGTTTTTACCTATGGTCAATGCTTCTCGCTTAACAACATTAGGCGTACCTTCAAGGAACAAAATACGTTGTATTAATTGACGAGCATGGCCTCTCTCATCCTCAGACTCATGAGAAATTTGCTCATGTAATTGATTTAATCCCCAATCTTCGTACATCAAACCATGCACAAAATACTGGTCCATCGCCGATAATTCGCCTGCAAGTAAACTATTCAGCAAATCAATAATTTCACTCTTGCCTTTCATAATAGCGTCCTCCGCCTCTAATCCATTTTAGATTGCAAATAATTCTTAACACCTGTCATTGCAATCAAATCCTGCTGCGCCTCAATCCAATCAAGATGCTCTTCTTCATCTTCTAATAAATCTTCCAATAAATCTCTTGAGACATAATCTTGCGAACTCTCACAAACGTCAATTGCTTGTCGTAAAATGATCAATTGTTCTTCCAACATCACTTTGTCACATTCGATCATTTCCTTCGCATTTTCACCAATACGCAATTTGTCCAATTGCTGTAAATTAGGCAAGCCTTCGAGAAACAAGATACGTTCGATAAGCTTATCGGCGTGTTTCATGTCTTGAATCGATTTTTTATATTCCTTTTCATCTAACTCATTTAGACCCCAGTTTTTAAACATACGTGCATGCAAAAAATATTGGTTGATTGCCGTTAGCTCACAAGTCAATATCTTGTTTAGCTGAGCCAGCACATTCGCTTGACCTTTCATAATTAGCTCCCTTAATTGATCGATTAATGTCTCAAAATATGAATATAGAAATGGTAATAAGTAAAGTGATCAATATTAGAATAATAGATCAATTGAAACTCAAATCAAATTAATTAATAATTTCAGCACGTTACCAAACATTAATCATTCTCATTTAGACTATGATTCCTAACTAAAGTCTCACTTAGCAACAACTGAAAAACCAAAGGCTTGCTTAAAATAAGGCAGAATAAAAGTAAAAAATCGCGGTTTTATATTAAAAAGTTAATATGAAATAGCACTATTAATAAAGAAAGATGTAATAAAAAAATATAAAAAAGGCTACCTTCGCGGTAGCCTTTAAGCACTATCTATTGTTTATTTAGACATTAAATAATACGATTTTTCGTTAATTTCTCTTTACGAGAAGCTTCATTTTCCATTTTAGCTTTACGCTTATCACAAGGATCATCACAATCACAGGCTTTTTCAATGCCTAAACTCCCCAAACCGCCACAGCTACCCGCAACGGCTTTTTGTTTTAATAGGTAACCTATCGACATTAAAAAGAAAAAGGCGAGTAACACCACGAATGCCGCAATAAAACTGCTCATAAATAACCTCTACTTGACTGACACATAAGGTTTAAAAGCATCACTGTAAAACACCTTAAAGCCATCATCTCTCTTCTCTATCAACATTATCGCAAGATTTTCACGTTTAGCAAGGGCGAGTGCTGCTTTCGTGCCCAATACCATCATGGCTGTCGCGTAACCATCTGCTACCATGCAATCTTTATTGAGCACAGTCACAGAGGCTAATCTATGCTTAATCGGATACCCAGTTCTAGGATCGATAAGATGTGAAAATTGTTGGCCATCTTCTTCATAATAATTACGATAATCACCAGATGTAGCCATGGACATATCACCAGGAGTGATGACTTGCTGTACTGCCACTCCCTCTTCAGAAGGTTGCTCTACCGCAATACGCCAAGCTTGATGATCATCTTTTGTGCCTTTGAGACGAATTTCTCCCCCTACTTCAACTAAATACCCTTGAGGTTGGTATTCATCTAACAAAGCCGCGACTTTATCCACGCCAAAACCTTTCGCAATTGATGATAAATCCACATACAAATCATCATGAGTCTTACCTAAGCGAGTACCATCAATCTGAATATATTGGATCCCCGTTCTTGCTTTTTGTTTGTCAATTTCAGCCTGAGTCGGCTCTGTGACAGGACGTTTATCAGGACCAAATCCCCATAAATTCACTAAAGGTCCTACGGTAATATCCAATGCACCATCGGTAATTTTATAAAGTTTAATGGCTTCATTAATGACTTTAACTGTATCCGGCGATACATTAATCGTGTTATGGCTGCTCATTTGATTAAAACGAGACAACTCAGAATCGGGTCGATAAGTCGACATTTGGTCGTTCACTGCTTCTAAGGCTTTATCGATGCGAACCTGCAATGCCTTTCCATCGATGGCTTTTTTACCCGGCATGATTTTTATATGGTAAGTGGTTCCCATAGTATTGCCCGATAAAGCAATCACTTTACTCTCTTGGCTGCAAGCGGAGAGCAAAAAAGCAAAAACCACCAGAACAAACCAATTTGTAAGTACTCTCATTTTCATCATTCAAACCTTGTCTAGATATTCATACCTAATTGACCTAATCATTCAAGTCATTTAGCTATAAACCCTTAAAACAAAACTGCAGAGCCTTAGCTCTGCAGTTTTCATTTTAGGTACGATTGTTAACCACCAAAATCATCCAGTAGAATGTTTTCATCTTCTACACCCAGATCTTTTAACATACCAATCACAGCCGCATTCATCATTGGCGGGCCACACATGTAGAACTCACAATCTTCAGGGGCTTCATGATCTTTCAAATAGTTCTCATAAAGCACATTATGAATGAAACCTGTGTAACCGTCCCAATTATCCTCTGGTTGAGGATCGGAAAGTGCCACATGCCATTGGAAGTTTTCATTGCTTGCAGCCAAGCCGTCAAAATCTTCAACATAGAACATTTCACGTTTCGAGCGCGCACCATACCAGAAACTCATCTTACGCTTACTGTTAAGACGCTTAAGTTGATCGAAAATGTGTGAACGCATTGGCGCCATACCAGCACCACCACCGACGAACACCATTTCGGCATCGGTTTCTTTAGCGAAGAACTCACCAAATGGCCCTGAAATGGTCACCTTATCACCGGCCTTTAAGCTCCAAATGTACGATGACATTTTACCACAAGGCAAGGTTAGGTTACGTGGCGGCGGCGTCGCAATACGCACATTTAACATGATGATCCCTTCCTCTTCAGGATAGTTCGCCATGGAGTACGCACGAATGGTTTCATCGTCCACTTTTGATTCTAACTTAAAGAAGCCAAAATGCTCCCAATCACCACGGTATTCTGCTGGTACATCAAAATCAGCATATTTCACATGATGGGCAGGCGCTTCAATTTGAATATAACCACCGGCGCGGAAAGGCACAGATTCACCATCAGGAATACCAAGCTTTAACTCTTTAATGAAAGTGGCTTTATTATCATTAGAGATAACTTCACATTCCCACTTTTTAATACCAAAGATTTCTTCTTCAAGCTCAATTTCCATGTCAGATTTCACGTTCACCTGACACGACAGACGACAGCCTCCACGGGCCTCGCCTTTAGTGATATGATCAAGCTCAGTAGGTAAAATGTCTCCACCGCCAGATTTGACGACAACACGACATTGACCACATGAGCCACCACCACCACACGCACTCGATACGAAGATACCGTTATCGGCTAATGCACCTAATAACTTGCTACCCGCACCAGTTTTAATCGCTTTATCAGCATCATCGTTGATGCTAATCGTTATATCTCCGCTTGGCACTAATTTTGATTTAGCGAACAAAATCACTAAGACCAATACCAGTACAATGGCGGTAAACATACCCACACCTAAGTAAACCTCAAGTGGAGTAGATTTAAGCATATCCATTAACTTATCCTTAAAGGTTCTAAAAAGAAGCCGTTAATGTGTCTCTTTACAGAGACACACCTGAAAACGACATGAAACCTAACGCCATAAGACCTGCAGTCACAAAGGTTATCCCTAAGCCACGCAGCCCACCTGGCACGTCAGCATATTTCAGCTTCTCACGAATACCCGCTAGCAAGACAATCGCTAATGCCCAACCGATACCCGAACCTACGCCAAATACCACACTTTCAGTTAAGGTATAATCACGTTCAACCATGAAAGAAACGGCACCGAAAATAGCACAGTTTACCGTGATCAAAGGTAGGAAAATACCTAACGCATTATAAAGTGGTGGAAAGTATCTATCTAACGTCATTTCAAGAATTTGTACTAAAGCAGCAATCACCCCAATGAAGGTAATAAACTTTAGAAAACTCAAATCTGCTGTTGGCGCGCCAGCCCAAGCTAAAGCACCAGGGGCGAGGATCCCTTGATAAATGATTTGGTTAACAGGCACAGAAATCGCTAATACCACGATTACCGCCACACCCAATCCCATCGCAGTGGTCACTTTCTTTGAAACCGCTAAGAAAGTACACATTCCCAAGAAGAAAGACAGTGCCATGTTTTCGATAAAAACAGAGCGAATTAATAAACTAATATAATGTTCCATCGCCTTTATCCTTTCGCTTCGACTTGTTCAGGCTTAATGGTACGAATGATCCAGATCAACGCACCAATCAAGAAGAATGCACTTGGTGGTAATAGCAACAACCCATTTGGTTGATACCATCCACCTTCAGAGACTTTCTTCAAAATTTCAATACCAAACAGTGAGCCATTACCAAATAGTTCACGAATAAAACCGACTGACATTAAAATAGCACCATAGCCTAAACCATTACCGATACCGTCCATAAAACTCATCATTGGCGGTGTCTTCATTGCGTAGGCTTCAGCGCGCCCCATCACAATACAGTTAGTAATAATCAAGCCGACAAAAACAGATAATTGTTTCGCCACATCATAAGCATAAGCTTGCAGTACTTGATCCACCACGATCACCAATGAAGCAATGATCGTCATTTGAACAATAATACGTACACTGCTTGGAATGTGGTTACGGATCATTGAAATGAACAAGTTCGAAAACGCCGTCACGGCCGTTAAAGCAATCGTCATCACCAAAGCCGTTTCCATCTTACTGGTCACAGCAAGTGCACTACATACACCAAGGATCTGCAATGCAATAGGATTATTGCTAATGATAGGTCCAGTCAGAACCTGTTTAAGTTCTTTAGCGTTAGCCATTAGCTAAGCCCTCCATTGCGCGCCTTTTCAATAAAGCGAGCAAAACCTTCGTTACCTAACCAGAAAGTCAATGAATGCTGCACACCATTACTGGTTAGTGTTGCACCGGATAAGGCATCGACACCATATTGTGAAGAAGCAATTGCCGGATTTTTGGTGACCTGAATAGCTAGGTGACCTTGATCATCAAACAATTTCTTGCCTTTCCATTTCGCTATCCACTTTGGATTTTGAACTTCACCACCTAGGCCTGGTGTTTCACCAGCCCCCGTAAAGTCATAATAAATTAGACTTTGAACTGTGTTTAAGTCAGGTGATACCGCTAAAAAAGCGTACATAGTAGACCAAAGGCCATAACCTTGAATAGGTAAAATAACCGTTTTAAGTTCACCTGTTTCATTATGGACTAAGTATACCACTTGCTCTTTAGCTACACGCTTAACTGAAGCAATATCATTTTTAGGCACAAAAGAAGTCTTAGGGTTACGGGCTTCAGATTTAGTATCAAAGGTATTAGCATCAACGCCGTTAACAAAGTCACCCGTTGCTAAATCAACCACTTTCGCTTCAACATACTTATCGTAGGTCTTTAAAACTGTGTCTTTGTCAACACTTCCATTGCTCGTATTAAGCAAGCCAGCTGCTTCGAGAATGTACTTCTGCTTATCCAGTAATTTATTTTGCTCTTGAGTCGGCCTTAAAAAAACCGCCGCTGCAGACACAAAAATGGAGCAAACAAAACATAAACCCACAACAATAAATAGGGTTCTGCCGAATGAATCTTTATTACTAGCCACGAGCAATCCTCCGCTTGATGTTTGCTTGAACCACAAAATGGTCGAATAGCGGTGCAAATAAATTTGCAAACAAAATCGCTAACATCATACCTTCAGGGAACGCTGGGTTAAGGACACGAATAAATACGGCCATACCACCAATCAAAATACCGTAAGCCCATTTTCCTTTATTCGTGAAAGAGGCGGAAACTGGATCCGTTGCCATGAACATCATACCAAAAGCAAAACCGCCTAGGACTAAGTGCCAATACCAAGGCATAGCAAACATAGGGTTGGTATCACTGCCAATCATATTCAGTAACAATGACACAGCAATCATACCTGCCATGACACCACCCACGATACGCCAAGACGCAATACGAGTGTAAATGATTACTAAACCACCTAATAAAATGGCCAAGGTCGAGACTTCACCCACAGAACCAGGAATGAATCCAAAGAAAGCATCCCACCAATTCTGGTTAAAGCTATAGTCAAGCGTGCCTTGTGCTGCTTGGCTTAACGCCGTCGCCCCAGAGAAACCATCGGCAACCACCCAAGAAGTATCGCCTGACATATTCAATGGATAAGCAAAGAATAAGAAAGCACGGCCCGCTAACGCTGGGTTAAGGAAGTTACGCCCAGTACCACCAAAGATTTCTTTAGCAACCACTACACCAAAGGTAATCCCTAATGCGACCATCCATAACGGAATGGTTGCCGGTAATGTCAATGCGAATAGAATGGAAGTGACGAAGAAGCCTTCGTTGACTTCATGACCACGTACGGCAGCAAATAAAACTTCCCAAATACCGCCCACAACAAAAGTGACAGCATAAATAGGTAAGAAGAAACAGGCACCATACCAAAGTAGCGTCGCTACCCCTGAATCGGTTCCCAATTGTGCACCAAACAAGCTAAACAAACTGACTTGCCAAGTATCAGGCGAAGCAAAACCTGCCGCTAATGCATCTTGTGCTTGCAGACCTACGTTGTACATACCCACAAACATGGCAGGAAATGCACAAGCCCACACAGTGATCATCATACGTTTTAGATCAAGATTATCACGAACATGGGTACGCCCCTTGTTCACATGACCCGGCGTATAAAAACCAGTATATACCGCTTCAAAAAGCGCATAAAATTTCTCGTATTTACCGCCTTTTTCAAAATGCGGTTCAATACGATCGAAAAACTGCTTTAAACCCATTAGCCTTCCCTCACAATCGTATCTAAACAGTCACGCAGATACGATGCATAGTCGTACTTACCAGGACAGACAAAAGTACACAATGCCAAATCTTCTTCATCTAATTCAAGTGCACCCAAATTAGCCGCGCCATCATAATCACCCGATACGAGATCACGTAATAACATGGTGGGTAAAATATCTAACGGCATCACACGTTCGTAATTGCCAATGGGCACCATAGCCCGATCTGAACCGCCTGTGCTGGTGGTCATATTAAATAAACGAGAAGGTGATAAGTGGCCTAAAAACGCACGTGTTATTGAAAACTTTTGCGCACCAGGCATTGCCCAACCAAAAAATTCTTGATGCGTCCCTTCTTCAAGTAAACTCACTTGATGATGATAGCGACCTAAATAAGCATGAGGCCCTTTAGCATCACGACCATTGAGTACAGAGCCTGAAATGACACGTACATCGCCAGTTTCAACTTCACCTTTGACTAACTCAGCCATAGATGCACCCAGTTGAGTGCGAACCAATCTCGGCTTTTTAGCCTTAGGACCGGCTACCGACACAACACGTTGAGTATTAAGCTCACCAGTGGTAAATAACTGCCCAATGGCAATCACATCTTGATAATTAATGTGCCAAAGCGAACGATTAGCCGATGCTGGTAGCACAAAATGCATATGCGTACCGACTAGGCCTGCTGGATGTTTACCTGCAAACTCTTCAACTTGTGCATTTGCCGCAGGAATATCTGCACCCGGAGCTTTACAAAGGTAAACTTGACCTGAGGTTAAGGTTGACAATAATGTCAATCCATTAACAAAATCTTGTTTATGTTCTTTGATCACAACAACAGGATCTGCTGCATGAGGCTGGGTGTCTATTGCGGTAACGAAAATGCCGACGGTTTCAGCATCGACAGCTGGTACACGGCTAAAGGGACGGGTACGTAAAGCAGTCCATAAACCTGATTCAATCAGATTCTCACGAACTTGCTCCGTAGAAAGTGTCGCTAATGTCGCTGCGTCATATTTTGCAAAAGTAACACTTTCGTTACCTTGTACATCTATCACAACAGACTGCAACACACGTTGTGCACCCCGGTTAATTTCTGAAATTGTTCCACTAGCTGAAGCTGTATACTTAACGCCAGGGTTCTTTTTGTCTTCAAAAATCACCTGACCCTTAACCACTTTATCGCCCACTTTAATTTTCATCGTTGGACGTAAGCCAATATACTCTTCACCTAATGTAGCTACATGTCTAATGGCTGGGCCATTATGGACAACTTGCTCAGGCCCACCAGCTAAGGGTAGGTTCAAGCCATTTTTAATTGTAATCATATCCACAAGCACTACGTTTTTAAGGAAAGACAATGCGCCGCGTTCCTGCTAAACACACAAGATTAAAAATATTTGTTATGTTGAGCTAGCGCAGGTTTATCACTGATATGCGATCGCTATCACGCTGGTCGCGCGCATTTTACCCTATATGGGAGAGTATCGCCATGAAAAATATAGATGAAAAAAAGCTAATGGGAAATTAAAAGTCAAAGGATAAACTCAAGTCAATTGCTAAGCTCATTCAAGCCAAGGCTCCAAGCACTTGTCTATGAGTGATTTTACCTGATATTTGTCTGTTATTATCTGCAAATAAGCCAACTTACAGCGCAACATTAAACGTTTTTCAATCACATTATTACATGATAATTTTTTCATATCAGCAGCAATGAAGAACAAAAAGAAACAAAAATGAAGGTTAAATTTCTTTAACTAATCTCTCACTCGACACTAGCATTAGCCGAGTTTTCGCAGCTTATGCTCTACCGATAATGACCCCCTCCTTAGGGTTCGCAATAAAAAGCATTCTCACAAAAAAATAACATATCAGCTACATTTTTTATCACCACTGATGATGCTCACTCTTCGCTAGAGAACTTTTAATTGCTCTTCGCTAAGACACAAGTCATGGTTATGATCCACATTAATACCAGCAGCAATAATGTTACGAGCAATATGCTTAGCCTCATCAAGTGAATGCAAATCTTGTGCACCACATTGATATTGATTTAACTCTGGCACCTCAGATAATGCATTAATATTCAATACATTCTCCATAGAAGCCAGCCAAGCATCTGCCACATCAAACTCTAAAGGGATACCAACAACACTCATATAAAAACCAGTACGGCTGCTCATAGGCGACACATTGATCACACTTACTGTCTTTGTATCAAGATGGGAATGCATGAAACCTTCAAACAGATGCTCTAATGTATGCATCCCTTCTTCGTTCAAACGTTCTTTATTTGGAATACAAAAACGCAAATCATAGACACAAATCGTATCGCCTTTAGGGGTTGTCATCGACTTAGCTTTTCTAACCGAGGGAACATTCATTCGAGTTTGATCAACTTTAGCACTATCAAGTAACGGCATTTTTCTCTCCTCATTGATAACTCAGTTTCGATACCATTCCCATTACGAATCATACCCCTCACAATGACAATAATAAATAACCCATTTAAGTTAAAAAGTGAATCATTCTTAGCCTTTACAATCTGGCGAGTCAGGAACTTTCATTTCATCATTCCACTCATTTAGACTAAAGGTATGAATCGATAATGCATGTAAGCCTTTATTAAAAGCGTCACTTAAGGTCTCATTGACCAGCCTATGCCTTGCCAATAACCTTTTACCCTCAAAACGCTCACTGGCAATAATCACCTTAAAATGTGTCTCAGAATTAGCTGGCACATTGTGATTATGACTTTCATTAATGACTTGTAAATGAGTAGGGGTTAATGCTTGAGTTAAGTTATCAATAATCTCTTGCTCTAACGACATGAGATCTCCTTATTGATGTCAATGTCATCGAAAATTAAGCAGCAGATTACTGCTAAGCTATTAAAAAATCAAACCCCTTACTTTATTCCTAATGAAAGTATGGGATCAAACAGCGAAAAGTAAAATTAAGCCTGAGATCCTTGACTCGCTTTCTTTTGGGTAAAGCATGTTCCCAATCCTTTTGCATTGGCCAATGCATAATAAGCAGATCACCACTGTTTAACCTCACCTTATATTGAGATTGAGTTCCTTTATGACGCATAATAAAATCTCGACAAGCTCCCACACTCACGGAAATAATATCACTATAAGCTTTAATCTCAGGCTCATCATCACTGTGCCACCCCATGGAGTCATCACCATTAGCATATCGATTAACTAGCACTCCATTACTCTTAATATCAAAATCTCGTTGCAACTTTTTCTGCAATTTATGGGCATATTTAGGCCAAGGCTTCGCCTTAATAAAAAGAGATGAAAATCGGTAATCACAACCCTCATTAGCAAACCAAACTTGTTGTCTAGGGATCGGATATTGCTTGCCATACACAGTGATAATTGGTTTTTCAAAAGGGTAATATTGTGCTTCATCAATCAATACTTGAACTTGCTCAGCATTGAGGTAATTTTTGACCGAAGTGATAGGAGGCTGCAAAACACCTATTTTATTCGTCTCGACTGTATCCATCGCAAACTCATCACCTTGGATTTCACCAAATAGGCTCACTTGTTTCACCTTATCACCCGCTCTATTCACATCGTATACCTGAAGACATAAATCTGCGATAATCTGCAGCCCTATTTCTTTAGCATTATTTTATTTTATGGCCACACAATTTTCAGTTGCGGATCTCAGTCTTGAACTCTATCGTTTTCCCCGCCAACAGAACGCTAATTTACAAGCTTGGGACGCGGCAGATGAGCACTTAATACTATCCCTAATTGAAAACGATGTCAGCAGCATTACTTCATCGTACAAATTGACTTCATTTAAACACATCGCCATCATCAATGATGCCTTTGGCGGATTAACTTGTGGCCTGAGTGCACATGCTAGCCAATTAGCACATCCCCTTTGTATTTGGATCGAGTCCGATGCCAAAACCAGTGTACAAGGCATTCAATCAAACTTACAAAATAATCAGCTCTCCTTAGATCACATTCATTGGATCACCAGTAATGCAATGCTTCCCAATGATCTGGACGCCATTTTCATTAAACTACCCAAAAATCTAAACTATTTTACGGAGCAATTACAAAGACTTTCCCGTACACTACCCGCTAACACGCCTGTTTTTATTGCCGCTAAAGCAAAAACTATTAATGCCGCATTATTAAACAACATCACCAATAACTTGGGGCCAGCCAGTGCCAGCTTAGCGTACAAAAAAACTCGCATTATCACTTGTATGAGTGATGGGAATGTTCGTTCTTCTATGCCATCAAACACTTGGACAGTACCTGAGTATCAATTGACTCTAAATAATTTAAGTAATGTCTTTTCGGCTACCAAACTGGATATTGGCGCAAGATGCATGCTTGAAAACATGCCAAAAGGACAGTTTAACCATATCGTTGATCTAGGTTGTGGTAATGGTGTTTTGGGACTAAGAGCCGCTCAGCTTTTTCCTCACGCACATATTCATTTTATCGATGATTCAAATATGGCGACCACTTCTGCAAAACAAAACTGGCAAGGGAATAACTTTCCCTCAAAACAGGGGCATTTTTATTGGAGTGACTGTTTAAGTGAATTACCCAATGAAATCGCACCAGAGCTGATCCTCTGCAATCCGCCCTTTCATCAAGGAGAAGCCATAACCGATCATATCGCTTGGCAAATGTTCATCGAAGCCAGACAGCGTTTAGCGAAAAATGGCATATTACATGTCGTCGGTAATCGTCACTTAGCTTATCATGTAAAATTAAAACGCATTTTTAAAAATTGCACAACCGTCGCATCCAATGGGAAATTTGTGATTTTGCAAGCACAAAAACGCTAATACCTCCAAAAGCTTAAGTCATAGCGATATCTATTGCGTATCACTATGACCGAAACACTTTATTTAGCAAATTTAACGGTTAGCGCCGTAATACTCGCCCATAGGAAATTGAACAACAAAGCAAATAAGAAAGCATATAAGCCAATATTAAGGCCCGCAGCACCTCTATAAACACTAAAAGGCAATGCAATGAATAAATGCACTAATGTGATAAGAATACTGAGTAATATGACTTTTAACCAAAGCTTTGATTCTAAGATAGGAATGAGCAATAATAATCCATAGACGCCACCCCATAATACTTTAGGGTAAAGCCAGCCAGCGCTTAAAACTGGAAAATATGGGAACTTCACATAATGCCCTAAACCTAAATAAGTTAATAACCAAAATAGTAAGCTCGCAAGCAATGCTCCAATACAACCCGCCCCAAATAATACTAATACTCGCTTCATTAATTACTCCATCCACTTATACACCGCTTCAATAAAGAGCGACACCAACAATCTGACAATGAAGACCCCTTCAATGCCAAGATCAATTTAATAAATACTACCTAATTTTTGTGCAAAAAACGAAAAGAGACGACAAATATTCATTGACTCGATAATGATATCAAGCAGCTAAACCTATAATGTAACGATTTCTTGAATAAACTCATCTACCACATGATTAAATTTGTCAGGATTTTCATAGAACATAAAATGTTTTCCGCCCTCATTTTCTTCAAACATAACCATTTTTGACTGAGGAATTTGTTCATGTAACCAAATTTGGGAAGAAGCTGAAATTAAGCCCGCTCTACCCACAATAATCAATGTTGGAATTTTGATCCTAGGCAATAAATCTCGCCAGTCCATGTGAAAACAATTATACATCAGCGCTGATGCTTGCTCTCTCGGTAGCTTTAAACTGGAGTTTAATAGCCATTGTTTATCTAAAGATGAAATATTATCAGATAGCATTCGATTCAACATAATTTGACTATACTCATCACCCTGTCCATGAGTAAAACTATTAATCACATCCATTAATGAGGTAGAAGAAGCTAAAGGGCCGTAGTGTTCGACTTCAACACTTGACCAAAGGGGATTAGAAACCATGACCGCTGGATTACTCATAAAAATCAGCTTCGCCACCTGATTAAAACCAAAAAGCTCAAGATAAGTCCAAATCACAGCTGTGCCAATAGAGTGCCCTAATAAAACAACCCTATTCAAATGAAGAAAAGTGATAAACTCATGCAGATCTTTGCTAAATCTCGCCACTTTATAGCCATAGTGCACCTTTTCGGAATCCCCATGACCTCTCATATCAATGGCCAGAATTCGATATCGATCACATAAGCCTAAGATTTGACGTTCATATTGCGCCACACTTTGTGCAAAACCAGGCACAATCAACAAAACTTGACCAGTACCTTTATCAATATAATGTAATCGAACATCATCACTGGTGTTAAAATAACGATGATCTTTTCTCATTATCTTCATCAATACTCACCTATTGCAGTGATCACTTCAAATATAAGCGCCCTTCTACCAAGTATAAACGCATACATTATCCCTAGTATTAAAATGCATGAGTAAGATTTGAGCTAATAGTTTAGCTCAATGGATCTTTACCTATCATCGCTTGATTTTACTCCCCCTCTTTCATTACAATTCGCCCAAGAAAGCAACATATGTAAATTAACGGTCAGAATGTTTGTAGAGAAGCACGAGTTAATTCTATCTTGTTTTTCCAAATTCCACTTATTCGAATTTTATATTAGGATGATTTAACCCAATGAGAAGTGTTGTATTAATTTTAGTTGTATTAATCACATCAGGCTGTGCTAATCGTTATTCTGTACCTAGACCCAATATTGACAACGCTCAATTACGTCTAGTATCAATCCCCAGTAACAATAATTTTGTCACTACACCTAACAATAACGAGTGTATTGATGAACAACATGCCGCTTCGCTTGCCACTTTAGGGCTAAAGGCAAACTTGGTTCGTCGTCTAAGTCGTATCGATATGCCACTGTATAATCATGAGATTAGTGACTCACATCAAAATGAAGTCTACATTCCTGCAGGTCGAGAATTCACATTCCAATTTAATGGCGTAGGTATTACAGGTATTGATCCTGGGAAAACATCGACTCAGGAAGGCATTTTATACTCTTGGTGCCGAAAGCTAGTCAGCTTTATCCCCGAAAAAAATAGAAACTACGAAGCCGTATATGATTACATCACAACCGATGAAGGCCGAGAGACATGCGGTGTAACCCTGTTTGAATTAGCCGAAAATGACAATGGTCAATTCCATAGAAAAGCGCTCACCGATTATCAAGTTAAACATCATTATTGCCCGCTATAACTCACTTTTAAGGTGTTTCCTTTTTTTTAATTCAGCTTGAAACACCTTAAAATCCTCATCCCCCCAACACTCAACATCATGTAATTCTGCAATCGCCTTTTTATGAAAAATGGGATCTTCACCACGCATTAGCTGCTGCATATAATGCTTAAACAGCTTCAGTGCGACTTTACGCAGTAAAACCAATGCCCAAATATTAATAAAAGCTAATATCGCAACAAAAAAATCAACCGCTTTCCATACTAATCCTAATGGCAAAATAGCCCCCAAAATCACCATCAACAATACACTTAATCGAAAAACTTGCAGGGCCCAAGGTGCATGAGTGATATACTTTATATTTGTCTCTCCATAAAAGTAATTAACAACGACAGTACTATACACAAAAGTAAAAATTAAAATCGCAATGATATTGCCACCACTTTCTTCAAAATTTCTATCCATCGCGGAGTAAATTAAATCTATCCCCGTCAATTCAGGAGAAATATAATTAACTTGAGACACCAAAATAATAAAAGCGGTTGCTGTTGATAAAATTAAGGTGGTTGTGAGTACCCCTAAGGCTTGAATGAATCCTTGCTTAACAGGGTGAGAGACATAAGCCATTGCTCCCGCATTTGGCGTCGATCCCATTCCCGCCTCATTTGAAAAAACACTACGCTTAATTCCCTGAATGACCATCATGCCAAAAGCCCCAGCTGAGGCCTGAGAAAAACCTAAAGCCTCCTTTATTATTTGAGCTAACATAGGAATAATTTGTTGATAATTCATCACTAAAACAATGATGGCAATCAATAAATAAACACAAGAAGCTATGGGAAACAATATTTGAGTAATTTTGAGTACGCCTGACAAGCTGCCAAAGATGATAACGCCGGTAAAAACGGCTAAATTGATCCCAACAGATAAAGGTGACATAGAAAAAGCCACTTCCATCACCCCTGCAATCGTATTGGATTGAGCCAAATTAAAAATAAGCCCATAACTGACCACCATGAGAATCGAAAATAACAAGGCCATCTTTCTCGATTTCACGCCAAATGCAATATAAACGGCCGGCCCTCCCATAAAACTACCGTCTCTTAATTTTCGCTTATAGGCCTGAGCTAAGGTATTCTCAATAAGACACGATGCAGCCCCAATAATGGCAATCACCCACATCCAAAAAACGGCGCCCGCCCCACCTAAGCTAATCGCAATACCCACTCCTGCAAAATTACCCGCCCCAATTCTTGATGCTAAGGGAATACAAAATGTAGAAAAAGAAGAAATACGTTCCTGTTTACTCTTGCCAATTCCTGCTTGTTCTAACAATAGCAACAGCATGTGCTTCAGTTTTTTAACTTGAGTAAAATTAATCTGAAAACTAAAAAAAAGACCGATAGTAAATAACAAGAAAATCAACAAATAGCCTGAAAATGATGAAAATAATGTATTTAATACTGAATCTATTAATACCATTTTTAATCCTTGTTATCTTCTATCACCTATGGAGAATGAAAGCATTTATTGACAGGTTTACAAATAATTTCAGCAGTATATGAAAGAGAAAAAACTCAATCTTTGTCAGTTATTCCAATCCTTTCATTAGGTCATTTAAACTAATTACCTCTTCCAACTGCAATAGTGAACCTTAACATTAAGCGCATTATTGCCTCCTTTCAAAACGTTAACTCAGTATATTTAGCCATTTCTAAATAGACTATACCTGAGTATAGTCAGTCTCATGCACACCTGCGGCCAAGTTCAACCCTATGATGAGCGATATAACCTAGGCCCCTTTTGCGATAATGCAACAAAGAAGTATCGCTCAATGACTGTATGACGAAAATAAAGACTTAACAATGACATTCAAGCTTCTCAAGCAGTAATCTTCTGGTATCAGCAATCAATTCTGGTATTCTTAAGCAAAATTGTTATTACAGAGAATTTATTCGATGAAAATGAGGCATTTCTGTTTACTCTTACTCTCAATAGCACTATCGGCTTGTACGAGTTATTCACCACGCTTTATTGCATTAAACCCGCAAGTCCCCTCGATCAATGTACAAACTGCCCAGCATGATGAAATATCCATTGATACATTCGATATCAGATCATCTCCCTATGTCGTTCGCTTCATTGATAATGGTCAAGTCACCCGTCAAGTGACAACTGGCGAACCACTGGTTGAGCAAATGGACACTGTATTACGCAAGAGCTTAGAAAAAGCGGGGTACCAACTCACATCCAATACCTTTCCCACTGTGACATTTAATATTGAAAAATTACAAACTAATGTCGATGAAGGGATCTTCGGATTTACCGCAAATACTGAAATTATTATTAATGCTATCGTCAAAAAACAACGGAATATGGTTTCAAACGGCACAACACAAACTGAAACAAACACATTAAATAAACGCTTTCGTATCAAGGCTATGCTTAAAAAACCACTCACACCTGACTTTGCAACCCTTGAACTAGAAATTAACCAACAACTTGCCAAATTGACACAAGAAATAATGACCGATAGTGAATTTAATCAATTCATTCAAGGATAAAATGAAAACAATGAAAGTATATAACCAAATTTGTATTGGCTTATTATATTTTATTAGCCTATTCACTTTTGCTAACGATATTCAGCCCAATACTTTATTTCCTAAAGTCAAACTGACAACAAGTATGGGGAACATTATTGTTGAACTAGACCGAAGTAGAGCCCCGCTAACCGTCGACAATTTTTTGACTTATGTGGTGGATGGACATTACGACAACACACTCTTTCACCGAATTATTCCAGAATTTGTTGTACAAGGGGGAGGACTCGATTTACAAAAAAATGAAAAAACAACATTGCCTTCCATAGCCAATGAATCTGGAAATGGATTATCCAATGCCATGGGCACCATTGCTATGGCCAGAGACAGTGAACCTCATACAGCAACCAGTCAATTTTATTTTAATATTGCTGATAATACAGGGCTCGATCCCTCTTCTCGCCGTTGGGGCTATGCCGTTTTTGGTGAGATCATTCAGGGAGAAGAAGTGCTACAAAAAATGTCTTCTGTAGCAACACACATAGATCAAACATTAAATTGGCCTGATTTCCCCATTGAGAATGTCATTTTGATAAAAGCCGAGTTATTACCCAAATAAAGCTAACTTATTAATATAATCTGATAAAATAAGATTAACAATAAAAAAGTGATTCGTGTCACAAAAATGTCATTTTCGTTCATTTTTATTTCAAGTCACTAATTTTACTTCTATACTCAAGACGCACAGCAAAAAAGGAGGCAACTCAATGACACCTAATGAGTTCATTGATGATAAAGCACCCCAGCTGGCAATGTATGGAAAAGCATTTTTAGGTGAACAATTAGAATTCAGCGAAATTCAATTATATTTATGGGACACCTTAGAAGAATGGCAAATGTACAACCATCAAGGGGATGCGCAAACCGATATAGAGAAAGTGTTCTGGCACCTGCTTCACGCCTTTGATCGATGGCCTGATTGGATGATCCGTGGTAATCATTTCTTAAGGCAACAAATCAATGATTGTTGCGATTATTTAAGCATTGGCGGCACTATGCCCCAAGGCTGCATAGGGATCAGACCTTAACCTAATATCAATTCACCCACACCAAAAGCCTAGGACCTTTCAATCTGGGCTTTTTCATTAGATTAATCTTGAACCTTGTTCCACTCCCGCTTAAGCTAGCCTTATCTTACTTCAAGTAGTAATTTTATGACTATTGCCAGCACGCGTTTGCAACGGATCCAACAAGCTTTTTCCATTTACCGCCATAAGCGCGTCCTCGTTTTGCTTTTTTTAGGTTTTTCATCAGGCCTACCACTGATGCTAGTCTTTTCAACACTGTCGTTTTGGCTGAGAGAAGCAGGGATTGATCGCAGTGCCATAGGCTATTTCAGTTGGATAGCACTCACTTACGGGTTTAAGTGGGTTTGGTCTCCTTTAGTCGATAGGCTCTCATTACCTATACTCACTTCCTTACTAGGCCGAAGGCGGGCATGGATGCTTCTTGCACAGAGCATGGTCATTTTAGCGATTATAGCAATGAGTCAAAGCAACCCACTAGAAAACCTTAAAAGCTTAGCCGTATTTGCCTTTTTAATTGCTTTTTCTTCTGCGACACAAGATATTGTTATTGATGCCTTTCGTATTGAGTCGGCTCCTCAAAAAATGCAAGCAGCACTGGCCGCCGCTTATCAAGTCGGCTATCGCGGTGCGATGATCATCTCTACTGCTGGTGCACTCTCCATTGCCGCATGGGTAGAACCCGATAGCCAAGTCTATAACTTACAAGCCTGGCAAACGGCTTATTTGGTCATGGCGGGGTTTATGATGGTAGGGCTATTAACAACCCTCTTTTGCCGTGAACCGGATGTTGAAACGAAAGAAGCTGATGAACAAGAAGCACAATTAAAGCAGCAGTTATCTCGTCGGTATCCTACTCGAATCGCAGGGCTACTTGCTTGGGTATATACCGCATCAGCCTTACCCTTCATCGACTTTTTTAAGCGCTATGGGCGCAGTGCTATTTTAATATTATTACTGGTATCTTGTTATCGAATATCGGATATTGTCATGGGGATCATGGCTAATGTCTTTTATGTTGATATGGGGTTTTCTAAAGCTGAAATCGCCACAATTACAAAAGTCTATGGATTAATCATGACCTTAGTCGGAGCGGGATTCGGTGGTCTTTTAATTGCGCGATATGGCACGATAAAGATTTTATTTTTAGGCGCGCTTTTGGCTTCCGTCACTAATATTTTATTCGCCTACCAAGCGATAATTGGATACGATGTCACACTGCTTACCGGTATAATCTCTGTCGATAATTTTTGCTCAGGGATTGCCACTTCAGCCTTTATCGCTTATTTATCTAGCCTCACGAGCAGTGGGTTCAGCGCTACCCAATATGCCTTATTGTCATCGATAATGTTACTCTTTCCTAAATTTATCGCTGGCTTTTCTGGCATGTACATCGACCACTTTAACTATGTAAGCTTCTTCATTGGAACAAGCGCTATCGGGCTTCCCGTATTAGGACTTATTTATCTCGTCAATAAATATGCCCCCCATCCCGAATAAAAAGAATAAAGCCCTCAATTCGTGAGTCATGAGGGCTCAAAAACAATACTTATTAATCTCTAAAGTTATTAAACTGGAAAGGTTGGCCTAAATCTGACTCTCTTGCTAATGCCATGACCGCCTGAAGATCATCGCGCTTTTTTCCCGTGACCCTAACAGAGTCACCTTGAATAGATGATTGTACTTTAAGCTTACTGTCTTTTATTAACTTAACCAGTTTTTTTGCTGTAAGCGTTTCAATGCCTTGCTTAAAATTCACTTTTAAAGAAAAGGTTTTCCCACTGTGAATAGCTTTATCATCCACATCCATTGCTGCTGGATCGACATTTCTTTTACTTAACTGCATACGTAAGATATCAACCAACTGTTGACATTGAAAATCATCTTCAGCAGATAAGGTCACCACATGATCTTTATATTCAATACTGGCTTCTTTGCCTCTAAAATCAAAACGATTACTCAGCTCACGTCGAGAATTATCAACGGCATTACGTAATTCAACTTCATCAACCTCAGAGACGATATCCATAGAAGGCATAATTTACAGTCCTATTTTCCATAAAAAGATCTAGTCTACCCACGGAACACTCAAAGTTGAAGGTTTTAAAGATAAAATGATCTTAATAGGTGACTTTATTGGTGCATATCGCCTATGATGAAACCAAACTAAAATACGATGTCGCCACTTGTGAGTACAAAACCGTCAATATTCAAAATAGTGCTTTTCGTCAGCTTATTACTTATCAGTTACTTAGTATTTTCAAGGCCAAGCTATAGCCCCACTTGGATCCCGCATTTCGACAAGATCGCACATGCTGGCATTTTTTTTATATTATCCTTGTTAACATATTATGCTTTTAAGCCAAATCATTATCTTATCATTACCTTTTTAATGGCCTACGCCAGTATCATAGAAATCATTCAAGCCACTCTTCCTTATCGAACCGCTTCTTTTATCGATCTCATAGCAGACTTTATCGGAATATTCTGTTTTTATTTGTTTTATTTGCTTTATTTACTTGATAAACGTAAAAAGCCGTATATCAATGGAGAAAAAGCCGAAAATTAATCTCTTTTTAAGTATAATGCCTCTTCACCATCAAGCAGTAGGCCCTTTAATATGAATCATATCGGAATATTAGGCGCTGGCGCCATTGGTCAACTCAAACATTTTCAATTAAGTCAGCTCAATAAAAATCAAGATATATTTTACTTCATCGATCGTCATGAAACACGTTGCCAAGAAGTTAATTTCACTTCATTAACAGGCAGCAAAATAAGCTACGTAGCAAATTGCATTAGTGCGCAACACGAAAGTCACACTCTCCAAAAAATTCAATTACTCATTGTTTGCGTTAAGTCTTATCAAGTCACTGATGCATTACTCCCCCTGCTCGATAAGCTCGATCCTCAATGCCATATCTTATTACTCCATAATGGCATGGGGCCACACCTGATTATTGAAGAAACATTACGTCACTCCTATCCCAATTTAGGACTCAGTTTAGGAACCACATCTCAAGGGGCAATCAAACATGATAGATGGCATATAGAGCAAACTGGAACAGGGCTGACACAATTTGGCCATTACTTCGGCCCTGTATTAAGCGACAGTTTGAAGCAAACACTGCTTAACAGTATTCACAATATTGAATACTGCGACGCCATTATTCCTATGTTATGGCAAAAACTCGCAGTCAATGCAGCGATTAACCCCCTTACTGCCATTCATCAGTGCAAAAATGGAGAGCTCAATAACACCCAATACCCTGCGTCAATTGAAACGATCACCGATGAAGTGATATTAGTAGCGCAACATGATGGTATTCAATTAAATAAAGCGAACTTACTTAAGCGTATTTTTGATGTTATCACACTCACACAGAATAATTTCTCTTCTATGTATCAAGATATTAAACATCGTAGGCAAAGTGAAATTGACAATATCAACGGCTATATTATTCAGCAAGCCAAAAAACACCAAATAGCCGTGCCTGAAAACATCAAACTTTATCGACGAATAAAACAAATTGAAATCAATGAATAATCATTTAATTATACCAATTCCATTATATAAGTGATCTTTCAGCGGGAATTCAACATGCTGTAGGCAAGGCAGATGATTGAAGTAAATAGTTATTCTATATCGAAAGCAGCTAACGTAGCATAAAGTATGTTGAAACCCGCACAAAGTGAGCTCCTCAGACATTCCACTTCAGCGTTGCATTCATTTGAAAGGGAATCACCATTACTGCATAAATGCGCCTTGAATTGAAAAGCCTGAGAAGCTCTGAATTGATCATCTATATAATGGAATTGGTATTACACTCTGGTTTGAAAGGACAATCTTAGCCATTCAAACCAGAGGGCATTTTCTGCAATATGAATATCAGTTAAATTTGACCGCGAGATAAACCACACTGCCATTGGTCACTTGGGGCAAGAAATAAAGTGAGCCATACTTGAAGTATTGCATACCATTCTTTTTAACTGGTTCTGTATGCTCAGGTAATTGAGAGTACACTTCACCCGCAATGTATTGACCCGACACTTGAATCACCTCATCATTTGAGTGAGGCTCATCGACAACCATGTAATCTCTCGTACTTTCTTGATATCGATAAAACGTCCCTTCAAACACGAAATAAGGTATGGCGCCAATCACTATCCTTCTATAGCCTGCCGGTAATGCCTTAATACGTGCGCCACGAGGACTCGCAACCACTTGATATTCACCTCTGATTGAACGATAGTAAAAGCCATTGTAAAAATAATAATTATTCTTCTTCACCGCGATCCGTGTCGCCCCTTTAGGCATATGCTTCCTCTTATAACCGACTTTATGTTTGGGCGCTTGCACCACAACCACCACTTTGTCTTTTCTTTTAGGTCCGTGCCTGTCGCCGTGCCCATGGGGGTTCCCCAAGCTTAAAGGGCTAAACAAGATTGAAGGAATTAATAGCAGCAAACTGTATCGACTTAAAAGTTTCATGATGACCTCAAAAGGGTTAACCCTAGAAAATAAAAAAGTTTATATCGCCATAAAGTAAATGAATGTCCAGCTTAATCAATTTAATTAAAAGTAGAGTCAATAATCAAAAAAATATTTGCACCATCGTTGAGTTATAACTACAAACCACACCATACTCAATCATACTTTACTTATCAGTTTCATCTTATATCTGACGCTAAAAGAATATCAAATTTAATATTTATTCATTCAACAAAGAGAAAGAAATGTAACTAAACTTTTATTAATACGAATAATAATCCCCATTAAAGGACAAGTATGAAAAGGGAGCAATGGAACACGAGAACGGGCTTTATATTAGCGGCTGTGGGCTCTGCCATAGGCTTAGGAAACATCTGGCGTTTTCCTTATATCACTTATGAAAATGGCGGCGGGGCTTTTTTAATCCCTTACTTATTCGCTATGTTGTCTGCTGGGATCCCTTTTATGATTATGGAATTCAGTTTGGGTCACAAGTTACGTCAGGCGGCTCCAGGCATCTTTGAACAACTGGGTATAAGCTTAAACACTCGCTTGCAATGGTTAGGCTGGTTTCAAGTCATGATCGCCGCTGTTATCGGCATTTATTACGTCGCTATTATAGGCTGGTCAATTTCTTATTTTGGCCTTTCCTTTACTCAAAATTGGGGGAATGACACCAATCAGTTTTTTTTCAGTCAATATTTACAACTCAATGACCATTCACCTTCACAATTAGGAGAGCTGTTATTGCACATTGCTATTCCGATGTTAATTGCATGGAGTATCACCTTTTTCGCGGTTTATACAGGCATCAAAGGCGGCATAGAAAAAGCCAATAAGCTCTTGATGCCGCTTTTATTAATTATGGTGTTATTTTTGATCTCCCAAACCGCATTTTTACCCGGCGCCCAAGATGGACTCAACTACCTCTTTCAACCTGACTTTAGTCAACTCTTTAACCCTAAAGTGTGGTCAGCAGCATACGGTCAAATATTTTTCACCTTAAGTGTCGGTTTTGCCATCATGTTTGCCTATTCCAGCTATTTACCGACAAAATCTGATATCAACAATAATGCGATTATCACTGTGCTTGTCAATTGTGGATTCTCTATTCTAGCAGGCATTCTCATTTTTAGTGTCTTAGGTCATATGGCCGATCAGCAAGCACAACCTGTCACTAATGTTATTTCATCTGGTGTAGGACTGGCATTTGTTACCATACCAGAAGCCATTACTCACTTACCTATCCCTTACATTCTTGGGCCGTTATTTTTTTTCACCTTAATAGTTGCAGGACTCAGCTCTCATATCTCTATTATGGAAGCAGTAATTTCCGCCATTATAGATAAAACAAAGTATCCAAGAAAAAAAGTCGCCACACTGGTATGCGCAATAGGCGTTGTCATATCGCTATTCTTTGCTACAAACGGAGGAATATTATTACTAGACTTAGTTGATTACTTCATTAATAATCTCGCCTTACTCTTTAGCTGTCTTATGGAAGTCACTCTGATCGCTTGGTTTATTAAAGCAACGACAATACGATTTTATGCCAATCAACTGTCAGACTTTAGCTTAGGAAAATGGCTAGACTTATGCTTACGTTTTATTAGCCCTGCACTATTACTGGTTATTCTGATCAGAAACCTATTTAATACCCTCACTCAAGGATATGGAGAATACGCTTTAATAGAACAACTTATTCTTGGATGGGGATTAATCTCCTTAATGCTATTGATTTCGCTCATTATCGCTTTGTGTTCTAAACCCATTAAACCCTCCCCTTCAATAACCGATGAGAACCCATTATGACAACTGCAGCAATGATTATGATGTGTATTGGTTTAGGACTCACTTGGGGAGGTGCCGCTATTTGCATCAGCATTGCCATTCGTAAACGGGATAGCTAAATCAATAAAAAACCGCTAATAATCCTTTTAGCGGTTTTTTATTACTTAATTAAGCAACATGTTGAAACAGGCGATTATTTACTGGTATCAATAGGAGCAAAGGATTTAACCAGATTGTCAACAGCCTTCATTTGCGTTAAGTAATTCTCTAATTGATGCAAAGGCAAAGCACATGGGCCGTCACATTTCGCTTGTTCAGGATCAGGATGAGCCTCAATAAATAATCCCGCCAAACCTAATGCCATGCCGCTGCGAGCCAACTCTGTCGCTTGAGCTCGACGGCCTCCGGCTGAGTCCGTTCGACCTCCAGGTCGCTGCAGAGCGTGAGTCGCATCAAAAATGACTGGATAACCCGATTGCTTCATCTCATCCATCCCTAGCATATCAACCACAAGGTTATTATACCCAAAGCTGCTTCCACGCTCACATAAGATGATCTCATCATTCCCCGCCTCATTAAACTTAGTAATAATGTGACGCATTTCGTGAGGTGCTAAAAACTGTGGTTTTTTAACATTAATGATCGACCCTGTTTTTGCCATCGCGACCACTAAATCTGTTTGACGGGCCAAAAAAGCCGGTAATTGAATAATATCAACAACCTCAGCAACAGGGACACATTGATGCACTTCGTGTACATCGGTAATAATCGGTAAATTGAACGTGCATTTGATTTCTTCAAAAATTTTCAATCCCGCTTCCATACCTGGACCGCGATAAGAATTGACCGACGAGCGATTGGCCTTATCAAAAGATGCTTTAAACACATAAGGGATCCCTAACTTTTGTGTCACTTCTGCATAGGTTTCTGCAATGCTCATGGCTAAATCACGAGATTCAAGCACATTCATACCACCAAATAAAACAAAAGGCTTGTCATTGGCAATATCTATTTCACCTAACTTAATTACTTTATTACTCATCATTATCTCTCTATCAAAATCATTCAATTGTTAAGTATCTGGTTAGCTGATTACGTCGTACTATGCCGTTAAACCTACTATCACGATACTGCAACCAGCTGCAACAATTGCCCACAAAACCATGCCATATAGGTTCCCAATACATACCCTAATACCGCTAAAAAAACACCAACAGGCGCTAGTGAAGGGTGAAAGGCCGCCGCCAATACCGGTGCAGAAGCAGCCCCTCCGACATTGGCTTTACTGCCTACCGCCATATAAAACACAGGCGCTTTAATCAATTTAGCCACCAACAACATTAACACCGCATGGATTGCCATCCAGATGATCCCAATAGCAAAGTACCAAAGGTTCGCTTTATTCGCTAGTTGAGCAATATCCATGTGCAAGCCAATAGTCGCCACTAAAATATACACAAAGACCGAGCCTACTTTAGAGGCTCCTGCCGCCTCCATATGACGCGCAGGCGTAAAGGAAAGCAATAAACCAAAACTTGTGGCTAAAATAATTAACCAAAAAAACGTTGAGGTTAAACTATAAGTCTGAGTCCAAGGATAATTCGTCTGAAAATAGGGCCCTAAAAAGTCGGCTCCTAAATGCGATAATCCAGCCGCACCAAAGGCAATGGCCACAATCAAAATCAAATCACGTAAACTGGGAATACGTGACTTTTCTGCTTGATAGGTTTCCAATTTTAACTTAAGCGCTTCTATTGCCGAGGTATCTGCGCCGCTTTTCGCATCAATTTGAGCCGCTTTCGATGCCATAAAGAGCAAAACTAACATCCATAGATTGGCAACAATAATATCGACTGTCACCATAATGGAAAAAATATTGCCACCAGCGCCATAAATTTCTTTCATCGCGGCCTGATTCGCACCGCCGCCGATCCAACTCCCCGCTAAGGTGGTCATTCCTCGCCAAACGGCATCAGGCCCGTGCCCTCCAATGACATCAGGATGAAAAACAGAAATAATCAATAGTGCAATGGGACCACCAATGACAATGCCCACCGTGCCCGTTAAAAACATAATTAATGCTTTAGGGCCTAAAGAAAAAATCGCCTTTAAATCGACACTTAAAATCAACAACACCAAACAAGCAGGCAATAAATAACGTGAGGCCACAAAATAAAGTTTAGAGGTATCGCCATCGACAATGCCAAAAGTGTTTAACAATGAAGGTAAAAAATAGCACAAGAGCAATGCAGGAATAAAGCGATAGAACTTTTTCCAAAATGGATGAGAACTGGTACTAGTGTAAAAGACCCCCCCTAAAATAGTGGTTAGCAAGCCTAACGCAATCGCATCATTAGTCACCAAAGCTGTTTCATTCATCAATACTTCTCCTTTGCAGTCGTCGCTGCTTTTATTATTATTTTTCCATTTAAAAAGTTGAATATACCTAACTCACTGTCAAATACCTATTTTTAGATGTAAAACAGCGCCCTTTAATAAGGGCGCTGTTACTGAGATTGCCTAAAAGCTATCACTTTCAAGGTTAGTGAAAAACTTCCACTTCACTTTGAAGCTCTTTAAGCTGTATTTTAACCAACTCAATCAAAGGATCATTAGGACTATTATCAATAAAGTGCTCTAAATCCGCCGAAGCTAAACTTAAACAACCCAGTTGCTGAGCGATGAATGCACGTTCTCGATTAAGGTTAAGATCATCACTATGCCATTGCAGTAATAAATTGCTGCATTCCATAGCAGGCTCAAATTGACGAGAAATAATACAACCTGCCTTTATTTCATGGATCATTCTAGACACAATGCGCTTTGGCGTCACAGGCTTTAAATAACTCGGTTTTAATTTTGCCGCATTGCCTAGCTCTCCTCGCACAACCACATGCAATTCATGTTTAGTCATGCGCCTTCCCGTTAAGGGGTCAATATAATAAACATCATTATCAATACGACAGCACAATGCGGTAAAACCGGGTAATAAAATTAACGCCACCTGCAAATCAAGCTGTTTCGCAAGTAACATCAAAAGCGTCGCTAATGTAGTGCTATTGCCTTGACGCGTGACTAAACAGCACCCCAAATCAGCCGCTTCAACACTAAAATAATCTTCTCTAGCACAAAAGCCTTTCTCTTGATAAAACCAATGAAGCAGCGCTTGTAGACGAGCATGTCTATCAACCACATAATGGCTTAATACTGATCCCGCTAAGGCATACCAAGCCCATTGTGTGCTTTGCACTTTTGAAAAGCCAAGATGCTCTGTAATTTCAAATGCGATTTCAGGTAATTTTATCGCATCACTCAGAATGAATTTTGTCATTAACTTACTAATATTGCCTGTTTAAAAACCGCTATTTTTGCGGCGTACACAACCCAACCTAATGCTCCAAATGCAGCAAACACTTTAAAAAGCTTACCTCTGTTTGCTTTTAACGCTATAGTTGCCAGTACGATATAAGCAACAACAGCACCTAATTTTTCTGTCAGCCAAGGATCAACAAAAGGAAATTGTTGAATAACGACACATAAAACCAATCCAGAGAGAAGCAAGAATGTATCTATGACATGAGGCGATATCTTCAGCCACTTTTTCTCCAACAAAGCTGAATCGCGTAAATGCAGCACAAATCGAAAAACAAAAAACAATACACTTGTCGCAACCAGTGTAAGATGTAAGTGCTTAATGCCAGGATATAAACCCGTTAAAAATTCCATGTTAAAGTATCTATCTAGTGGCTAAGAAAGGCATTAGTGTACCCGATCCCTTCTCGCATCACCAATCCCAAAATAAAAACACAAATCTTGCTCACTTTTTAATCGCAATTTACTTATACCAATTCCATTATATAGATGATCAATTCAGAGCTTCTCAGGCTTTTCAATTCAAGGCGCATTTATGCTGTAATGGTGATTCCCTTTCAAATGAATGCAACGCAGAAGTGAAATGTCTGAGAAGCTCACTTTGTGCGGGTTTCAACATACTTTATGCTACGTTAGCTGCTTTCGATATAGAATGACTATTAGCTTCAATCATCTGCGACCGCCATGGATGGTGGGACTGTCTGTTAATGCAGGAGCAATTAACGACCTTGCCTACAGCATGTTGAATTCCCGCTGAAAGATCACTTTTATAATGAAATTGGTATTAGCTCAAAAAAGACAATAACAAGATTTAAATATTTAACATAACTAGCTGACATTAAATAACAAACTAAAAAATAATCTTATCTTGAGGGAAAAATATGCTGTGGTTTCTACTCTGCGTTGGGTTACTGATCCTTGGCTATGTCATTTATGGCGCCTTTGTTGAAAAAATATTTGGTATTAATACACACAGTCAAACCCCTGCCTATAAACACAATGACGGGGTCGATTTTATTCCTATTTCCAAGCGTAAAGCCTATTTAATACAGCTACTCAATATTGCAGGGGTTGGCCCCATTTTTGGTCCAATATTGGGCGCGCTTTATGGGCCTGCTGCTATGCTGTGGATTGTCCTAGGCTGTATTTTTGCCGGTGCTGTACATGATTATTTTTCGGGTATGTTATCCGTTCGCAATCAAGGGCAATCCATTCCCAATTTAGCCGGAAAATACTTAGGCAAGCCCGCCCAACACTTTACTAACCTCTTTGCCATTATATTGCTGTTATTAGTGGGAGTGGTGTTTATTTCTGCCCCTGCTGGACTGCTCAGTAAATTAACCGGATGGCACATGAGCCTCTTTGTCATCCTTATTTTTAGTTATTATCTGCTCGCAACCTTAGTGCCTATAGATAAAATTATTGGTAAACTTTACCCCTTTTTTGGCGCACTGTTATTATTTATGTCCGCAGGGCTGACTATTGCTTTGATCATATCAAATGATCATCAATTATTGGCCAGCTATAGCATCAAAGATGTGTTTAGTAATTTAAACCCTAATGATATGCCTTTATGGCCAGCGCTGTTTATTACTATTGCATGCGGCGCAGTATCAGGCTTTCACGCCACACAATCTCCCCTCATGGCACGCTGCGTTGAAAACGAGGCTAATGGCCGTTTCGTCTTTTTTGGCGCTATGATCGGTGAAGGGATCATAGCGTTAATTTGGTGTGCCATTGCCTTATCTTTTTATGACGGCGTTAACGGTCTTAATATTGCCATGAAAAGTAATCCAGCCAACCTGGTTTACGATGCCTCCAACGTACTACTGGGAACACTTGGCGGTGGACTGGCCATTTTAGGCGTCATTATTTTGCCCATTACCTCAGGTGATACTGCCTTTCGTTCGGCAAGACTCATTCTTTCAGAAATGTTTAATACGCCACAAAAAGCCCTACCCAAACGATTACTCTTTGCCATTCCCTTGTTCATTGCCGGTGGCATTCTAACGTAAGTGGATTTCGCCGTCCTTTGGCGCTATTTCGGCGTCGCCAATCAGGCGACTGCAGTCATCATGCTTTGGACCAGCTCAGCTTATTTATTGCGTCATCAAAAGTTACATTGGATAACCACCTTGCCCGCCTTATTCATGACAACTGTGGTGATTAGCTTTTTACTCAATTCAGACACTTTAGGTGCTGGGCTATCGATGATGATATCCACTTTCACAGGCATAGTGATCAGTCTAGGAATAATGCGACTCATCATCACGAAAAATAAGCAAAAAGCTATTGAAGAAGCGAGTATTAAAGTGCCAGTGGAAGAATAAACGCATCACTAAAGCGTCATAAACAGGTGCAAAATAGCAGCTGTTTATGACGCAATCTCACAATGAGTGAGGCTATTTTTTCAAAGATGACGCCTTAATTAAAATGGAGGTATCCATACGCCCTAACCCTTGATCAGATAATGCTTGATAATCATTATTCACCGACTGAGTGAGTGGTAGCGTTAATCCATATTGCTTAGCTTCATCTAAACAAATCCCTAAATCTTTTATCATCCAATCAATGGCAAAACCAAAATCAAACTTATCCTGAGCCATAGTCACCGCTCGATTTTCCATTTGCCAAGAACCTGCCGCGCCATGCTTTAGCGTATTAACAACATCTTCAATATTCAAATTCGCTTTCTCGGCTAAGGTTAATGCCTCACTCAAACCACGTAACACCCCTGAAATACAAATTTGATTCACCATTTTACAGCGCTGACCTTGCCCATTTTCCCCTAACAAGGTGCTTTGTTTCGCATACGCGTCCATCACAGGCTGCACCCGTTCAAAAATTTCAGGCTCGCCGCCACACATCACAGTTAACGCTCCCTTTTCTGCACCCGCTTGACCACCAGACACTGGCGCATCAATAAAATGCACACCTTGGCGTTGACAATACTCCCTTAGCTCTACCGCCAATGTGGCCGAAGTGGTGGTATGATCCACTAAAATCGAATCAGGCTTCATACCTGCAACAATGCCATTTTCACCATAAACCACGCTTCGAACATCATCATCGTTGCCCACACACACAAAGACAATATCGGCGTCCATCGCCGCCGCTTTAGGCGTGTCCGCACTCAATCCTTGGTACTCTTGCGTCCAGTTGCTTGCTTTTTCACTGTTTCGATTAAACACTGTGGTTGAATAACCTATCCGCTGCAGATGGCCCGCCATTGGAAACCCCATCACGCCTAGACCAATAAATGCGACTTTCACTGATTTCATACGCCCCTACCTATTAAATTGTGTACGCTTTAGCATACTCAAGCAAAATAGAGTATGTAGCGTCAGATGATTAATATTGACTGAGTCTACCCTGCCATATTGACCTATGTCAATTTTATTTGTTCAACAATTTGACATAGGTTTACTTACTGCACTTTTCTCCTTACACTGACACCAGCTTCCACTTTTCGTTAATTTCAAGGACTGCTCTTCATGAGTAATAATAAGTTTAGGCACATAGCCCAAACTATCGACAACCGTATTTTAGAAGGTTTATACCCTGCTAACACTAAGCTGCCTCCTCATAGGGTGTTAGCGAGTGAATTAGGCACAACCCCCAGCACTGTAGCAAAAGCCTATTCATTATTGGCTGAGCAACAAAAAGTCGTCTCTTTTGTGGGTAAAGGCACCTTTGTCTGTGCTAACTCCATGCTTGAAAATGCCATACAAGCAACTGATATTGAGCGAGAATATAATTTTTCTATTCTTCAACCTTGCTTAATCTACAACCAAAGTACCTTACAAAACGCCTTTCGACAAAGTGCACAAGATTTAAGCCTAGACATGTTGGGCTATGCCGATCATAGTGGCCACATGGCCCATAAAGAAGCTGGAGCAAAATGGGCACGTAACTTTGGATTAAACGTACAGCATGCCCAAGAAATTCTGCTCACCAATGGCGCACAAAATGCCCTAGAAATTCTCATTCACACCTACACGCAACCCGGTGATGTCATTGCCGTTGAGCAATATACTTATCCTGGCATTTTATCCATTGCACAGCTCCACGGCTTAACCCTTGTCAGTATTCCCATGGACGAACAAGGTATGAAAGTCGATGCGCTCAACCAAGCCTTGAAAGATCATGATATAAAGTTAGTGGTCATTTTGCCCTCTCATCAAAATCCCACTACCATTACCATGCCATTAGCACGTCGAAAAGCCATTGCAAAGATGATAGCAGCCCATTCGACTTGGTTAATAGAAGATGACTTATATGGCTTTTTAAATGATGAGGTGATCCCCGCCATCACAAATTTCATTCCCGAGCAAAGCTTTCACATTAGCGGACTGTCTAAAGCCATCAGTCCCGCTCTGCGATGCGCCTATTTAAAGGCCCCTCGCAATGAAATTCGAAAATTGACCGCCCGTATTCGCGCATCCATCTGGCTCGCTTCTCCATTAACCTTTAATCTGGCCCAATGCCTCATCGAGTCTGGGGAGGCATTCACTCTGGTGAACACGCAAAAAAACATCGCACGAAAACGCCAAGCATTTACCAAAAAGGCCTTGTCTTTTTTAACCCATTATAGCCATGATACCAGTTACCATATTTGGATTGCCTTACCCGATAAATGGCGTGGCGACACCTTAATGATGGAAACCCAAGACAGACAAATACTGATCAGCCATGGCCGTTTTTTTACATCTTGCTCCTTAACATCACAAAACTCACCCGCAAATTCCCATGGTGAATACATTCGCTTGTCATTGATGGCCATCGATGACGAAAGCCATTTTCAGCAAGGTATTTTACAACTGGCCGAATTACTAAACGACGACCCTAAGCATGCCTTAACCCCGCTGACTTAGCTTAAATAGATAACAGCGAAACATTTAACAGCAAGACGCTTAACAAGATGGGTAAATTGCGGATCAGAATATTATTCATATTGATCCCACAGATTAATTAACAGAGAACATGATGACAAAAAAGTATTACGTGGTATGGAAAGGCAGACAAACAGGTATTTTTACTCAGTGGGATGAAGCCAAAAAACAAGTGGAACATTTTCCGGGGGCGAAATACAAATCCTTTAAAACTCAGGCCGAAGCCCAAGCCGCTTTTTCTCAAGGCAGCAGTCAAAGCCGTCTTCATAAAAAAGTCACAAAGGAATCAAAAATAAAAACCACCCCTAGCGCAATTCAAGAAAGCCATCAAGCATTTGATGTCACCTTGTATACCGATGGGGGTTGTGAGCCCAATCCTGGCGAAGCAGGCTCAGGCGTCGCGCTTTACCATAAAACAGAGTTATCGGCCCTTTATTACGGTTTATATCATGCCAATGGCACCAATAACTCCGCCGAGCTCAACGCCCTTCACCAAGCACTGCTGCTAGCAAAAGAAGCCATGGCCGCTAAGCAATCGGTACAAATATTGAGTGATTCACAATATTCCATAAACTGCATTACTCAATGGGCTGCTGGCTGGCAAGCCAAAGGCTGGAAACGACAAACAGCGGGTGATATTAAAAATCTTGAGATCATTCAGCAAGCCTATGCCTTGTATTGCGAACTCAAACATGACATTAGCATTAAACACGTCGCTGCTCACATTGGCATCGAAGGCAATGAACTGGCCGATCGCATGTCTATTTATGCCATTGAACAAAAAAATCCGCAATTTTGCCGTTATGATAAACCGCTGGATATTGCGCAATTGTTGAGTTTGCGCGCAGGGTGATTTTCATCGCCTTCTAATGAAGGCGAAAACATTTTTTATTTTCATCTTCAACAGTATTGTCCTATTGAAATTAATTATTCAGCTTTCGTCTATTAATATTTAAAAAATGCCGCATCTAGCCATGGCAGTCGTCAATAGGCTAATTTTTAACTTTAAACTTTACTGATATAAATTGCCTGCGGCAGGCTCTTGTGCAAATGCTTCTGTAGCACGCTGTAAACCCGTCCATGGGCGCTCTGCGACTTCATCCTTGAAGTCGAAGGCATACAGATGCATTCACACTGACTTGAAAAGCATTAAAGCAGTGTGTTTCTTCGAATTAAGGTTCAGTGATTTACTGGTTTACTCGACTAAAGTCTGGTAAGGTTATAAATTATTTATATTTAAAACAGTATATTAGTATAGGTTTTATATGTATTTTTACTAATGCCTTAATTCAATAATAATTGGTCTAATCAAACATGCGCGCGATGGAAAGTTATAACTAAAAGGATAATTTATGGATGTAAAATTAATTGCTGCTTTAGTCGGTCTATTGGGTGTATTTGCAGGTGGGCTAATTCAGTACTATTTTGGAAAATTAAGTGAAAAAACAAAGAAACACATAGAAATACGTTCAACTGCATACCTAGACTTAATAAATGCAGTATCAAATCTTGCTGGAACAGCTCAATTTTCAGAACAAAGAGGAATCGAGCAATTGCAAGATCTTACTAAGGCCAAATCCAGAGCTATAGTTGTTGGCAGTGATCTGGTTGTCGAAAAACTCCACTACTTTTTTAACGAACACGTTTCTCTCAAATCTCACGATAATTACATAGCATTTAGTGATATGGTTATGGCGATGCGCCTTGATCTAACAGGTAAAAGTAGCATATCTCTAAAAATGATTTCAGAGGCCCTTTTTGGTATAAAGTCATAACAAGTCAAGACTGTCGAACAACTTCTTGTCATGCTTAAATTTTCCGCATAGGGCAGCATTATAGGGTAAGAATTAAATGAAAGGATATTTTTTAATTTTAGACATTTTAGGCTTTAGTCAAATGATTGAAAATCTGTCTGAAGATGATTTACGCCTTAAAATCGATAAGTGGATTGGTATAGTAAGAGATATATGTAAATCTCATGATATTGAAAACTATCAGCTTATAAGCGACACCTTATTCATTGGTGTAGGTGAGAGTGACTCTGATTTAATTCAGGTTGTAAACGCTAGTCGAGACTTATTAAATACCTGTGTCAAAGAATCAATACCTTTACGAGGGACTATTAGTTTTGGTGAATATACTTGGTCGAATGAACTTGTGTATGGAAAAGCAGTAATCTCCGCTCATGAATTAGAAATGAAGCAAAATTGGGTTGGGATTTCTTGTGTAGAGGGCATAAAAATACCTGAAGGATGCACCAATTTAATTAGTTATGCGCTACCTCTTAAAAAAGGCGATAATCGTATAGGCGCCTCCGTTATTTGAGATATTCCTCAATATGAAGACTTGATTAAGTATTTATCTGCAGAGGGATTATCCGAGTCTAATAAAGCGTTAAGTGCCGAATGGTTTACTAAAATTGAGAAAACTATTTTATATTCTATGTACATCAAAATCGCAACAAAGAAATCATTTCCACAAAACCTATTTGGTGGTTTTAGCCCTTTACATTCAATCAGTCAACACTTTGAAAGTACCTTATAAAAAGCCCTTTAATAGATCAAAGCCTTGCCTCTGTTTGGGGCTTTAACTACTCAGGGGCGTTAACGACTAAGGAGAGTCACTATCAAATTTTCGATATTAATCAGTCTGCTGTTTTCATCATACTCTTTTGCGGGGAATGTTTACGATAAATTCCCAGAGCACATTAATGCCAATGACAAATATGTGTTTTATTCCCATGGCTTTATTGTAGAAGGCAACAACCCGACTCCAAAAAACGAACGGTGGGGAGTTTATGAGTTTCCTGCGATAAAAGCGGCATTGTCAGATGAGGAATATCATTTGATCGCCTATCACAGAGCAAAAGGCAGCGATCCCTTTAAGCATGCAAAAGCATTAGCCAATAATGTGGAAGAGTTAATCAAATATGGAGTCGATGCTGATCACATCACCATTATGGGTTTTTCCCGTGGCGCTTTTATTACCAGTTTAACTTCTCATTATCTGAAAGAAACACCTGTTAATGCGATTCTTTTAGCGGGTTGCGGGCGTATTGTTTCAAAGAAATATGCTGACATTAAGCTCAATGGCGATGTGTTGTCCGTTTATGAAACCAGTGATGATGCGAGTACATGTCAAAAGCTTAAAAATAGAAGTGATAACCTTAAATCATTTAAAGAGATTGCGATTTCTACGGGTAAAGAACATGGTGCTTTTTATACACCGCTACCGGAATGGATTGTTCCTGTTAAGCAATGGATCAAAGAAAAGTATACAAGAGAAGAAAAACAACCTCATCATGTTTACCATGATAACGAAAAATTATTACAAATAATAAAAAGTTAATTGATAAACCAATAAGCAAAGGCTAAATTCAACAAATGTAACAATCATTATCATTCAAAAGGTTATAGTAATGAAAACAACCCAAACTGTACGCTTTCATCAAGCTGGCGATGCTTCAGTATTACAAATCGATACATTGGACATGCCTAAGCCAGGCGTGGGAGAAGTCAGAATTAAAGCAGCTGCAATTGGTTTAAACCGTGCGGAGGTGATGTTTAGAAATGGAGCATATATAGAGCAGCCCAGTTATCCTTCGAAAATCGGCTATGAAGTCTCTGGAGTCATTGATGCTGTGGGTGAAGGGGTGACTGATCTAAAATGTGGAGATATTGTCAGTACTATACCTGCATTTACCATGGGAGAATATGGCGTCTATGGTAAGCACCCCATTGTCCCCGCTTTTGCCGTGGCTAAGTACCCCACCCATTTATCACCTGCTGAAGGTACAGCCATTTGGATGCAATATGTCACAGCCTACGGCGCACTTTGTGAAGTGGGAAAACTCACGAGCGATCAAACAATTTTGATCACAGCTGCCAGCTCAAGTGTCGGTATTGCCGCCATTCAAATCGCCAATTGGATAGGTGCAACTGTGATAGCAACCACTCGCGGCCCAGAAAAAGTCACGAGCTTGAAACAAGCTGGCGCCCATTATGTGATAGAAAGTGATTCTGAATCCATAAGCCAATCTGTGAATCTAATCACTGAAGGTCAAGGTGCAAATCTCATTTTTGACCCTATTGGTGGGCCTTTATTAAATGAATTAGGCGATGCCGCTGCTCAAGCGGGTATCATTATCGAATACGGCGCCTTAGATCCTAACCCCAGTATTTATCCGCTCTTTAAAGCTTTGGAAAAAGCATTAACCATTGTCGGCTATACGTTATTTGAACTGACTCAAGATCCAGTGAGATTGGAAAGAGCGAAGCAATTTATTTATCAAGGTCTTGAACAGAAAAAGCTCTTTCCTAAGGTTGATAAAATTTTTGCTTTTGAAGATATTCAATCTGCACATAGATATATGGAGGCCAGTGAACAGATAGGTAAAATCGTCGTTAAGATTTAATCTCCCTCGCCGCCTTTTTTAAAGGCGGTGTCATCATTAATGAACGAACAACTAAGAAACAAGAAACAAGAAACAAGAAACAAGAAACATCATTCAAACTCCGCAATTAAATACATGTCCTTAAAGACAATTCAGCAAAGAATACTGGCCTACTGACGTCACAAGGTTATTCCACCCTAATCCCTAATATCTGTCCCCAAGTATCTGCTTCCTAGTATCTTTTCGATGGCATACCTGCTCACCGAAAAGTCAGTCTTACTCGGCGAGCCAGACAATATCGCGCTATACTTTTATCTGACTTTCACTGAATTTTTACCTTAGCAAAAAGAAAGGTCAAGGGTTATGCGTATTCCAACCATATTGACAGCTGCTGATGGTTCCTCTTATCTGAGCAGCACTGACATTAACATGTGGACTGACACTCAAGCCGACACTCAAGATAAAGCCACTTCAAACAACCGTTTTCCTTATGGCGATCCACTTCACCCTATCCCCTTTTCTGAGCCTTGGCCTGTTACCCGCATGGATTTTTGGCAATTTCCAGCCAATCTTTCCCATACTTGGCGAAACCCTCCTCAAGATGTGATATTAGTGATCTTAAAGGGCCAAGTTCTCGTTGAAGTCTCCACGGGGGATACACTAGTACTATTGGCTGGGGAACTCGCTCTGTTCAAAGATACACAGGGACAAGGCCATAAAATCGGCCCACGAGGAAAAGAGGACGTCACAGGTTTAGTACTGAGCCTAGATACATGAATTCGTTAAAGACTGGAACTAATCATTATCAGATATCAAGATGCACTCTGCATTCTTGCACTTCACACTAATATTTAATGCAAACCGACTTTGTATCGCTATAGGCATCTAACCAATTTGCTCCAAACTCTTGGCCAATGCCAGACATTTTCACGCCGCCAAATGGCATATTAGGATCGATAAACCCATGGCTATTGACCCACACTGTGCCTACCTGAAGCGCATTAGAATAAGTTATGGCTTTATCCAGTTGATTCGTCCAAACACTTGCACAGAGCCCATAATCACTGTCATTGGCGAGCAGAAGTGCTTCGCTTTCATTCGCCACTGGTATCAAATTAACAACAGGACCAAACACTTCCTCTTTATTCAGTAAATGATGATAATCTGGGTTAATGATTAAAGCAGGGGACACATAAAAACCCTCACTTGGCGTATTTGGCCCTGTGATCACTTCAACACCTTGCTTGCGCACTTGAGTCAGGTGATTTTGAACCACGCTCTGTTGATTAGCTGTACTCAAGGGGTTGATTTGCGCCTGATGATCTAAACCACAACCTATGGACATAGATTGGATTGCTTGCTCAAACTGCGCTACTATCTGGTCAAATAAAGGCGCTTCAATGTAAATACGCGAACTCGCCGCACAAACTTGACCTTGGTTTAAAAAACTAGAAGTCAATAATCCGGGTACAACCAGACTCGGATCACTATCTTTAAGGACAATAGCAGGATTATTCCCCCCTAATTCTAACACCACTTGCTTTAAATCTGTTGCCGCTAAACAGGCTATTTTTTTACCTGTTACTGTCGATCCTGTAAAGCTCACTTTATTGATTAAAGGGTGAGTCACAAGCCACTCTCCAGCCGCTTGACCTTTACCTGTGATGACATTAAAAACGCCATTAGGGATCCCCGCTTCAGTGGCTAACTCCGCCAGTCTAAGCATACTTAATGGCGTAGTTTCAGCAGGTTTTATCACAACAGAGCAACCAGCTGCCAACGCAGGCAATACTTTCCATATTCCGATTAACAGTGGAAAATTAGAAGGCACGATTCCAGCAACGACTCCAATAGGATTTTTTGTCGTCCATGCTTGATATTGTGCCCCCTTAGGAAAAGGGAGCGATACATTCAAGTATTGACCATTATGTTTTGTCACAAGCCCCGCTGTATATCGCATCCATTGCACTGCGCAACTCACTTCTAAATCTCGTGCCATACTAACAGACTTACCTTGCTCTAATGTCAACAACTGCGCCAATTCATGAGCGTATGCTTCGACGAGATCGGCAAATTTAAGTAACACTTTCTCTTTGGCTACAGGTAAGCAATTCACCCACGTCTTTTGCGTAAAAACTTGCCATGCACTAGACACAGCACTATCGACCTCCTCTTTAGTCGCATCACCACAAGATGCAATGACACTGGCATCAGCTGGGTTATATATATTAAGACGATTTTCATTTTGAGCCTCTACATGTTTACCATCAATATAAAAGCCATGAGACTTGCTCAAAAAGGCCGCAACGCTTGCCAAAACAGGTTCTTTACTTTTGGACATGGTTTCACCTTATTCATCACCTTAGTGTTCACTTAAGTATGATACTTAGTCATACTTTTGAACAGAATTGTTTCCACTAAATGAGCTTATTTTTAATAGCCTTAATGGCTTAGCTATGAGACAATCTAAAAATGAAAATTTATGCTTATATACACAAAGCCCCGATACGCGTTATTCGTATTGGGCGACGCCGAGCTTGGATGCGTTTGAAGCGTGATATGTTGTTAATTAAAGAAGCCTTGTCTCAAGAAAAACAAGAAACAAAAGACATGCTTATCATTTATAAGCGATATACTCAAAAACAAGCTACTCATGAAGAAGTTGCTAAAGCCAATAAACAATTTGCCGATTTACTCAAGAGTTTAGGTTTAGGCGTGTTTGCCATACTGCCTTTTGCGCCACTTACGATCCCATTAATCGTTAAACTGGGTAAATGGGTAGGTGTTGAAGTACTGCCGAGCTCCTTTAATAACCTCTCCGATAGAAGGCCCAAAAAGAAACAAAGGCTCAACGCCCGAACTAGGGTAAAAGATGAATAGGATGAATAGGATGAATAGAACAAGCTTAAATCACTCAAACAGGAAAATACGATAGTATTTCAATGGGCTTTTTCGTTACCTATTTTCGTTACCTATTTTCGTTACCTATTTTCGTTACCTATAGTAGACAAAGAAATCAGGGATAAGATCTGACTTTCGTTCAATAAAGGCATATTGGCACTTCACCCATTTCTTTTATTGAGCTATTGAGCGCTGGAAACAATATAAATTAACTGATATTTTTAATAGTTGTGACTGTCATCAATTTCCCTAGGGTATGAATTCCTGTGTTTTGTAGTGATGTAATGGACGCCTCAGCACCAACGTTTGGCATTTATGCCAATCTTAATGCTAACACTAAGCCTATTTCGTTAGCGATTGCTTTAATTGACTCATGGCCTCATCTTCAAGATCAAGCTCTTGTAAGCGTTCAACTAATTGAAAAAGGTAATCACAATTCCTGCCTAGAGGACCCGATGCGGTTGCAACAAATTGGTCCACTTGTTCCAAGGAAAGTCCCGGTAAATAATTAGGATGGGTTGGATTCATCGTAAATGTTAGCGCGGAAACCTTCTCCTTTGACGACAACACAATGTCAACCCAAGTGGGTACATATACTCCAGTTAACATCTCTCTATTCCAGAGGATTTCAAGTTCTTTATTCACCTTCTTAGGCGAAATTTGATAGCCGAGACCTTGGCACTCACCACCTTGTTCAATTCCTAGCATCAATGCAGGCTGTGCACTGGTTCCTCTGGCAATGACATCTCGAATGCAAAATTGTCTGTGGTAGCCTTTCAATATACAAGGCTCGACATGTTCAAAATGAAAAGTTGGATTCCACATCAAAGAGCCGTAAGCAAAAATCCACAAAGGTTTATCTTTCAAATAAGAAGATAGGGTTTGCTTTAATAAGGTTTGCCTTGCTGCATCATCTAATAAATTCAACTCACCCGAATCGACTCTCTCTTGAAGCCACTCAGGCAATGTCTGAGACGCTAGCTTCTCTCGAGTTAATGTCCACCGCTCTTTTTTCGTCATATCACCTCTCCTTGGTCATCCGCTTCCATACAAACACAGCCTAATATTGCTAATCACATCATTATGTTATTGACTCACTCTTGTCGGTGTGCCAAGAAACGTTCCTTTACAATGAGGCGTGCTCCAAACGGTGTAAGTCACGCCAACAGTGTCTAATGTTTGTTCATATAAGGTCATTTTCTCCGACCAAGATTTTCCGTTCGTTCCCTTGCCACTGACAATGGCATGCACTAAATTGAAATACAAATTATCTTTTTCCTCCGTTTTATAAGATAAATAGCGAATATTCACTCCATTAAGCCCAGTCACTCCTTTTGAACTAGTAATTTGTTTAATCGTAGTGACTATGACACTTGGCGTGTGTGATTGACAATAATCAATATCAACTTTGTCGTTAATGGGAGTAAAATCAGAAAATACTGCCGTCCAAATGACGTCATCATCCGCTTGAGCAAATAAAGGCAATATACACAACAAACTCATTAGCAATAATGGTATTTTCACCGAAAATAGGCTTCGCATTCTAGCTCCATTTCATATGGGTATCTATTGAGTATACACCTTAGTTTTCAAAGCCTACTAAAATAACCAACCCCTTTCAAAAGAAATGCCAACAAGATTGAAAGGCTGTCACTTTCACAATAAACGCTACCGCAGGTAAAATGACAGCAGATAATGCTGTGTAAAAACTCACATAATGAATAAACAATAAAAATGAATTAATAATAAAAAAGAAGAGTAAGGAAAGCCATATATGAAATGGCATAAAAGCGCTGACAACGATACTGCAATAGCGCTAAGAAAAAGCAATCAACTTAGTTTATTTTTCTTCACTTGCAGCATTAGCAAGACTCCCAATGGCCCCAGAAACAAGCCGTTAATGAAACTAAAAATGGGCCTCCCCTTTTGCCTTCCAAGCCGAAGGCAATAAATCGCTGATGGCAGCCACACCAGTGACAAAAGTAAACCAATCCACATCAATTTCATCACCCCCATCGAAATCAATGTCGTCAAAAATACCTCTCCCATGCTTTGCTCCTTGAGTCGATTTGAGACAGTGTTTATACCAATTCCATTATATAGATAATCAATTCAGAGCTTCTCAGGCTTTTCAATTCAAGGCGCATTTATGCTGTAATGGTGATTCCCTTTCAAATGAATGCAACGCAGAAGTGGAATGTCTGAGCAGCTCACTTTGTGCGGGTTTCAACATACTTTATGCTACGTTAGCTGCTTTCGATATAGAATGACTATTAGCTTCAATCATCTGCGACCACCATGGATGGTGGGACTGTCTGTTAATGCAGGAGCAATTAACGACCTTGCCTACAGCATGTTGAATTCCCGCTGAAAGATCACTTATATAATGGAATTGGTATTATCCTTTTTCTCACAGAAATAGCCAAAAATAAAGGCACAATCTTTAAATCTATAAGGAAAGGATAAAAAAACAATGACCCAAATAGGTTAAATTTATGAGTGAGACTACCAATAAATAAAGACGAGAAGTCGATTCTCGTCTTTTAAACCAATCTCACTCAATCAATGCTCAATTCAGCATCCCTCAGGGGTTTCAATTCAAGACACATTTATGCCGTTTTTATATTAAACCAGCCTGTCCAACTGCGAATATAATGGACTAAACCATCGGGTAAAGGTGTATTGCTCAAATCGATTGACTGCTCAATTAACCCTGATTGACCCGATTGTGCCAATTCAACCCAATTAGGATTGATAACTAATCCTTGACCCACAGCCACAAAATCAACACCCAGTTGCAAGGCTTGCTCTGCCTGAGAAGGTAATTTAATGGAGCCTGCCGCAATAACAGGAATACGCTTATTAACGTGCTGACTCACCAGTTCAATGGATGTTGTTGAAACCTGTTTATCAATAGGTTTATAGCCTAATAAATCCCCTAAAGAGACATGTAAATAGCTAATGTCTTGTGCGATTAGCGCATCAATGAGCTGCAAACTATCATCGATTCTAAGACCATGACTTTCAGCCTCTTCTAATGAAATTCGGTAACCTAGGGCAAAAGGTTTAGTCGCATATTTTGCTATGATACGTTTTGCTTCTTTAACCACTTCTAACGGGAAGTTCATGCGTTTTTCTAAGGAGCCTCCCCAATAGTCATGGCGTTGATTATAAAGAGGAGAAAAGAAGTTCTGAATAAGAAAACCGTGGGCACCATGAAGCTCTACACCATCAAAACCTGCCATAATCGCGCGGCGAACCCCTTGGCCAAAATCTTTCACCATTTGCCAGACTTCATCATCATTTAACGCTCGAGTCGTAATAGGTAAGCCATTTGATGATGTTTGTTCTAACTGGACGGCACTGGCACTGACAATCTCTTCATTAGGGGTCAATTCAGCAATCGCCTTATCACCTGCATGGAAAATTTGCAAAATAGCAGGTGCACCTCCACTTTTTGCCGCCTCTGCGAGCCGGGTGAGACTGGGAATAAACTTATCATCCCAACCTCCAAACTGGTTTTCAAAGCCAATACCATTTTGGCTGACATAGGTCGTTCCAGTGATCACCATTCCGACACCATTACTGCGTTTTTGATAAAAATCCAGTTCTTGTGTTGACACATTGCCCGCCGGATCGGCTGACCACGTCGTCATTGGTGCCATAACCACTTTATTACGAAGAGTTAACGCATCGGTCAATTTAACAGGCTTTAAAAGATGACTCATTTCACTATTCCTCAGTTATCCACTTCTTCAACAGCTTAAAATGGCGTAAAACCATTTTTATAGTGATTGCCACATAATTTAAATTATAATATAGTGATCACTACAAATATTGTCAACTGATTTTTAATTTATGGTTAATACTCCCCCTTCCACACAAGGCCGCGGCCGACCTCGCGTCTTCAATAGAGAAAAAGCCCTACAATTAGCACTCGAGTTATTTTGGCAAAAAAGTTATGAACAAGTGTCTATTGCTGAGCTTTGTAAAGTACTGAAAATTAATCCGCCAAGCTTGTATTCAGCCTTTGGAAATAAAGCAAACTTATTTACTGAAGCACTTAACTTTTATCGAGAACAATATTGGCAACCCACCTGGAAGGCATTAGATAACGAGCCCGACATTTTTACTGGGATCCGCCATTTTTTTGAAAATGCAGTGGATAATTTACTCAAGCACCCACAAGCCAAAGGTTGCCTTGTAGTACAAGTCTCTGCCGCTATGCCCAGTGATGATACTATCCAACATCTAATCACCAATATGAGAGCGCAAAACACATTAGGTTTTGAAACACGTTTAGCCAAAGGAATTGCTGATAAGCAGTTGGATGCTAGTTTAAATATAAAAGAAATAACAACAATTTATAGCACCTTAATGGATGGTATGGCCGTTCAAGCCAGAGTGGGTCAGCCAAAATCCATATTGCTCCAACATGCCGAATACGCCGTACAACTGCTTAAAAAACCTATTTAACTGAATGAATGTCGATATATCTTTTCTCTATATCGTGAAGGAAAACACTATGCCTTAATCGAACATAAAGAATGTTAAAAATAAGATAAAATTTATCACGACATTGGAATACTTTTCATTTTAGAATGCTATTTGAACAGATCTTGTTGAACAAAACTTGGGATAATAGTATGGATCCACTATTAGAAAACATTATTAAAACAGTAGGAAATGCAGCAAGCGTATTATCAAGTGACGAAGCATTAGCCCCCTATCTCAGGGGGACTGAGGGTTTCGATCAATTATACAATAAAAAACGCCAGTTATTTGCCGTCATTCAGCCAAACAACACAAATGTCATTCATGATATCGTCAAGTTAGCCAATGATCTCTCACGTGAAAACAAGCCAAGTTTTGTCTTATATCCCATTTGCAGTGGCCGCAATTGGGGCTATAGCACTAGCCAACCTGCTGCGATTATTTCCCATGCTATCATTCTAGACTTATCAAAACTCAATCATATTAGACTCAATAAGTCACTGGGATTAGTGACCATTGAACCTGGAGTGACTCAAGCCCAGCTCAGTGAGTTTTTAATTAATGATGGCGACGAATTCATGGTTCCCGTGACAGGAGCCGGACCTGATTGCGCCATCATGAGTAATGCCCTTGAGAGAGGATATGGTATCACTCCACATCAAGAACACTTTAGCGCGGTCACAGCATTAAAAGGGATTTGGGGAAACGGCAGCCCTTACCAATCCGCTGTCAGTGAACTTGATCGCTCTGGCGAAGATAAGGTTGATAAAACCTTTAAATGGGGAGTCGGTCCTTATATGGATGGACTCTTTACCCAATCCAATTTTGGCATAGTGACAGAAATGACATTGCGACTGGCCTATCGCCGCAAAGGGTTTATCTCTTTTTTCATTCAAGCCAAAAATGACGAACAACTTGAAATACTCACTCCTCTCATCCATCAAACTTTAAGGGATTACGAAGGAATTGTGGGCTCCATTAACCTGATGGATAAACGCCGTGTAATTTCCATGTTTGCCGATAACCCCAATGGGCCAGACGCCCATATCACCTTATCGAATGAAAACATTAGGGTCGCCACTGAGCACCTCGATACACCAGCATGGACACTCGTTGGCAGTTTATATGGTACCGAGGCTATTGTTAAGGTTGCAAAAAAAGAAATTACTCAATTATTTAAACACACACATTGTAAAATGCTTTTTTCAGATAGTTTTCTCATCAAAATAGGCAATAGTGTCATCAACAAGTTACCCCGCTTTTTGATCAAAACATCCCATCGCTTATCCCTTGCTAAAGCGCAAATTGACTCCTTTAACAAAGGCAAAGAGATCATGCTCGGAAGGCCTAATCGAGTGGCACTCAGACTCGCCTATTGGCGAAATAAAAATGCCATAGCCACACAGACATCCAATGCTGAGCCTTATTTATCACCGGCAAAAGATGGCTGTGGTCTCTTATGGTATGCCCCCTTAGTCCCTATGAATGCTATTGCTATGCGAAAATATGTCGACTTTATTAGACATATTTGTCCTAAACACAATATAGAACCTTTTATTACATTCACTAATTTACGATATGATTGTATCGACAGCACCATACCCATTGTATTTGATTTAACAAACCCCAAAGCAGTCAGTGACGCCCATAACTGTCTCAATGAATTAGTCAAAGAAGGGCTTAAATTCGGTTTTGTCCCCTATCGATTAAATATCGACCAGCAAAAGTGGTTACTGAATGGCCAGACCCCGTTTTGGCAGGTCGTTAACCAACTCAAGTCTGTGTTAGATCCTCATAATATCATCAGTCGTGGACGCTATAACCCACAAGATCCTGCTTTATTGACGGTCAGCAAAGCATGTTAAGTTGAACATATAAAGTCAAAGCCCGTTTGCAATGGCGTCATTGAAACACGCCATTGCTCCTATAGCTAAATCAATCACTTAGAATAGTTAATTGAGGCCATAAGTTCAGCCATTGTTTAGCACTGACTCTTTCATCAAATATGGCTTTTGAACGTTTAGGGTTATGGGTCACTAATAACTGAAAAAGAGAATCAAACCCAAAAGCTGAAAGGCATTCATAACGGCCATTATTCACACGGCGAATCGCCACGGCGGTTTCTTTTTCAGGCCAAAAACTCATGGCATCAACAATATTTAAGTAAGGCCTATCGCCATTTCGAATATGCATTAGCGCCTGGTTTTTTACTTGCCAGTTAATTTCTGGCATTATTTGACGCAGTTTCATTTCATACATTTTATCTTTATCAATATTACGCGCTTCACTGTCAAAATAAATCACATCGATATCATTTAAGGGTGTTGGCCGCTTGTTTTGATGTAGATCATCCCAAACTAAATTACGAACAAAACCAGCCGCTATGTATCCCTGAGGTAAATTAAGACTCACAACACACTCAAGTGCTTTCTTTCTCAGGCGATCTTGCTCTATCAATTTAATAATACGCTCTACTAACATCCTATTCCTTTATTTTTTATTCAGTGCATGCCATCAATGATACTCTAGCACCTTTTCGTATTCGCATAGCCTTTTCGTATTCGCTATAGCTTAATCGCTATCGCCTGCACGACCGCCCCTTTTCCCGTATGAAAAACGCCTTCTCTCACTTCACGCTCCAATTCACTTAAATGTGTGAATGCCAAATTCGGTAATTCAGCCCTTAAGGTTTCAGCACTCTGCATCACCTCTGACACATTTCCTCCACCTGTACCGTATTGTAATTGCTCAGGCCGATAGGCTTCTAACATAAACACACCTTGATGTTTCAAACCACTTTCAACTTTTTTATATAAGGCCCGCCTTATCAAAGCGGGGAGAGGACAAAAGATAGAAACTATGGCATCCCATTGCTCATATGCAATATCAAAATGAGCAAGATCGGCATGAATAAACTCCACGTGAACCCCTTGTTTTGCCGCAAGTCGCCTTGCTTTATCAATGCCGACAATGGATCCATCAACTGCGGTCACCTGATAACCTTGTTGTGCCATATAAACCGCATTTCGTCCTTCACCTTCTGCGAGGCTTAACACTTTACCTTTAAAAAGCTTGCCTAAATGCGCTTTCAAAAAAGTATTAGGCTTTGTTCCATAAACATAATCTTTTCTATCATATCTTTCGTCCCACATCATTGACTCCTTAAGGTTTATGAAGAGTCGCATTTGCTCCCTTTCACCTGACTTGTTTTCATCATCAATCAATGCTACTACTTAAAGTCAACTTTAGGTCAAGTCTATGGACATGCTTTTTTAAATACAGACAAACATGGAACAGAAAATGGATATTGGAGAAGTATCAAAAATAGCTAAATTACCCACTTCGACATTACGCTATTATGAAGAAAAAGGCTTGATCACCTCCATTGGACGCAATGGCTTAAGACGAGTCTATGGCGATGATATTATACTAAGGTTGTCACTTATCACCTTAGGCCGTAAAGCTGGCCTATCACTGAATGAAATCGCAAGCATGTTACTCCATGCTAACAACACTCCGCTCACCACAAATCAACTCAATATTGATAGGCAAGTATTACTGGATAAAGCAAATGCACTCGATATTAAAATCAATGAAATGAAGGCTATACGAGACGGACTGCGTCATGCCGCAGCTTGCCCTGCAAAACATCATTTAGACTGCCCTAAATTTCTTCGTATTCTTAATATTGCCAGTAAACGTTGGTCGAATCCCAGTAGTAAATTAAATAAATCATAGTGCTACCCTAAGGCAAGTTTCCTGCGCATGAACATTTCATCATTACCTTTGCAGTATTATGAAAAGGTGAAATCACTGTCTATACCCGTGATACTTCAAGATGCCCGTTTCAATGAAAAAATAACCTTATTCATCCATTCAATAACAAGGTTATTTTGACAAGTGAGCGTCATCGAGAATGTCTCTAACAAGCAACCTCTTTTTCCACAAAATGGTTTAACTCATGAGCTGAACGAATAATATAAACCGATTTACATGTGGATAACCCCTGCAGCTTTTCCATGAACTCACGATTCCAAAATTGTGGGCAAAGCCTGAGTACTTTGTAGCTTCGCCAAGTGCCTTTTACCACAGAGCAACCTTGTGGCCAGCCTTGGGGGTGAATGAACAATCCTTTTAAAAAACGTTTCGTTACCCACCAATAACTCAGTAAATAAGGTACATCAATATAAATCACAGTATCAGCAACCTCCAGACGTTGGAAAAATGACTCCATCAAGCCCAAGCCTTCGATAATCCAAGACTCTTCTGCAATGATATTTTCATGTATTTCAAGGTATGAAGCCTGATCAATCCTCTCACCACTTTTTTTATATTCAATAATATCCAATGCATGTAATGGGATCTGGGTTTCACGCGCCAAGCGTCGACTTAAAGTGGACTTTCCACTGCCAGGCTTACCTAATATCATTATTCTTTTCATACTGCCTCCTTTCGTTGAATCAACGCCATAAGACAGAAAAACCCGCCTTATGGGCGGGTTTGACATATTTTACACACACAAAGAACCGCCATTCCTATGGAATGATGATAATTCGCTCATGGGCAACTAATGAGTGTACTAGTCGCAAGTCTAATGTGATCATATTGCTTATATTCTAAGTCTTCATCATTTTATAATGATCGTAAAGTCATTGTGTGTCAATACGGTAAGCATTCACAGAGCTATCAAACATGAAACTTGAGTCGTATGACATTTCATGTGCCTAACGTGAAAACTTGCTAATCAGACCTAAGCCTTACCACAGGTTCATTGGCTTGCCTCCTGTAATAAGTTTGCTTACGCCCAAGCGATTGCCTCTACTCGGCTTGATATACCTATTTTTCTAAATGAATAAAAACAGCCAACATCTTCCCTAACATTGGCTAAGTCATTTTTTAAATAATGTCGGTATTATAAGTAGGTTAATTCATCTGCTAAACGACTTAAACAACTCAAAAATATCGAAACTATTATCAAGTATTCATCGAATCTAAACATCAACCTCAAGTATGAAAGATCACCTATACAGCATGATATAAATTCAAAAAACCTCATACTTTATTACTATTTTATTTTTTAACAACTAATAAAAATTATGCTAATAATGAGTTAATGGGATCATGTATGAAAAATTAAAAGAAACAATGATTCAAGACGCATTTATGAAGTAATGGTGCTCCCTTTTAAATGAATGCAACACAAAAATGGAATGCCTGAGTGGCTCACCCTGTGCAAGTTTAAAAACGCGTTATGCTACGTTATCTATTTTCGATATACGACTGCATGGATGGAGGAAGTAGATCGACGTTTAAAACTAAGCCGAGAGTCACTATTAGCTTCAAATAGCTGCGACCACCGCGGATGGTGGGACAGCCTGTTAATGCAAGAGCGATTAACGACCTTGCCTACCGCATTTTTAATTCTCGCTGAATGACCACTTATTTACTTAGGTTGGTATTATATCAATAGTGAATAACCATTCACTGCTCACACTATACCCGTGATACTTCAAGATGCAGGATTCAGCTGGAATTAAAAGCCTTTTAGACAAGGCATTGAACATCGAGCCTAGTTATTCTAAGCCGGTGTTTAATAACACAGTATAAAAGTCTTTTAAACCAGCCCTTTGGGAGTGTGTAAAAGCACCGACTTCTACGTTGTATCATCTTAAAAGGCAATAAGCATTTCGGCAATAATACGCCTTGAATTAGGCACTTTTACGCACTCTGAAAACAGGCATCTTGAAGTATCACGGGTATAGATTCACATGAATGTAACCCAATTCTTTCCCAACTCACCTATGCCTGTTACTCTAATACCTATCATGGTTTTAATTTAAGAGCTTAAAATGAACACTTCCTCCACGCAATCGGTTGCTCACATGACTCAACCTTTAGTCATTGGGCCCACAAGTACTGCTTCTATTCCATTAATGCTCTTCTCTCCCAACAGCTTTGCTATCTGGATAAAAGAGCAGCCTGTACTCACCCAAACGTGGGTTTCACAACATCATATTGACAAACAAGGCCACTGCCTGATCCCTAATAGTGAAGGTCAAATACACTTAGCCATATACGTGACTGAACAAGCAGACAGTTTTTGGGCATGCGGTGAGCTAGTCAACCAATTGCCTCAGGGACAATATGCCATTCAAGGAAATCAAGACCAAATTGAAAAGGCCGCTTTCAGTTGGGGCCTAGGCGGGTATCGTTTTGAGCGATACAAGAAAAGTCATAATCCCCTTCCACAATTGGTGGTGCCAAGCGAGGAAATAGCCCTCAAAGTTAACCGTTTTATTCGCGCCACTTCTCTCACTCGAGACTTAATTAATACGCCAGCTGGCGACATGATGCCGCAGCATTTAGCACACACCTTAAGCCAAATGGCAGATGAATTTGGTGGTCAACTCAATCAAGTTATTGGTGATAAACTGCTTGAAAAAAACTACCCCACAATTCATATGGTGGGCCGTGCCAGTGCCCATGCACCGAGATTACTTGATTTTACTTGGGGCGATGAAAATGCGCCTAAAGTCACCCTTGTGGGTAAAGGCGTCTGTTTTGATTCTGGCGGGCTGGATTTAAAACCCGGTGCAGGCATGCGCTTAATGAAAAAAGACATGGGCGGCGCTGCACATGTCATAGGACTCGCGCAACTCATCATGGCCCATGAACTCCCAATTCGTCTACATGTTCTCGTTCCTGCCGTTGAAAATGCTGTCTCGGCAAATGCATTTAGACCCGGTGATGTGATCACCACACGTCACGGCATTAGCGTTGAGATAGATAACACCGATGCTGAAGGGCGATTAGTCCTGTGTGATGCACTGTCGGAGGCCAACCATGATCACCCTGACATGATCATCGATTTTGCCACCTTAACAGGCGCAATGCGCGTTGCTTTAGGCACTGAGTTACCGGGTTTTTTTAGTAATGATGATACACTGGCCAACGAGATCACCCAATCGGGATTAGATCGAGAAGATCCTGTATGGCGTATGCCGCTTCATCAAGCCTATGAGGATTTACTTAAAAGTGAAGTCGCCGATTTATCCAATTGCGCCACTAGCCCATTTGGCGGCGCCATTACCGCGGCTTTATATTTACAAGCCTTTGTCGATAAAGACATCCCTTGGGCACATTTCGATGTCATGGCTTGGAATAATCGCAAACTCCCCGGCCGGCCTGTAGGCGGTGAGGCCTTTGGTATTCGTGCTGTGTTTGATTATTTACAACGAAAATATCAATAATCGACCTAACAAGCACAAAAAAGCTCGAATAAATTCGAGCTTTTTTGTGCTTTACGCTTTAACTTTAAATAGGGACGATTAAACTTCCACCCCTTTACTTCTTAAAAACTCATCGTAAGTACCTTTAAAGTCATTCACACCTGATGGGGTCACTTCAAGAATACGCGTCGCCAATGATGATACAAATGCTCTATCGTGACTGACAAATAACAGCGTACCTTCATACATTTCAAGGGCATTATTTAATGATTCAATGGATTCCATGTCCATATGGTTGGTTGGCTCATCAAGTAGCAAAATATTGGGCTTCTGCATAATCAGTTTACCAAACAACATGCGACCTTTTTCACCACCGGATAATACCTTCACCGATTTTTTAATGTCGTCGGATCCAAATAACATACGGCCTAAAATACCACGAACAGTTTGATCGTCATCATTTGGTTTACGCCATTGGCTCATCCATTCAAACAAGGTCATGTCATTTTCAAAGTCACTTTCATGATCTTGTGCATAATAGCCAATGGCTGAATTTTCTGACCATTGAATAGTCCCGCTATCTTGAGGTAAATCGTGTACTAATGTACGCAATAAGGTTGTTTTACCCACACCGTTATCGCCCAAAATCGCCACTCGCTCACCCACTTCAACCATAAGATCTAAGTTTTTAAATAGAATTTCATCAAATCCTTTAGTGAGGCCTTCTGTAACCAGAGCATTACGGAATAACTTCTTTTCTTGCTCAAAACGAATAAAAGGATTGACACGACTTGAGGCTTTGACCTCTTCCAGTTTAATCTTATCGATTAACTTAGCACGAGAAGTCGCCTGCTTTGCTTTAGACGCATTCGCAGAGAAACGTGCAACGAAGCCTTGAAGTTCAGATATTTGCGCCTTTTTCTTGGCATTGTCGGCCATCAAACGTTCACGTGCTTGGCTAGCCGCTGTCATGTATTCATCATAATTACCCGGGAATACACGCAGCTCACCGTAATCCAAGTCGGCCATATGAGTACATACCGAGTTTAAGAAGTACCTATCATGGGAGATAATAATCATAGTACTATTACGCTGATTCAACATTTCTTGTAACCAACGTATGGTATCTATGTCCAAGTTGTTAGTAGGCTCATCAAGCAATAACACATCTGGATCCGAAAATAGCGCTTGCGCTAACAATACTCGCAACTTAAAGCCCGGTGCAATTTCACTCATTAAGCCAAAATGCTGTTCAACTGGAATACCCACACCCATTAACAGTTCACCCGCTCGAGATTCAGCGGTGTAACCATCCATTTCAGCAAATTCCATCTCTAAATCGGCAACTTTAATGCCTTCTTCTTCCGTCATTTCAGGCAAAGAATAAATACGATCACGCTCTTGCTTTACCGCCCAGAGCTCTGGGTAGCCCATGATCACAGTATCAACAACATTAAACTCTTCATAGCCGAACTGATTCTGACTCAATTTACCCAAACGTTCATTGACATCCAAAGAGACATTGCCTGAAGTCGGATCCAGATCGCCGGCTAAAATTTTCATGAAGGTTGATTTACCACAACCGTTAGCGCCAATTAAACCGTAACGGTTTCCACCGCCAAACTTGACTGAGATGTTTTCAAACAGCGGCTTAGTGCCAAACTGCATGGTAATATTTGCTGTAGTGATCAAAGTGACATTCCAAAATTATAATAAATTGAATAAAACAAAAATTCCCATCAGCAATGGTTTAAGCACACATAACACACCAAAAACCACACTCAAGCTAACCAAAATACGGCTTGAGTTGCAATAGGAGTAAACGAGGTAAACAACAAAAAACCTTCACCGCGCCTGAATTTTTAAGCGCGGTACTATAGCGTAATTAGGGCTAAATAATCAATGAAAAGCGACCCAGTATGCTTGGGTATGTTAATAACAATCACACTGCATAGTCGCTTTGTTAACGCTTTCATACGCCCAAGTTCACCATCACTCTTTTGGTCTCAGTATCAATCCAATTTTTTATGACGTAAGCGATTCGCATTAGTGACAACAGTCAATGAAGACAATGCCATCGCCCCCCCAGCTATCACAGGACTTAATAACATACCCGTTAAGGGAAAAAGCAGCCCTGCTGCTAAAGGGATCCCTAATGCATTATAAATAAAAGCACCAAATAAGTTTTGTTTAATATTACGCATACCGGCTTTCGCTAACTTAAAAGTATTGGCTAAAGCCATGAGCTGATGAGACAGCAAAGTTAAATCCGCGCTCTCAATGGCGATTTCAGTCCCACTTCCTATTGCTATGCCGACATTCGCACTGACAAGTGCTGGCGCATCATTAATCCCATCCCCCACCATGGCAACCACTTCTCCGGCGGCTTGTAATCGCTTCACATGGGCTTGTTTTTCTTCTGGTAACACTTGTGCCACCACCTCATTTATCCCCACCTCTTTTGCTACCGCATTAACGGTTTTTTCGTTATCGCCACTAAGAAGCACGACACGCATACCATCGGCCTTTAAGGCACCAACCGCTTCTTTAACCCCTGCATGCAAGGGATCGCTAATGGCAAGCAAGGCCACTAACTCCCCCGATTTCGCCACATAAATAGGTGTTTTAGCCTCATCTGCCCAAGCTGTTGTTAAGGGCACTTGTGTATCGACCCCTTTGATATTGAGTTTGTCCATCAAGGCAAGATTACCTATCGCATATTCCACCGCCCCTTCATGCTCACAGGTAAAACCACCCACAATGCCCATTCCCTGATAATTCGTAAACACATCAGGTTCAATTAAATCCAATTTTTCCACTTTTGCTTTGTCAATGATAGCACTCGCAAGCGGATGCTCCGAGGCTTGTTCAAGACTGGCGATATGTGAAAGTAAAGTTGACTCATCTTCTCCGTTTAGCAAAGTCAAGTCTGTCACTGTCGGTTTACCTTGAGTAATAGTGCCTGTTTTATCTAACACCACACAACTCACCTTACTGGCCGTTTGCATCGCCTCCCCATTTCGAATGAGCACTCCCATTTTGGCCGCGCGGCCCACTGACACCATAATTGACATAGGCGTCGCCAATCCTAAGGCACAAGGGCAGGCAATGATCAACACACTGGTTAATACCACTAATGCATGAGATAAAGCCGGTGCTGGTCCTGCAAAATACCAAATACTGGCGCTCAATAGGGCGATTAGGATCACAACAGGCACAAAGTAAGCTGATATTTGATCGGTTAATCGACCTATGGGCATTTTTGAGGTTTGCGCTTCTTGTACCAAGGCGATGATTTTTGCTAATCGTGTCTCTTCCACAGCAGAGGTCACACGATAAATCAAACTGCCATTACCATTCACCGTTCCTGCGCTAAGAGTATCCCCCACTGTTTTATTGACTGGCACAGGCTCCCCTGTCAGCATGGATTCATTCAGTAATGATTGACCTTCAATCACTTCCCCATCTAATGCCACCCGCCCACCGGGCTTTAATCGAATGCGATCACCCAGTGCTAATTCACCAATGTCGACTTCTTCATCGCCCTTATCCGTCAAACGGATTGCTGTCGATGCTTGTAGCCCTAATAAACTTTGCACCGCTTCACTGGTTTTCCCTCTTGCTCTTAGTTCTAAGGCATGACCTAAATTAATTAAACCTAAAATCATGACACTGGCTTCAAAATAAACATGACGCGTATTCATTGGAAACCATTGAGGCATGAATACCACCAGCATAGAATAAATCCACGCAGCCCCAGTTCCTAAGGCAATTAAACTGTCCATATTGGCACTTTTGGCTTTCAACGCTCGCCACATGCCTTGATAAAAATGTGCACCTGTTGTGATCATTAATAACAGGGTTAATCCGCCCACGGCTCCCCAAATAAGTTGATCTTGAGGGGTACTGACTTGCATTTCACCTCCCAATAGCCCCCATAACATTAACGGGATCCCAACCCCTAGACCGATAAGAGCTTGCCACAATTGTTTTCGATAATGCTTCTCTTCTATTGCCGCTTGCTCTTTAGCGGCTTTTTTCTGATCCAATACTGACTCACTGGCATAGCCCACACTTTGTATAATGGATTTGGCTTTTTCAATATCAATCTCATCATTAATGATCACTTGCTTATCGGCTAAATTTACTCTCACACTCAACCCAGCTTGTGCTTGAAAAGCATTTTCTATTTTAGCGACGCAGCTAGTACAACTCATATTTGGTACTGACAATATAGTGGCTGACATGTGGCCTCCTGAATGGTGAATAACACTCAATCTCTGTTTTACGATATCATCAGTGTATTGCCTCCCCTAATGGGAGAGTCAACGCTTTTTTATTATATACCCGTGACTGATGAATCCCCAGTTTTTTTACTCACAGGTGATTCCCAGGAAGTTGATTTTATTTGGGAACTTTCATGGCATTG
>NZ_CANLZC010000019.1 GCF_947495455.1 uncultured Shewanella sp. | reverse complement strand
AAAGGCAATAAGCATTCTTGCAATAATACGCCTTGAATTAGGCACTTTTACAGGCTCTGAAAACATGCATCTTCAAGCATCACGGGTATAAGTAAGGCTATTATTTCATTGGTTTTTTGTTTAAGGAGTGTTTCATCGCTCTTTGACTCAACATTAAGTCGAATGACGGATTCAGTATTAGAATGACGTAAATTAAAGCGCCACGCTTGTTGTTCATTGATAAAGGTTAAGCTGATCCCGTCGCAAGTCTTTAGGCTTGACGCGTGATCTTGATAATGTGCTTTAACCTTATTGATCGCTTCAATTGGCTGATTAACCTTTATATTCATTTCGCCCGAGTTGGGAAAAGTTTGCTGACCTTTGGCAACCATGGCAGAAAGGGGGATGTTTTTTAAGCTTAATAACTCAATGACTAATAACCAAGGGATCATACCACTGTCGCAATAAGAAAAGTCTCGAAAGTAATGATGGCCACTATTTTCACCACCATAGATAGCATAGGTTTGACGCATTTTCTGTTTAATAAACACATGTCCAGTTGGACACTGAATCGATTGCCTCCGAAAGGATTGGCAAATGTGCTGTGTATGCCAAATTAAACGCGGATCATGAACTATGTTTGAGTGAGGATCTTTTTGTAAAAAAGCCTCGGCGAGTAAGCCCACAATGTAATAACTATCAATAAATTCGCCTTTCTCATCAAAGAAAAAACAGCGGTCAAAATCGCCATCCCAAGCGATACCAAGATCAGCCTGATAATGCTTCACCGCATTTTGTGTGTCAGCGCGATTTTCTTTCAGTAACGGGTTGGGCACACCATTGGGAAAATGTCCATCAACTTGATGATTTATTTTGATAAATTTAAGTGGCACTCTAAGCTGTTTAAATTGTGATTCCAGTACATCAATAACGTGTGCAGCAGGTCCATTGCCTGCATTCACCACCACTTTGAGGGTTTTGAGGTGATGAGGTTGAATGTAAGACAAAAGGTGATGGATATAGTCTGACATGAGGTTGAGGGGGCGGTAGTGACCTCTTGTTGAATGTTTATGGGAAAAAGCTTGGCTTTCTGCCAATGCTTTTATGGATAATAACCCATTTGTTGGACCAATGGGTTCTGCATTTTTGCCGACCAACTTCATGCCGTTAAAATCAATGGGGTTGTGGCTTGCGGTCACTTGAATACCAGCGTCTAATTTTAGATGGAAAGTGGCAAAGTAAACTTCTTCTGTCCCTGTTAACCCTAAATCGAGCACATTCACTCCAGCATCCATTAATCCATTTGCTAACGCTTGTTTTAGACTGGCTGAGGTGAGTCTGGCGTCACCTCCAAGCACCACAGTCTTAGGTTTAATGATGTCTGCAAATGCTCTTGCAATTCGATAGGCTATTTCCGTGTTTAATTCTGTTTCGAGCTTTCCTCGAATATCGTAGGTTTTAAAACAGGTGAGGGAGCGAAATGATGCTGTCATTATCTGCGGCCGTAGTGATCACTGAAGCGAACGATATCGTCTTCTTTCAGGTAAGTTCCCGATTGCACTTCAATGATTTCAAGTGCTATTTTACCTGGGTTTTCAAGTGAGTGTATTGTGCCTATGGGAATATAAGTGGATTCATTGGCACTGAGTAATAATTGTTTTTCGCCATTGGTAATTTTGGCTGTCCCCGATACCACTATCCAATGCTCAGCTCTATGGTGATGCAGTTGTGTGGACAGTTTTCCTCCGGGTTTGACACTTAAACGTTTTACTTGGAAATGTTCACCTTGGTCAATGAGATCGTATTTTCCCCAGGGACGAAATACTTCCCTGTGTTGCTTATGCTCGATTCTATTTTTCTCTTCGAGGTGAGCAACGACTTTTTTGACTTGCTGTACTTGATCTTTTTTGGCGATCAATACAGCATCTTTGGTTTCAACGACAATAAGATCGGTTAATCCTATGATGGTGATAAGCTTATTCTCAGCCTGAACGAAGGTATTATGACTATTAATGTTAATCACATCACCCTTAAAGCTATTGCCGAATTTGTCTTTATCACTGATGTCACATAATGCAGACCAAGAACCCACATCGCTCCAAGCATGAGGTAAGGGCACCATGACAGCATTAAGTGTTTTTTCCATGATGGCATAATCAATAGAGTTGCTTGGGCAATGATGAAATGCATTGGGTTCAACGCGAATAAAATCTAAGTCTTGTTGACTATGGGCCATTGCATTTTGACAAGCGGTATAAATATCGGCTTGATGTTGCTTTAATTCACTTAAATACACACTGGCTTTGATTAAAAATATGCCACTGTTCCAGAAGTATTGTTTGTCATTTAAATAGGTTTTGGCCGTCGTTAAATTCGGTTTTTCTTTAAAACTCTCAACCTTAAAAGCCTCGACCTTAAAACTGTCAAACTCCTGCTCATGGTATGTTTTTATTTTTGCACCGACTTTAATGTAACCATAGCCCGTCTCTGGGTGCGTAGGAGAGATCCCAAATGTGACGATATGATCAGACTGAGCGAGTGTTGAGGCTTTGGCTAACGTTTGGCAAAAAGCCTCTGCCTGCTCAATATGATGATCGGCGGGCAGCACTAATAATAAAGGATCGATTTCATCGAGATTATCTGTCTTTTTATTTTGCAGTGTCGATGCATGCAGGGCACCTAAAGCGATAGCGGGAGCGGTATTTTTACCTGCGGGCTCGAGAATAATCCCATTGTGGGCAAGGTTTCTTTCTCGTAATTGCTCAGCAATCAAAAATCGATGGGCTTCATTGCATATGACAATTGCAGGTAAATGGGGCAATGTTTTTAAACGTTCGAGTGTATTTTGCAGTAAGCTTGTATTTCCTAATAATGGTAAGCATTGTTTTGGATAGTGTTCACGGGATAATGGCCAGAGTCTTGTGCCTGTTCCTCCTGCGATAATGATAGGTAAAATTGCTTGCATTGTGCTGCTCGTGTAAAGTGCCTCTTGGAAATATGAGTGACAGAATGTTAGCAAAAATAGCGGCAATTATCTTGAAAACTCAGTCATTATTGAGACTTGAATGATTCAAAATGCTCCACTTTGGCTTCTTCTGCACTATCAATGCGTTCACTTATCGCTAAATCAATATAAAATGATAGGCCTATGATACGCCATAATGGTGTTTATCGCTGTTTCTTTTTGAGTGAATAAATCAAAATCGGTTTAAAAGCGGCTTTTTGCATTAAGGAAATAAATTGATTTATGAGTTAAGTGTGAGCTCATAGGAGGGGGTATGCGTTTATAATGCATTAATTTGGTTATCTTTATCATCAATGTCAGTTTGTGGTACTTAAATTCCATCGCTTTTAAGGGGTGGCTGTAAGGATGAATATAAAAACATTATGGCAAAAAATAAAACGGCTTATGTGTGTAATGAATGCGGACAAGATTTTCCAAGATGGCAAGGCCAATGCAGTGCCTGTCAGGAATGGAATACCATCACTGAAGTCCGTTTAGGTCCGCCTATAGCGGGGAAATCGGCCTCTTTCAGTGGCTATGCGGGCCAAGGTTCCAGTGAAATAAAAACGCTAAACCAGATTGATTTGGATGAACTTCCTCGTATTGCCAGCTCTTTTACTGAGTTGGACAGAGTACTGGGCGGTGGCATTGTTCCTGGTTCTGCTATTTTAATTGGCGGTCATCCTGGTGCAGGCAAAAGTACTCTATTACTGCAAACCTTGTGCCTCTTAGCTGAGTCTATGTCTGCGCTGTATGTAACCGGGGAAGAGTCACTACAGCAAGTGGCTATGCGAGCTAATCGATTAGGCTTACCCACGGCTAATTTAAAAATGCTCTCTGAAACCAGCGTTGAGCAAATTTGCCAAATTGCGATGCAAGAAAAGCCCAAAGTGATTGTGGTCGATTCCATTCAAGTCATGCACATCAGCGAGGTGCAGTCATCTCCTGGCAGTGTCTCTCAAGTGAGAGAGTCAGCCTCCTATTTAACGCGTTTTGCTAAACAAAATGGGATTGCGGTGATCATGGTTGGGCATGTAACAAAAGATGGTAGCCTTGCTGGTCCTAAAGTGTTGGAACATTGCATTGATTGTTCGGTGATGTTTGAAGGGGATAGCGACAGTCGATATCGCACTTTACGTTCTCACAAAAACCGTTTTGGGGCAATTAATGAGCTTGGGGTTTTTGCCATGACGGAAAGAGGATTAAAAGAGGTGGCGAATCCATCGGCGATATTTCTCTCTCGTGGTGATGAAGATGCATCGGGATCCTTGGTGATGGTTGTTTGGGAAGGGACGCGTCCCTTGTTAGTGGAATTACAAGTGTTAGTCGATAGCTCTGCAATGGGAAATCCAAGACGAGTAGCAGTGGGCATGGATGCGAATCGATTAGCCATGTTGTTAGCTGTGATGCATCGTCATGGTGGTTTGATGATGGCGGATCAGGATGTCTTCGTCAATGTGGTGGGTGGAGTCAAAGTGACAGAAACCAGTGCCGATCTCACTTTATTACTAGCCATGGTGTCTAGTTTTCGAGGAGATGTATTAGCCCGTGACTTGGTTGTGTTTGGTGAGGTGGGTCTATCCGGTGAGATAAGGCCTGTACCAAATGGGCAAGAGAGAATAACGGAAGCGGCTAAACATGGATTTAAACGTGCTATTGTGCCAGATGCGAACGTGCCTAAAAAAATTCCTGCTGGTATGACGATTATCGGGGTCAGTAAACTCTCTCAAGCGTTAGAAGCGTTGTAACTTTTATAGCATAACTTAGTGCTTTATGGCCCCTAGAGGTGATTGCTCAATGGAACGAGATGGAGTATGTTCATATATTCAACAGGCTTAGGCCAATCTCTTTACATGTTTATATCGGCTTAAGCATAGACTTAATACAAGGAAAGAATGAATGTCTACTAATACGCTAGAAGCTTGGCATCAAATAGTGAACAAGAGAAATCCCAGTGGGTTGTCAGAAATATTAAGTGATGATGTTGTGTTTTATTCTCCGGTGCTACATACCCCACAAGTGGGTAAAAAAATGACTCAACATTATTTAAGTGCTGCATTTTATCTCTTTTTGAATGCCCCTTTTCGCTATGTCAGGGAAGTCGTTGACAGTCATAATGCTATTTTAGAGTTTGAAGTGGAAATTGATGGGATCAGTATTAATGGTGTCGATATGATTAAGTGGAATGAGACTGGGAAAATTGTTGAGTTCAAAGTGATGATCAGGCCACTTAAAGGGGTACACCTTATTCAGCAAAAAATGGCTGAGATGCTAAAGCAGGCTGAGAATGCTTGAGGAGCCGTAGCGCTTAAGCATTCTATATGGGTCTATATGGGTCAATGATTTTGCTTTGTTATAGTCTGGGGTCTTTTATTTTGAATATCACGAATAGATAAGGCAAAGTGATGTCATCTTTGTCTTATTTGTTTATTTCATTACAAAAAAACGAAGATAATGAACTTAATCACAAACTTTAGTCGAGGGGGAAGAAAAGATTGACCGATAAAAAAAATCATGGTTAGTATTAATCAAATCAAGCGAATAGATAGGTCATGTATGACAGCAATTACTCATGTTTACAACTACACCATTCGATGTCCTCAGGTTAAAGATCCCGCTCATCCAACTAGCTGGCTAAATCATATTGAAATAAATCACTCTTGTGAAATAGCCCTTGATCGCATTAAAAAGTGGCATAATCATTCTGGCACGCGTGTATTTGAGTATGAAGGATTTACAGTTAGGCAAGCAGAGCAAGAAGAGGCTTATTTTTCATTGCAAAGTGATCGACTTAAAGAAGACTTCCATACTCTCGTAACAATTAAAATCTATTTTGATGGCAAAACAAAAGATACGTCTGTGCAGAACATCATGCAGCATATTATTCGAGATTACCATGTGCGACTTAGCAAGGTTTAGTTGTTTTATACGCCCAATTCGATCGCTCTTCTTTTTGACGTTTGGGTTGGGTACCTAAGTTTCTCTCAATTACCAATTAATTTCTTGATATTATCTTTGCACTTCCCTATCTATTTGGGTCTTACATTTCTCTGCTCAGTGACTCATTTCGACTAAAATCCCCCAAACGACTTATGTAATAAAAATGAAGCAATATGTTAATACTATGTACACCTTGATGGTTTTACACTGATACTCAGTGAATGTAATTATTGATTCTTTATAGGATGAAATGGTGGAAATAGTGATTAAGATCAGAAAAATAGCTTTATTAATTTCCTGTGGATTATTGGCATCTAATGGATATGCAGCCTTATTACCCAGCGCGCAAAGTGATAGTCAATGGTTTAAGGATAGTGCAGCCCACCTTGTGGAACAAATACAGCTGCAAAAACAAGATCGCGCTAAAAATGTGATCTTATTCATTGGTGATGGTATGGGAATTTCAACCCTGACGGCAGCGAGAATCTTAGAGGGCCAGCAGCAAATTGGTCATCAAGGTGGAGAAGAAAACTTTTTAAGTTTTGAGCGATTCCCCTATAGTGGTTTAGTCAAAACCTATAATACGAATCAACAAGTTCCTGATTCCGCAGGCACAATGACAGCAATGGCCACAGGGGTTAAAACGAAAGCGGGAGTCTTATCTGTATCGGATACCAGCTTACGTTCAAACTGTTTATCTTCTAAAGGCAATGAACTCATTACCCTCATTGATTTGGCTAATGGAAAAGGACTATCAACTGGGGTGGTCAGTACTGCGCGTTTAACTCATGCAACGCCAGCAGCATTATATGCAAAAACGCCTCAACGTCAGTGGGAATCTGATGCGAACTTATCTGATGAAGCCATTGATAATGGCTGTCTTGATATTGCCTATCAACTCGTGATGCGGAATAAAGGTGAAGCGTTAACGGTGGCGCTTGGAGGTGGGCGACAGAACTTTATCACAGAAGACACCATTGATGGTGAAGCGAGCCAAGGTAAGCGCCAAGATGGATTAGATTTGACGAAAAAATGGGTCGAGAATTTTGATAATGCGGTTTATGTTTGGAATAAAGCTGGCTTCGATGCTCTTGATGTAGAAAACACCTCGCATTTATTGGGTTTATTTAATCCCTCTCATATGGAATTTGAAGCGGATCGCCTCACAGACAGTGCGGGAGAGCCCTCTTTGACAGAAATGACGACTAAATCTATTGAAATATTGAGTAAAAATGAAAAGGGTTACTTTTTGATGGTGGAAGCAGGGCGAATCGATCATGCTCACCATGCCGGCAATGCTCAGCGAGCGCTTTATGACACCATAGAATTATCCAACGCTGTGAGGGCTGCGGTTGAAAATACGGATCCCACAGACACATTGATTATTGTTACTGCTGATCATAGTCATACGTTAACTATGGCGGGTTATCCAAAACGAGGTAATCCCATATTAGGGTTAGTTCATGGTGTTGATGGCGACATGTCGCTTGCTTTAGATGGTAAGCCTTATACCACCTTAGGGTATGCGAATGGACCAGGAGCAGTCTCAGGCGAGCGGGATAATTTATCCTTATTAGATACACAAGATATTGATTTTATGCAACAAGCCTTAGTGAAAAAAGGTGGTGAAACCCATGCCGGAGAAGATGTGAGTATTCATGCTATTGGTGCAGGGGCACATTTAGTTCAAGGGGTGATGGAACAGAATGTTGTTTTTCATATTATCAACCAAGCACAACAGCTTGGTGGCACTAAATACTGAACTTAACACATCAATTTTGCATTAATTTTTGGAGCATAAAATGAATAAAACGGTATTGGCAATGACGCTTTTGGCGGTATTGGGATTAAGCGCGTGTAATGACGATGATGATAATCTCGTTCCACTAACAGATGAAACTAGCCTTGAACAGGGCACCGTAACGGATGAGTACAGTCATGCTAATTGGAGCGCAGTGAATCAATGGTATATTGATGGTCAGCAACGGGTTGTCGAAGCGGAAAAATTAACGAGCAACAATGAGGCGGGTTCCGCTAAAAATATTATTTTATTTGTCGGAGATGGAATGGGCGTTTCAACCATCACAGCGGCGCGTATTTTAGAGGGGCAATTAAGTGGTCAAACTGGAGAAGAAAATATCTTATCTTTTGAAAGTTTTCCTTATGTTGGGTTGTCTAAAACCTTTAATACCGATGCACAAACACCAGATTCAGCGGGCACAATGGCGGCAATGATGACAGGTGTTAAAACTGATGCCGGTGTTATTTCTCTTGCAGAAGGCGTCATTCGAGGGAATTGTGCATCCACAAAAGATCAAGACTTAGTGACAGCGTTAGAACTTGCTGCCATGGCTGGCATGTCAACGGGGGTGGTATCGACAGCAAGAGTGACTCACGCAACACCTGCAGCGACTTATGCTCATGTGCCAGAAAGAAATTGGGAAAGTGACGCCGATTTACCAGATGAGGCGGTAGCCAATGCTTGTAGCGATATCGCAAAGCAGTTACTCGATTTCAACGACGGTAAAGGAATGAATGTCATGTTAGGGGGAGGGCGCCGTGCTTTTATTCCTAATACTCTAGTGGATGGAGAAGGTCAAAGTGGTAAACGTCTAGATGGTGTGGATTTAACAGAGCAATGGCTCAAGCAATATGATAATGCCGCTTATGTTCAAGACAGAGCGCATTTTATCGACATCGATCCCCTAGAAGTTGATCACTTATTGGGGCTCTTTAATTCATCCCATATGGACTATGATGCCGACAGAACAACAGAAGGAGTGAATGGCGAGCCATCACTGGCTGAAATGACGGCAAAGTCCATCGATATTTTACAAAAAAATGATAAAGGTTTTGTATTAATCGTAGAAGCGGGCCGTATTGATCATGGTCACCATGCTGGTAATGCCGCAAGGGCGCTTTATGATACTATTGCCTTATCGAAAGCCGTAAGGGTTGCTATGGAGAAAACCTCTTCAAAAGAGACCTTATTAATGGTGACTGCCGATCATAGTCATGTGATGACCATGGGCGGCTATCCTATTCGAGGTAATCCTATTTTAGGTCTAGTAAAAAGTACGGATAAGAATGGATTGGCAGAACTCACTTATGAAACCGATAGCCATGGTTTGCCATACACGACATTGGGTTACGCTAATGGGTTAGGCCATACTCCGCTTGAGGTGGGCGGTGATGAGCGTTACGATTATCCCGCTTCGACGGGTCGAGTGGATTTAAATTATATCGATACGCAAAGTCTTAGCTATCATCAAGAAGCATTGGTTCCCCTTAATAGTGAGACCCATGGTGGTGAAGATGTGGCTATTTATGCCCAAGGTCCAGGTGCCCACCTGATCCAAGGTACTGTTGAGCAAAATCATATTTTTCATGTCATTAATCATGCTGGTAATTTACTGAGTAAAGCAGAAGCTGCGCAATAATAATCATTGAAAATCAAAACCCAATTGCCCTTGGTTATTGGGTTTTTCATTATTAAACTTCCTGAGGTTATTGGGTTTTCATCATTCAATTTCCCGCTCATCTTTAAAAACTCATCGACACTTCATTTTTCAATAAAGGTCGATATGATTGTATGTACAGTGAGAAAAGTGGTGAGAATGGGATTTTTCACTAAGCTTGATAAGGTAAATGTTATTGGATAAATAGGTGATATTCATGGCACTAGAAGATTTACTTTATTTACAAGGTATTGGCGATGAATACGTGGATTATAAAGGTGAGACTGTGGTGATCCCTGATGCCGATAGGCAAGGAGTATTACGCAGTCTCATGTCTCAATCAAGCCAAGTGGTGGATGAAGAAGAAATCGATTCCCCTCTTAATGATGAGCAAATCCAAAGCCGTATAGAGGAATTAGCGCATCATTCTTGGACTTTGCCTCTACCTCGTTTTCAATATTGTTATATTGATGAATTGAAAATGGATATTTTTTTACCTGCAAAATACCAAGGTAGCATCAAGTTAAGTATTGTCAGCCCTCAAGGTCAGCTGTCTAGTGTCGTGTTAACAAAAGAAGCATTGATGAGTGTAGAGGAACATGTTTATGCTGAGCAGAAATACATTAAATATCGCATTGATTTTTCAAGCACAGATATCACTCCTCGACTCGTTCTTGGTTATCATCAAGTCAGTATCGTGTTATTAGCCTTGTCGTTGAAGCGATTTGTTGGATGCTTGATGGTGGCGCCTAGAAAAGCCTTTAGTGGGCATTTTACTGATACTCACTCAAAGAAAAGGATTAAACCTTGGGGAGTGAATATTCAGCTTTATAGCCTACGGAGCAGTCGGCAATGGGGAGTGGGGGATTTTACGGACTTATATCAACTCATTACTATTGTCGCTAAGAAAGGCGCTGATTTTATTTTACTGAATCCTCTACATGCCCTTGATATAAAAGAGCCTGAGCAAGCCAGTCCTTATAGTCCTACTGACAGACGAAGGATCAATCCGCTTTATATTGGCATTGAGGAGGTTAGCGAGTTTGTTTATGTTAAAAGTCATATTGAAACCTCATTGTGGCACGCAAAAATTGACAATCTTAATGAGACTGACTGGGTCGATTATAATCATGTTTTTTCACTAAAATATCAGTGCTTTGTGCTTTTGTATCAAGCTTTTTGTGAACATGAGCAAGCTAAAAATACCTCAAGGTATAGGGCGTTTCAATCATTTATATCTGAAGAAGGCCAAGCGCTGCAAGAGTTTGTGTTGAGAGAAGAAGTCTTATTTGCCGACAGCAATAATGGCATGCCTGTTGATGCGACTTTTTTTTGTTATTTACAATTTGTTGCTGAGGAACAATTACAAGCTTGTCAAGTACATGCTAAAGCAGTTGGTATGTCAATCGGCCTTATTCGTGATTTGGCCGTAGGCGCAAAGAGTAAAGGGGCTGAAGTGGGGGCGAATTTACCTCAATATGCCACTAAGTTGAGTGTTGGAGCGCCTCCAGATAATCTTGCTCCACAAGGGCAAAATTGGTGTTTAACACCTTTTGATCCCATTAAATTACAGCAATCAGCCTTTGCGCCTTTTATTCAGTTAGTGCATCAAAATATGCGTTATTGCGGTGGCTTAAGAATTGATCATGTGGTTGGCTTATTACGCCTATGGTGTCGGCCAATTAATCAGTCGAGAGGAAAAGGCGCTTATGTTTATTATCCTATGGATACTCTCATTGCCATTATTAATTTAGAGAGTCAATTAGCCCAATGCTGTGTCATAGGTGAAGATCTAGGCTTGATCCCTGATGCCTTAACCCAAGCTGTTGCTAATGCAGGGTTTTATGCTAATGAAGTGTTTTATTTCTGTAAGGATTGGCAAGGTTTTTTTGCGCCTAAAGATTATAAAAAACAAAGCATGATGATGTTAGCTAACCATGATGTTCCTACATTGGCGGCTTGGTGGTCGAGCAGTGATTTACATTTACGCTTTAAATTATCATTAATTGAGTCTGAAGACGCCCTAGCGGCGTTATTACATCGACGTTGTGAAGAGAAGCAACAATTACTGGATATTCTTATTTGGAAGCAACTCTTACCCTCGAATATTGCTATGGAAACCTTAGCTTTTTCTGAGCTGTTAATGGCTTGGGTAACCCTTTGTGCTTCTGGGGTATCACAGCTTTTTAGTGTGCAATTATGTGATTTATTGGCCGATATTCATGGGGTGAATATTCCTGGTACGTGGCAGGAGTACCCTAATTGGCAAAGAAGGTTAACATCGACACTGGCAGACTTAGAGCAAGATGCACGTTTTTTAGCATTATTGGATGCCATTCATATTCAAAGAAATGAACAAAACTAATTGAATTTTAGACATTGATTTAAATTTAAATGATATGGATAAGGTGACATGGAAACAACTGAAATTATTAAAGATGTTGTTTATGCCAATCATGATTTTTTGCCTGCTTATTATCAAGAGGCAGATAAAAAGTGGCCGTTAGGTATGCAGCTTATCAGAGATAAAAAGGCGCAAAAGGACAAGGTGAGCATTAACGTTTTTTTGCCTGAAGCGTTAAAGGTCGATGTGATGAGCATTGATGGACTTGAGAGGATTTCAGTCTTAGATAAAGTCAATGAAGTTGGGCTTTTCTCTGTTGTTTTACCGCATTGTTCTCAGCCTTTTTTATATAAGTTATTAGTGAAATATCCTTTGAGTGTTGAGGAAATCATTGATCCTTATCAATTTCATAGTTTGCTTTCTGACATTGATACCTATTTGTTTTCTGAAGGTAATCAACACCAAGCGCAACGACTTTTAGGCGCTAATTGGTTATCTTACTCAAATATTTCAGGCGTATTATTTAGTGTGTGGGCACCCAATGCCCATTCAGTGGCCTTGTTAGGAGACTTTAATCATTGGGATCCCCGTCGCCACTTAATGCGTAAACATGAAAACAGTGGTATTTGGGAGCTTTTTATTCCTGATGTGCTGGAATATCAACATTACAAATTTGAAATACACACTCAGAATGGTCAAGTGTTTCGAAAATCAGACCCTTTTGCTAAACAAATGGAGTCTGCGCCAGGTAATGCTGCTGTGATCCCTACGGCAAAAGAATACCAGTGGCACGATAAAGCATGGCTCACTCAGAGAGCAAAATCTCGATGGCATGTATCAGCCATGTCTATTTATGAAGTGCATTTGGCTTCTTGGCGTCGAAGTGGCGATGACAAGGCCTCTTATCTCGATTATGCCACCTTGATTAAATCGCTCATACCTTACGTTAAAATGATGGGATTTACGCATTTACAGTTAATGCCGATCAGTGAATATCCTTTTGATGCCTCTTGGGGTTATCAGCCTATTGGTATGTTTGCACCGACTTATCGATTTGGCGATCCCACTGGGTTAAAGCGTTTTATTGATGCATGCCATTTAGCTGGCATTGCTGTGATTTTAGATTGGGTGGCTGCCCATTTTCCTAAAGATCCCCATGGATTAGCCAACTTTGATGGCACTTGCTTATTTGAACATGCAGATCCTCAAAAAGGAGAGCATCCAGACTGGAATACCTTAATTTATAACTATGACCGTTCAGAAGTGAAAAGTTATTTGTTGAGTAATGCGTGTTATTGGCTGCGAGAATTCCACTTTGATGGGCTTAGGCTCGATGCTGTCTCTTCTATGCTGTACTTAGATTACAGTCGAAAGCCTGAACAATGGCGACCCAATCAATGGGGAGGGAATGAAAATTTAGAGGCCATTGCGTTTCTGCGGCAATTGAATCAGGTTGTTTATCAAGATTTTCCTGGCGTTGTCATGATAGCGGAAGAGTCGACTGCTTGGCAGGGAGTGACCCATCCTACATTTCAAAATGATAAGGCACTGGGTTTCGGCTTTAAGTGGAATATGGGCTGGATGAATGACACTTTAAGTTATTTAAAACGGGATCCCATTTATCGGCATTATCATCATAATGAGATGACGTTTAGTTTAATTTATTGCTTTAATGAGCACTTTATTTTGTCTTTAAGTCATGATGAAGTCGTTCATGGAAAAGGCGCTTTATTGGATAAAATTTCTGGTGATGATTGGCAAAAGTTCGCTACATTGCGTTGTTATTATGGTTTTATGTGGGGACATCCGGGTAAAAAGCTGTTGTTTATGGGGGGCGAATTTGGTCAGCGTCAGGAATGGAGCCATGACAGGGAGCTAGACTGGTCATTATTGGCTTATGAACCCCATAAAGGATTACAAGCTTGGGTGAAAGATCTCAATCATCTTTATTCATCTCACAGCGCTTTATTTGATAATGAAGATCAAGGAAGCTGTTTTCAATGGTTAGATTGTGATAACCACATAGACAGTATTTTTGTGTTTGTTCGTTTTGGTAAGAATGTGAATAGTCACCTTGTTTTTGTCGTTAATATGTTGGCCGATGTGAAAGAGCAATATCGAATTGGTTTACCTAAAAATGGAATTTATTCTGAGCTACTCAACAGTGACAGCAAGTATTACGGCGGCTCAAACAAAGGCAATGAGGGGTATATTTTTCCTATTGATGAGCCCTATCAGAACATGGCACAAAGTGCGTTAATTACTGTGCCACCATCAGGGTGTTTAATTCTCGCGCCTACTGTCAATGAAAAGCAATGAAAAACAATAAGAATGCTAAAGCATCTCAAACCATTTCATTACTAAGTCTAATAAGGTTAAGGTTTTGAAGGAGCAAAAATGGAGATCAGTGAAGGTAGGGCCTATCCATTAGGAGCAACAATCGATGATGAGGGAGTCAATTTTGCACTTTTTTCAGCCCATGCGACTGAAGTGATACTGTGTTTGTTTGATGAAAGCGGTCAGCAAGAATTAGCACAGTTGCCTTTGCCAATGAAAACTCAAGATACCTGGCATGGCTATGTTAAGGGTGCCAATAGCCAAACACTGTATGCTTATCGAGTTGATGGTCCCTATCAGCCCTTGCTAGGTCACCGTTTTAATCGGCATAAATTGTTATTAGATCCTTATGCAAAACAATTTCATGGTCACCAAAAAGAAGATGCGAGTTTATATGCTCACATACACGATGAAGGTCATGACGAGGATGATTTATCTTTTGATACCCGTGACAGTGCGCCTTATATGCCTAAGTGTAAAGTCGTCGATCATCGTCATTTATTACCTATTCCCCCTGTAAACAAAGAAAAAGTACCGAGTAATAAAGCGCAGCGTCTATCAAGCAATATTCTATATGAATTACATGTTAAAGGTTTTACTCAGCAGCACCCTCATTTAAAGCAAGCCTTAAAAGGGACATTTTTAGGTTTATGTGACGAGCAAGTGATCCAATATTTAGTGGATTTAGGGGTGACAAGTGTTGAACTCATGCCTGTCCAATCTTTTTTTGATGAATCATTTTTGCATCACAAAGGCCTGACGAATTATTGGGGCTACAACAGTATTGGTTTTTTTATTCCGCATCATGAGTATTTAGTCAATAACGATGTGTGTGAATTTAGGCATATGGTGACACGGCTTCATGAAGCTGGCATCGAGGTGATTCTAGATGTTGTTTATAATCACAGCGCGGAAGGCAATCGATTAGGGCCGACATATAGTTTTAAAGGTATTGATAATGTTAGCTATTATCGTTTAGTGGCCAGTGATCCTCGTTATTATATCAATGACACTGGCTGCGGCAATACTTTGAATTTGGCTCATCCACGCGTGTTGCAGTTAGTGATGGACTCTTTACGTTATTGGGTGGAGGTCATGGGGGTTGATGGTTTTCGTTTTGATTTGGCGGCGACATTAGCAAGAGAGCTTCATGGATTTGACCTCAGTGCGGGTTTTTTTAAGGCCATTGCGCAAGATCCCGTTCTTTGCCAAGTGAAATTAATGGCCGAGCCTTGGGATTTAGGCCCAGGGGGCTATCAACTGGGGAATTTTCCCATTGCCTGGAGTGAATGGAATGACAGATTTAGAGACACAATGCGGCGTTTTTGGCGAGGAGATGCTGGCATGTTACCTGAATTTGCGAGGCGATTTCATGGCTCTAGTGACTTATTTGAGCATGGGGGCAAACCCCCTGCCAGTAGCATTAATTTTATTACTTGTCATGATGGGTTTACCTTATGGGATTTAGTCAGTTATGACCATAAGCATAATGAAGCCAACCTTGAAGATAACCGTGATGGTCGCCAAGAAAATTTTAGTCATAATTATGGTGAAGAAGGGAAAACATGCGATCAAGATATTAACCGAGTGAGAGCGAGGCAATGTCGCAATTTATTAACCTCACTTTTTCTATCTCAAGGCGTGCCTCTATTGCTTGCTGGAGACGAGGTGGGCCGTACTCAAGCAGGTAATAACAACTCTTATTGCCAAGATAATCATTTAAGCTGGCGAGATTGGACAAATACGCCATACTCAGATGCGTTGTTTTGTTTTACTCAAAAATTAATTCGTATTCGTAAACGTTTTCCCCTGTTGTGCCATGTTGAATATGTGCATCACAGTATGAATGACAAAGCGCCGGGTTTAGATTGGTATTGTCGTCAGGGAATGCCGATGACGAAACAATTATGGAGTGAAACTCAGACTCGGACATTGAGTGTTGTGATAAGCGGTAAACTGGAAGGCAGTGACAGTCAGCAACAAGCTTTACTATTAATGCTTAATAATGAATTAAGTGCATTACCTTTTATTTTACCACAGCTTGCAGGTTTTCAAGCATGGCAATGTGTTTTATATACCCATGATACTGGTTATGAAGCAATAGAGTCTAAGGGAGAGAACAATGAGCAAGTGTATCAACTTCAAGATCGTAGTTTGATGCTATTTCATGCCTATCGAATAGGAGAAAATGAATGACTGTTCACCATAATGATTCAAGTAAAACGCCTGTCAAGCCAATGACATTACCGACAGAGACGAAGCAAGACAATAAAAACGCGAGTAAATCACCTAAGAAAGAATTTGTCGATTATCCTCATTGTAATAGTTGCGATCCTTTAACGGCGACGTTTAAGCGAGTGGTGATAAATGGACTAAGCCGAGATGAAAATAATCCTTATGATTTGTTTCATGCATTAGCGTTGAGCGTCAAAGAGCAAATGATGCATGATTGGCGCAGAACGCGTTTTCAAGACACTCAAGCACAACGTAAGCAAGTGGCTTATCTTTCTTTGGAATTTTTAATGGGTCGAGCGCTCGGCAATACCTTGTTAAATTTAGGATTAACCGAAGAAGCTGAGCAAGTCGTACAAGAATACCGAGTGAATTTAGCGCAATTGGAGACGCTTGAGCACGATGCGGGATTGGGAAATGGCGGCTTAGGTCGACTAGCGGCGTGTTTTTTGGACAGTTGTGCCTGTATGGATTTGCCTGTCACAGGGTATGGGATCCGTTATGAATATGGCATGTTCACGCAAAAAATAGTTAATGGTTACCAAGTTGAGCAAGCCGATCGCTGGTTGAAAGGGGGGCATCCTTGGGATGTGATTGCATCAAACCATAATGTATTGGTGCCGTTTTATGGGCGCTCTGAAGTTCATATCGATCATGAAGGCCGTCATCATCATGCTTGGGTTGATACACAAGATGTGATTGCAGTGGCTTATGATGTGCCCGTGCCGGGTTATCGTAACAATCGAGTGAATACCTTGCGCTTATGGAAGGCGCAAGCCACTGAAGGTTTTGACTTAGAAGAGTTTAATCAAGGTGACTATACCGAGGCGGTTGCCCATAAAAATTTGGCTGAACAAATCACTATGGTGTTATACCCTAATGACAGTAGTGAGAATGGAAAAGAATTAAGGTTAAGGCAGCAATATTTTCTTTCTTCAGCCAGTTTACAAGATATTTTAAATACTTGGGTGAAAAACTATGGTGTGAATTTTACTGATTTCGCTCGGCTAAATGTCATGCAGTTAAATGATACTCATCCCGCTATTGCTGTTCCTGAATTAATGCGGCTTTTGATGGATCATTATGATTTAGGTTGGAATGAAGCGTGGCAGATCACCTCTGGCTGTATGGCGTACACCAATCACACTCTATTACCTGAAGCCTTAGAATGTTGGCCTGTGCGTATGTTTGAAGTCATTCTACCTAGAATTTTAGACATTATTTATGAGATCAATGCACGTTACCTTAACCTTGTTGCTCACCATTGGCCTGGTGAAGCTGACAAGTTGACGCAAATGTCCATTATTGACAACCATGGTGAGCCGAGCATTCGCATGGCTTATTTGGCCATTGTGGCCAGCTTTTCCGTTAATGGTGTCGCTGGGCTACATACTCAATTATTAAAATCAGGATTATTTCAACATTTTTATGCTTTATGGCCTGAAAAGTTTAATAATAAAACCAATGGCGTCACGCCTAGACGTTGGTTGTCATTTAGTAATCCAAGATTATCAAAATTACTGGATCAAAGACTGGGGGGGAAATGGATAGAAGATCTAACTTTACTGAAAGGGTTAAAAGATTTTTTAAATGATGATGCATTCTTACAGCAATGGCGTGAGATAAAACAACAAAATAAAGTGGATTTAGCTCAGCTTATTCGAGAAGAGTGTGGTGTCGACTTTGCCCCAGAGATGTTATTTGATGTGCAAGTGAAACGCATTCATGAATATAAGCGGCAACTGCTGAATATTTTACATGTGATTTATTTATATCAACAAGTGTTGAAGGGCAATGTTGATAACATGGTACCGCGTTGTGTGTTGATTGCGGGTAAAGCTGCGCCAGGTTACGCCATGGCGAAATTGATTGTGAAACTGGCGAATAATGTTGCAGAGATGGTCAATAGTGAGCCATTGATGCGGCCGTATTTACGTTTTGCTTTTTTACCCAATTACAATGTCACGGCCATGGAGAAAATTTGTCCTGCAGCAGATCTTTCTGAGCAAATATCCACAGCAGGAAAAGAAGCGTCAGGGACAGGTAATATGAAGTTTATGATGAATGGCGCTTTAACCATAGGGACACTCGATGGCGCCAACATTGAAATATTAAACGCTGTGGGTGACGATGCATTTTTCCTTTTTGGCATGAATGCAGAAGAGGTTGCTCACTTGCGATCTCATTATCAACCTCAAGAGTTTATCGAACGATCCCCTGAATTATTTGAGGTATTAAATTTATTGAAAAGTGGGCATTTTAATTTGCTAGAGCCGGGGATTTTTGACCCTATCATACATGCCATCGAATCTTGTGATGAGCCTTGGATGACTGCCGCCGATTTTGAGAGCTTTAGGCTGGCTCAACAAGCGGTTTCTCGAACGTATTTGGATAAAACACGTTGGACTCAGCTGAGTATTCGCAATACAGCCAACAGTGGCGGTTTTTCCAGTGATGCCACCATCGCAGCTTATCGGGATGATATTTGGCATGTTTAAAATGTGTTAGTGATCATCTGATCGGTGTTTACCAAACTATAATGCAGTTGAATGTTATTATTTATTTCGCAATAAGAGAGAGAAGATGCCTAATCCTACTCCGCGTTATATCAGTAATTTAACTCGAGAAACCTATGCGCTCATTTTAGCGGGCGGCAAAGGAAGCCGATTACATGAATTAACTGACTGGCGAGCTAAGCCTGCTTTATATTTTGGTGGCAAATTTCGAGTCATCGATTTTACTTTATCTAATTGCATTAACTCAGGGATCAGGCGAGTAGGCGTGGTGACGCAATATAAATCTCATTCATTGATCCGCCATGTTATGCGAGGCTGGGGGCACTTTAAGAAGGAGTTAGGTGAATCGGTTGAAATTTTACCCGCTTCTCAGCGTTATTCTGATAATTGGTATCAAGGGACAGCCGATGCAGTTTTTCAAAATATTGATATTATTCGATATGAGTTGCCTAAATATGTGATCATTCTCTCTGGCGATCATGTTTATCGTATGGATTATGCGGGGTTGTTAGCCACCCATGAACGCTCTGGTGCCGATATGACCATTTCTTGTTTAGAGGTGCCAGTGACAGAGGCTGCGAATGCATTTGGTGTTGCTGAGGTTGATGATGAAAATAGAATTCTTGGATTTGAAGAAAAACCTACCATTCCCAAAGCTTTACCTGATGATCCTGAAATGTGTTTAGCCTCTATGGGCAATTATGTTTTTAATACCTCTTTTTTATTTGAACAATTGAAAAAAGATGCGCAAAACGAACGCTCCGGCCGTGATTTTGGTAAAGACATTATTCCCAGTGTGATAGCCGAGCATCAAGTTTATGCCCATAAGTTTCGTAGCCATTTTGGTGATGAAAAAGCCTATTGGCGTGATGTGGGAACACTGGATGCATTTTGGCAAGCCAATCTTGAGTTATTATCGCCGACACCTGCATTGAATTTATATGACTCTAAATGGCCTATTTGGACATATCAAGAACAACTCCCTCCGGCCAAGTTCGTGTTTGATGATGATGGGCGCCGTGGCATGGCGTTAGATTCTGTGGTGTCTGAGGGCTGCATTATTTCAGGGTCGATAGTAAGGCGTAGCGTGTTGTTCAATGAAGTGCGAGTCTGCTCTTATTCTGAGGTAGAAGACTCAGTCATTTTACCGGATGTGGTGGTTTTAAGGCACTGTAGAATTAAAAATGCCATTATCGATCGCGGCAGTGTGATCCCTGAGGGTACAGTGATTGGTTATGACAAGGAGCATGATAAAGCTCGGGGCTTTAGAGTGACACCTAAAGGGACTGTGCTTGTCACTCGAGAAATGCTGGGCTTGTCTACAGGTTTTGATTAATAACAAATTGATTAATAGTTAATTAATGAGTAGTTAATTAATAAATGAGGAGCAGCAGTGAAAAGCGTTTTGATGTTGGCGGCGGAAAATGGGGCGATATCTGGGGCAAAGGTAGGGGGAATGGCGGATGTTATTCGTGATTTACCTAAAGCATTAATGTCGCAAAAGATCAAGACCGATGTGATTATGCCAAGTTATGGTTTTCTTGCTCAATCGAGCAATGCACAGATCTTAGGGTCGTTCACTGTCTCTTTTGCTGGCGAGACATTCACGGTAACCCTTTTTAGTTTACTCCATCCTAAGGTGGCAAGCTGCAAGATTTATTTTGTTGAGCATGATAAATTAACCAATGATCAAGGGAGTATTTATTATCATGGTCAGGCCTATCGCCCTTTTGCTGAAGATGCGACAAAGTTTGCTTTTTTTTGTCAGTGTGTTGCGACGGCATTAAAGGCGGGAATGCTAGAGCTGCCTGATTGTGTGCATTTACATGATTGGCACATGGGAATGTTTGCTTTGTTAAGGGCGTTTGATCCCCATTATTTATTATTACAAGCCATACCTTGTGTGTTCTCTATTCATAATTTAGCCTTGCAAGGCATACGGCCACTCGATAATGATCCCGATGCCTTAGCCACTTGGTATCCTGAGCTCTATGCCGGACTGAGCGCTGAACAAAAAAGTCAAATTATTGATGTGAATTTTCTCGATTGTATCAACCCTATGCGCGCTGCCATTCGCTTATCGAATAAGGTGCATTTAGTGTCTAAAAGCTATGCTAAAGAAGTGGTCAAGCCTTCGAACCATCACATGGGTTTTTTTGGCGGTGAAGGGCTTGAAGCCGATTTGCGCTTAAAAAAGAAACAAGGTCAGTTAGTGGGGATTTTAAATGCATGCGTATATGATGAGCCTGAATTGCCTTTAAGTGAGCCTTTGCAGTCTGCATTAAGACGTGAGTGGGCATTATTAAGTCATGCTTTCTCTGCTGGCACTTCATTAAAACATGATGATTGTGATGAGAATACTCTTTTAAAACCTCAAGATCTTGAGCCAAAAAAGCGTTCAACGTCTTTAGCAATGAACCCTTGGCAATCTAACTGTGCTCAATGGCAGAATGTGGTCAAGTTGCTAGTGTTAATTGAGCAAGCGCTATTATTCTGGGGGGCCAGACGCAATAATGTGAGTCCTATCGATAGTATCGCATTGCATCGCATATCAAGCCTATGGCGGCAGTTACAGATGGGGTGGCAACCGGATTTTCTTATGACATCTGTGGGTCGATTAACCGATCAAAAAGTGCTAATACTGCGCCAACCTTCTCATTCAAAACCCAACGCCGTATCGGTACTTGAGGCTTTATTAGTGCAGTTTTCATTGGCGCGGCCCAATGGGCTATTTGTCTTTATTGGCAGTGGTGATGAAAGGATTGCACAAGAATTTAAAATGCTTGCTGCTAAATATCATCAGTTTATTTTTCTTGATGGTTATGATGAAACGCTTGCGGATTGCCTGTTCAGATCGGGAGACTTGTTTTTAATGCCAAGCTCTTTTGAACCTTGCGGGATCAGCCAAATGTTGGCCATGAGACAAGGACAAATTTGTTTGGTTCATGGTGTCGGTGGCCTCAAAGATACGGTTAGCAGTAAAACAGGTTTTGTTTTTAAAGGGGCAGGGCTAAAAGAGCAAATTGAGCAGTTGTTAACGACTTTTGATAAAGCAATGGCGTGTATTGGCAGCCGTAAATGGCAAACCATGCAGCGAAATGCCAAAAAGCAGCGCTTTTTGTGGTCTGACATTGCAATGCAATATAAAACCGATTTATATGGCTTTTCTCATGATAAAAAAGATAAATCAGAAAAAGTGGTTGTTCGGCGAGTGAAATAATGCATGAGCATTATAAAATGATACTTATAAAAGCATGCTTTCATCGATACTATGGTATTGAGCAGCAGCATCAATTAATGACTTAGCCGTCAAACTCGGCACGCCATAGACTTGAGTTTCAACCCCATATTTTTGATAGACTTTGAGCAATAATAAATCAAAGTCACCGTCACCCGACAATAAAATGATTTTATCCACTTCACTGGCCGCTTCCATGATATCTATGGTGATCCCCACATCCCAGTCACCTTTGGCAGAGCCGTCACTGCGTTGAATAAAAGGTTTGAGTTTCACGTCAAAGCCTATGTGTTTCAATGCATCTTGAAATTTCAGCTGACCATCATCGCCCTTATGAATGGCGTAAGCGGTGGCATGGCAAATTTCACCTTCATGGCTTAAGTGTTGCCAGAGTTTGCGATAGTTGAATTGACGGCCATAGGCCTGACGACAGGTGTAATAAATATTTTGTACATCAACAAATATCGCCAGCTTTTTCATGAAATCTGTCCCTATAAACAGTGGAAGGTGAGAAGTGTCTTAATGGGAGAAAGATAACATATTTATAAGTGCATTGGCGTCCATCTTTTTGTGGTCATGGATGTAATGTTACCTTTTATTTTAAACATGTAGGCGTTTGAAGGCACTGGGGCTGAGGCCTAGGGCCTTTTTGAAATAACGGCCCATGTGACTTTGGTTAGCAAAACCACAGTTTAGGGCAATATCACTTAAATTGTGTGCATTGGCTTTAATTAACGTTTGTGCGTGTTGTAATCGTAATTGGCATAAATAAGCCTGAGGCGTCATGGCAAAACTGTGTTTAAACATACGGCAAAAATGATATTCACTTAATTGGGCCAATGTGGCGAGCTCATGTAAATAGACTTGTCGATGAAAATGCGCCTGCATGAAATCAGTAACGATCCGTTTTACTTTGGGTGATAGCCCGCCTTTTAAGCCTATGATATTAGGCATAGATTGTTGGCTTTGCAATAAACTGATGAGAATACTATCACTGAATTGCTTCATCATGAGCTGAGCAGTGGGATCCCAGTTTATTGTGGCCATTTGGTGTCGAAACAAGGCTTCTAAGGTTGGGTTTTCAAAAAAGGTTAATTCGGGAACGGCGATCTGTCTGGGATCCCAGTCAAACACGGTTATTGCCAACTGCTTTAAATAATCATCATCAAAATACAAATGCATAAATTGTTGCGTGTCGCCTAATTGCCAATGACTTTCACAATTTTGTGGCATCAAACAAAAGCGGCCAGGGCCGCCGGGGGCTGATTGCATGTCGGTGCGATGGGTTTCATACCCTCCGGCTAAATACATGCTTAAGGTGTGCTGGTGGTGATTATTGTAAAAAAGACGTTCTTTCTCGTTTTGGTATTGTGCCCAAGATAAATTAGAGCCGAGGGATAATTGTCTGACACATACTTTTTCTGACTGCTCAAAACTGAGCACTTTTGAATGACTTGTTTTCATATCCTAATCTTATGACTATTTTTTATGGCTATCAATATGAAAGAAGGATTGATAGTAGGCCTATTGCAAGTAAAGCGCAATATCGTGTTAGTTTTCTCAATATCTTGATAGAGCGAGTGGTTAAGCTTAGCAATAATGACGTGATTGGATATTAACAATGAAGTGGAAAGTGCAATGGGTCGTAACATAAATGCTGTATCAAACAACACAACCAATCCGATACGAGTCAATGAAGGCAGTACAAATAAGGCAATTAATTTTGAAGAGAAGTTATCTTTATTTTCTGATTATTGGTCACCCAAAGTCATCGCAGAAATGAATCAATACCAGTTTAAGCTGGTCAAAATAAAAGGTGAGTTTACTTGGCACAGTCATGATGATACAGACGAAGTGTTTATTGTGATGAAGGGGGAAATGACGATTGCCTTAAAAGATACTCAGATCTCGTTAGCAGCAGGAGAGATGTATGTCGTACCAAAAGGCGTTGAGCATAAACCTTATGCATTGAATGAATGCCAAATAATGTTGATCGAGCCCAAAGGAGTGGTCAATACAGGTGATGCGGGTGGAGAGCTTACGGCACAGCAGAATGTATGGATATAAGTTTACTCTTTTCATTTTCTATTTAAATTTAGGCCCTTATTGGGACAATGATTGTTATAAAGTGGTTGGAGTAAATTTAAATGTCGATGTTGTTATATGTACTCATGGTGTTGCTTTGGGGGTTGTCTTGGATTGCGATAAAATGGCAGCAAGGGGATGTGGCCATTTTAGTGTCCATTTTCTATCGTTTTGCCTTAGCGGGGACAGTGCTTTTTATTGTGGGAAAATGCTTTAATAAATTGCAAGAGGTTAAATGCAAGCATCATAAATCTCTTTTATTACAAGGATTATGCTTATTTTGCTTTAATTTTATTGCGTTTTATTACGCCACTCAATATATTCCCAGTGGATTAACGGCGGTGATCATGGCAAGCGCCCCGATTTTTAATGCGCTGCAGGGTAAAATATTTTTTCAAACCCAGACCAATGGTTACTTTTGGTTAGGGATGCTGGTGGGGTTAACTGGCATAAGCTTATTGTTTGTTCATGATCTTAAAGCGGCCACATTGACCGAGGATATGCTAACAGGAATAGCATTATCCCTGTTAGGGACTTGGTGTTTTTCAATGGGAAATATGCTTAGCATACGCCATACTCGCGCGCAATTACAGCCTTACACGGCGACGACTTATGCCATGTTTTATGGCTGCGCAGCATTATTGTTGATGATATTGCTTCAAGGGCTTCCTTTTACGATTGATTTTTCTCCTTTGTATCTTGGAAGTTTATTTTATTTAGCGATCCCAGCTTCAGTGCTTGGCTTTACACTTTTTCTCGTGCTGGTTAATCGTATTGGTGCTCATAGTGCCGCTTATGTTTTAGTCTTGACACCCATTGTTGCACTGATAGTCTCTAGCCTCTTTGAAGGTTATCAATGGACAGGTTATTCCACTTTAGGTTTATTCTTGATTGTTATGGGGAACGTGATAGCCCAATGTAAAGCGGCATACTTGACTCGAATAAAGTATGGGTTGATGGATAAACAAGTTGAAAGGAGCCTTTGAATGAAGGCAGATTTTACTTTTTTGTATCAAGCTTTGCTTAATTAAACGACGTGAGTTCCCACTCACAAAGGGCTAAAAAGGGATCCAGCTTTAAAATCGATTTGTCGATGTGAGATATGTTAAGCTCTAGGTAACCTGCTTAGAGCAAGATAGAGCAAAATTATTTTAAATTGAATTTTTGATTATCTGCTTTTGCGCACTTGACTTTTGCGTACTTTACTTTGCAACGAGTAGCCTGAAAAAGTGACTTTCTGTGGGTAAGTTGTTGCTAATGATAGTAAGGCGTGTTCTGAAAGCATACTTCTTTGAAATGTGCCATGGGTTGTGGACTCCCACCAACTAAAAAAATGTTCCAGATCTGAAAAAGTGTAATCCAGTTTTATCCAGTCCATATGCTCAATGGTAAAGTGATTTTGTTGCAATAATGCTTCCCACTCAACATAGGATAAACAATGAAAACGGCTTAATAACCTTTGACCATGATCTTCGGTCAGTTTGGTGATGTTCGTAATGAAAGTTGGCAATTCCCCCACAAGCTCCATGACAAATCGTCCCTCTTCTTTTAAACAGCGATGGGCATTTTGCAGCAGCGCAAGTTTGTTGTCTATCCAATGGATCACATAGTTTGAGTAGATAAGATCAATGGAATCAGTTTTGATATCACAGAGTGTGTTGTCGCTGCCTAGAATAAAATTGATTGGTAACTTTGTATTGCAGTGATAATGCTTGACGATATCCAATCTGTTTGGATCGGGGTCAATCGCGATAACTTGTCCTTTTGGCGAGACACAATGAGCAAGCTTTTGAGTTAACTTGCCCGTGCCGCAGCCTAAATCGATGACGGTTTCACCTGTCTTTGGAGAAGCCAATGCCAGTAAGTGCTTGCCTCTGATATATTGCCATTCACTTTCATTGTTATATTGTAGAGCAGATTTTTTATCCATTTCATTGTCCTGTTAAGGTGTTATTTATACCTTACTTGATGGCCTAGCAATAAATATTTGATGATGTTTTAGTCTCAATGGTCTAATTATAGTGAGTTAAATATATGTTCGCGCATTAGCATTCCTGCTTAAGTATATTGATGAAGTAAAAAAGGGTCATGATTAATATGAGTGTGCATGATATGGCTCAGATCGAATGATGGAGTGGGTTTAAGTTTAAATGGGTGATGTGGCGATAAGAAAATAGTTAATAGATTAATGGCTTAAAAATAAATGAGTTAATTGATCAAAGCTAGTGCCATATTCGACTTTTGTTGTGAGTATTTTTAAGGTGATCGAAGCCCTCTAAAACGGTTATTTGATGTCAGATCAAGTCGAAACTAATACAGTTAACTCGAACATGTGTTTTATTTGTGCGATGAGGTCACTTTTTCGTATTATTTTGATTGATGGTTTTGGTGCTAAAAATCATCATTTAGCAGTATTAAAGCATTTTTTGAGCATCTTGCGGTGCTTAAGCCTTGTTTTTGGTGACTTAGCTTTCTGATTTATCATAAGTTAATTTGTGTGTAGTGGGGTTTCCTTAATACGGTTGACTTAATACTTATGGAGTAACTTTTATATAATTAAAAGCTTCTAAACCAACCCAATCTTTAACTGTAAGGTAAAGAGGATATTCAATTATTCTTATAATTCCTACTGATGAAAAAATTAATAACCCAAATAGTATGTTATCTAAGTGAAGGTTATAGCATCTTTTTGATGACAAATAAATGCCATAAATAATAAAAGATGTTCCACCTATAGAAGTAACAGATAAATGAAGCACTTCAATTAAAGTGAATCTAGCCTGATAATCTTTTTCATACATATCATATAAATTTATGCATGTTATTATGGAAGCAACTATTATAGATAGAACTACAAAATAACCATTTACTTTATGAATTTTTTATTTAATGGTTTTGCTTTATTTAAATTAGAGTATCCTAAGGTAACTTGAAATAACCAGAATAATAGTAATATAGAACTCGTTGCTGCATGTAAAATGTATATAGAATATTCAACAATGTCTGTATCAGTTGGTCCATGAATAATCCATTCTCCATTATAAAAATAACCGACCCACTCAACACCAAAAGTATAACACATTGAAAATAAATATAAAAAATGGTTTTGCTACATTTTTCTGTTTTGTATTTATTCCTGTTGCTTTTCTTTTCATTGTTTTCTTATTGGTAAAATATTACTGTATTTATATAGTATAGATAGCATTATTAATTATAGGGTATATTTATCTTATATTTACCATAATACCCGTTGTAGATATCTGCCATAACACCCATGAAAAATAGAACGCAACTGCTCTTTTTGGTGCTTGTGCCTGATGTTTTTTCGTTGCGTGTGTGCTCATCAGTAGTTCACTTTTCACTTATATTTAGTAGCAATACGAGCTAGCTATACGTGTGAGTCATGTGATCTTTCCATGTTTTTCCACGACTCCTCATGGTTGCCCATGATACTCAAACAAAGCTTAAATCGAAGCAACAGTGCTGTTGTTTTGCTGTCTATTTGATTAAATGATATTCATTCACAAAAACGTTACGTAATAGAGTTTTATGTGTGTTTTGTGTTGGGTGTTTGTTGTTTGTGGTTTTTATTTGTTGTGATAGAATTCGCGGCCAAAATAATAATGTGCAAGGGAATGTCATGAGGGAAAGCATTAAATATCCATTAATTTTAGCAGCTTTATTACTAGCTGGTTGTGGTGGAGGTTCTGATGATTCGAATAACACTACTATTACAGATAATGATCTTGACACTGAGATCACCAGCCCCAAGTACACGGTATCGACCACGACGACAGCAGGTGGACAAATTGCGCCAACCAGTCTTGATACTGATGGTAAAGTCCCCGCTGTTTTTACGATCACCCAAGATGATGGATTTGAAATAGAGCAAATATCAGGTTGTGGTGGCGTACTGAATGACAATACTTACACCATTGATACTGTATCAAATGATTGTGCAGTCAATGTCATTTTTACTGAGATGCTATATACCGTATCCACCGTTGCGAATGCGGGCGGGAGCATTTCACCCAGTACTTTGCATACCAAGGGAGATGAGCCTGCGGTCTTTACAATCACCCAGAATGATGGCTTTGAAATTGAACAAGTATCAGGTTGTGCTGGCGTACTGAGTGACAATACTTACACCATTGATACAATATCAAATGATTGTGAGGTGAATGTGGCTTTTGCTAAATTGTTTCCGAATGATGATGATGCACCTACAGTGATTGTCGAGTTTCCACTGAAAACATCTCGAGCGAGTGGAGACAGAATTACGATTACAGGTGTGGCAAATGATGTTGTTGGTGTAAAAGCCGTGAGAGTGAATGGTGTGGATGCCGAATTCATTGTTAGTGAAAATAGTGACAGTCAGCAGGTGAAATGGCAGGTTGATTATATGTCATCGGTTGATGAAACTGTGTTGATTGAAACTGAAGATATATACGGGAATATTAATATAAAAGCGGCTGAATTGACTATTATGAATGAATCTATTTCAGCCAATAGCCCATTTGTGATTGATAATATGTCTAGTCGTATGTTTATTCATGAAGGAGCGGGAGAGTTTTTTGAAGTTGATTTAGCAACAAAAGCTATTTATCGTTTTAAGGCTTCTGGAATTAGTTCATATAACATTCCAATTAGTTATCAAGAGAAAACGGATAGCATTTTATATGTTGACAATGAGGAATATGAGTTACGAGTGGTTGCTATTTCTCCAGTCACTGCTCGAAGTGAATTACTGATGAATTATACGCTAGCGGTTGATACTGACTTATGGTCTTATGGGTGGGTTCATAGAGTCGACTTTTCACAAGAGAAAGAAGCGCTCTTTATTTTATTCAAGTATCTACTAGATGATGGAACATCTGCTATCAAGAATATGATGTTAAAGCTCAATATGGATACTATGGAATTCGTTGTGGTGTTTGATGAGAAAACACTTAATAATCAATATGTCTATACTCATGATTTTGCTTACTCTTCCTATGGTTTTGTCGTACTTGATGATAATTGGCTCGGGAGTCGTTTATTGTTTATTGATTATGATGGCATCAATATGTGGCCTTTAGAGACTTATACTAGCTTAAATATGATGAATATTAATGTAGATGATAATAATAATGTGGTTGTTTTTGGTAGGGACAGTATTGAGAGGATTAATTTAGAAACAGGGATTATCTCTATAGTATCTAAAGATGAAGATGTAGGTGATTTAGCCATTCAACAAATAAACTATACTGATATTGATGTTGTCAATAACCAACTTTATTTAAGTGATCATGACTTGAATATATTAATGCAAGTAGACTTGAAGTCAGGTGATCGGTCTAAATTTATCAGTGATAATGTGGGAGGGGGGGACTTATTAGTATTCCCTTCTAATATTGCTATTGATGATAATAAAAATATTGCTTATACCTTAAATAAATATGATGACAACAGTGAGACTGTTAAATTAATGGAAATAGATTTGAACACAGGTTTAAGAGAAAATATTTATGAATTAGATGGAGTGTCCTATTGGGACTTATATGGAATGGTCTTTGACCAGGACTCACAAATTATCTATATAAATAACTATGAGAAAGTGATAGCGATTGATTTAAATAAGAAGACTCAATTCATATTAACCAGCCAGTTTAATGGTGGAGGTATTTTATTTAACAATTTAAGCAGTATAATGTTAGATAACGAAAATAATCGGTTATTAGCATTTGATAGTTCGATAGGAAACTTATTAGCCATTGATTTATCCACAGGTGAGAGAAGTTTAGTTACTTCATCTGCATTAGTTGAAAATTTAAAAGGTATTGATACGGCTAGTTTAGATCAAGAAAATCAAATTATTTATATGATCAGTGAAAATCGAAACCATGTTTTACAATTGGATTTAAAAACAAATCAAGTAGTAAAAATATTTGATTCATGTGAAGGGAGGGTTTTTGGTGATGATATTTTATATTCTCTCTCTTTTAATAAAGAGAATAATGCACTTTTGTTGAATAGTTCTCAATTTATGCAATATAACTTTGATACGAAAAAATGCAATTATATCAATATTGATGTAAGTGCCAATGCTATCGATGTTAATGCATTGGGGCAGTTTTTTTCTATTGTATTCAGTGGACTATACCAAGTGGATTTAGAAACTGGCAGTAAAGTAGGTGTTTCAATGAATTAAACGTTTAATTTTTCCGTCCTTAATTAAAAGATTAACCTATATGGTTGATCTTTTTTGTTTTCATTTCTATTTTCTCTAAATTTCATCCACTTTATCCGTGATAGTTATGCTATGGCTGCATTCTTTTTTTACCCATTGACTATTCTTGATGTTATCAATGGATAAATCTGAAAAGAAAAAGATGAATAAAAGGATACCTATGCTTGTGAAAACTCTTGTAATTATGGCAATGTCGGTAGTGATGTCGGTTGTTATATCGGCAGTTTTGTCTGCTTGTCATCATGATAAGAATGAGCAGACTTTAAATATCAGCCATATTACCCCTGAGTTTTTTACTGAGGGGGCGTTATTACAAGAAGCGACCTTAGTGACTTGCACGTTAAGCGATGGGACTGTGACCACTTGCTATGAACTGGTCGTGACAGGTGTGCCGAGCAATCATGATATGGGGCCTTATTGTCCTGATACCATTTATGATGATGGCAGTGACAGCGGCATATGGTTTGATGATAGTCATGAGAGCGTTTACCCATTGACGGGGGAGTTTATTAAAAACTTGGCGACATTTTATGATGATGATTTTTGGCAGCTCTATGATATTGATTCAGGCGAAGTGAATGTAACGCGAAGCGCTGAAAGTTGCCAAGCTGCCATAAAAGCCACAACGGATGAGTATTATAATTACTGTATTCAATGTGAAATGGAAGATACTTTTAATGCGTTAAATAGTGAAGGAGGAATTTCGGTGACCTTTTTAATTCCCACTAAACCTGTTGAGTTAAGCGGTTCAGAGTTTGATAGTGTTTATACTGGCAGTGAGTTTTTGGGGTTAGCACTCAATGGGGTCGCATTATCCATTCCGGCGCCCTTTGATAGAATATTATCCGCTTATACTATTGCTGCTTTCGATCCTTGTGCCGCCCATATCAACCCAAATGAAGGTTATCATTATCATGGTGTCACTGAGTGTATGGCGAAGGTTGAGCAAGTTGACGGACATGCATCATTGATTGGGTTTTTACTTGATGGGTATGGTCTTTATGATGAGTTTAACAGTCAAGGTGAAGCGGCCACTGATTTAGATGAATGTAACGGCCATACGGATGCACTCAGAGGTTACCATTACCACGCTCAGTCGACACAGAGTAATGAATTTATCGGTTGTTTTCATGGCGCACAAGGTACGGCTGAATATACTGGGCAGTAGGGAGTAATGAAGCTTTTTAGGACGATAAAGTATCGTCAGTTTTCTTTGTTATAGAAAGGTGTTAGTGGCTTTCTGTGTCATTTTATATTGATTTAGCGATATAAAAGATAAGCATGCCAACATTCAATAATGTTGGCATGCTTAAAGGGGAGTGAATTCTCTCCATGGGAGGGTTTTAGCCCGTTTTAGCGGATAGCTTTATTTCATTTGGGTAAATGAACATTTGTAACATTAATCACAAATGATTGGACGCTAGTGCCACTGCCAGCCAAATTGTCTTTGATCTCAAGCGTGACTTGATATTCCCCCGATTGAGTGTATTTGTGAATGACATTTTCACCTTGGGCTTGATGACCGTCGCCAAAATCCCACAGCCATTGAGTGATGTGACCGTCGTTATCCACACTGGTACTGTTGAAACGGGCAACCCCCGAAATAATCTGAGCGGAAAAATCGGCAATGGGTAGTTGGTTTGGGGGCGTGGCTGTCGATTGCACCATTAACCTGGCGTTGTCATAGGCTGACCAAGCGTGCAGCATTACCCAATAAATGCCCGCTTCTGCCGCGGGTAAATTACAAGTTTCATCATTACCTGCTTGATAAGGACGGCAGTCAAATTGACTAAAAGTGGGGGCCTCACCGGCTCTGACATAAAGATCGGCATCCCCTGTTCCGCCAGAGAGGATCACTTCGATGTCATTGGATGCATTCTCAAGTTGAAAAGTGTAATAGGTTTTATTGCCAGTTGGAGCGAAGACTTCTATGGGGGTATTGACCATGAGTGGAATGGGATCGGGCAAAGGAGTGGGCTCAGGCTCAAGACAAGGCACAACACCCACAGCTTCAAAGGCATGTTCAATATCGTTAACATTGTAGCCTAAGTCAACAGCCGCATTTTTAACACCGCAGGCGCCAGCCCAAAAATGACTGTCTGCAGTCCAATAAATCTGGTTTGCCAGTAGCATGACTTCAAAAGCTTTACGGGTATTCCAGTTGGGGCTGGTGGCCAAAGTATAGAAGGCTTTGTTAAAAATTCCTGAGCTGTAATGGACATTGATCCCATCGAAATAATCGTCAGGATGATCGATTGAGCGGCCATCGAGCGTGGGCTCATTCATATAACGTAATGCACCATCGCCTTTGAAAATATCGGCGCCGACTTGCCAGTCGTTACTGCCATGCATGTAATATTCAGCGGCTTCTCCTGCCATATCAGAGAATGCTTCATTCATGCCGCCAGATTGATTCACATAAATTAGGCCTGAATTTTGCTCGGTAACCCCATGGCTGACTTCGTGGGCAGAGACATCTAAACTCACAAGAGGATGAAAGCGCGTCATACCGTCGCCAAAGGTCATCGCGCTACCATCCCAGAATGCATTTTCAAATCCTTTGGAGTAATGCACTCGCATGGCTAGCTGAAAGCTGAGTGGTGCGGTATGATACCATTCGCTATACATGTTGTAGATCACATTGCCAAAAAAGTGTGCATCATTGAGTGGTGAAAATGCGCCATTGACGGATTTGATGGTATTGCGTGGACAAGTGTACTTAAATGCTTGGTTGCCATCAAAGCGATGATTTAAGTTGATGGTTTTGACATTGGGGGAGTCCATGATGCAAGTATCGTTATCGATTGTGACATCAAGAAAGTCAAAATCGGTGCCGTACTCATATTGACCTGTTTTAAGGTTACCGCCAGGCCCCGTTCCAACGGCAGCATAGTTTAGCCCTTCCCAACGTTTGAGTACTTCGCCATTATGGGCATCAATAATACTAAAAGGGCGTGTAGGATGCTCACCGTATTGAACATAAGAGGTGATATACACCAGTCTGACTTGGCTTGCCTCATCTAAATAAACCCATAGTTTGGCTTGCTCATTATGAAATGGAATAGTATTCGCATCACTGGTTTGAGACTCATTGTCTTTGGGGACACGTTTTGAGATGGTTAATGCTTGAGCCTCTGTCAATTTAGGAATAATAAAGCCGCGTGGTTTTTCTATATGAGTGAGTAAGTTACCATTAATATTTGAGTAGGCGCCCATGGCAGAGACATTGGCACTAATAGTGTGGCCAAAGATGGGAACGCCATAAAAAGATTGCTGTAGCCGTTGCTTTACCTGGAAGGATTTAAGCGTGACGGTTTTAACTGGAGTGAAACCACTGCCTTGTTCCAGTGATAATGTCTGCGTAAGATCATTCGTTGATAGTGTTCGATAATGCTTGGCGAGGTCAATAGTATTGGCAGCGAGAGTCGGTAAGCTGAAAAGGGTTGAAATAGCGAGTACAAGAGGTGGGAGCTTATTATTTTTCATTCTGTAATATATCCATTAAAGTGATGATAAAAAACGGACATCCATTTCAAATAAATGATTTAAAAATAAACGCTATAAACCATTACTACTATTATTTATTAGAAAAGCGTTAATTATCCTATGGTTCGAAATATGAATGGGCAATAGGATAAAAGAATGATTTTTATGGATAAATAAAGAGTGGCTAAGCTGTCACTGTGCTGGTGGCATTTATTAGAATGGAATTTAACTTGAATAGTTATTGCTTGATGTTATGCTAAACATCCCTTTTGTATTGAGGTTCTTACGTGCTATCAATTAGTCATTCTATTTACAAAGCATTTTTTGTGCTGCTACTGTGTTTGAGTTTTGTTGCTCAATCGCTGGCGGGCACTATGATGTTCTGTGACAGTATGGATATGGCTGAAATGAACATGCAAACGGATATGAAAATGGGGAGCTTAGCGCCCGTTTTGTTCACAAAAGGTTCGGCTCAACATCATAATGAGTCAGCGCTCAATGCATCTTGTATGGAGAGTTCCACGAATAAAATCAGTCAAGAAGATTCTTTTCCTGCACATCAGGCATGTGAACAATGCACTTGCACTTTATTGTCTTGTGCAAATCCGGTTGTGGTGCAGCAGTTGCATTCCCATAGACCGATATTGTTATTAGTCAGTCGACTCAGTTCTGCGACTCTGGCGATATCATCACCCATAAAGCCTACTCTATATCGCCCTCCTATCATTATCTAAAATAACGATAAATTCAGTTTAGTCATTGGTTAAATGAGATTAATTGTTTTTATATCTTAGGTCATACTTGCTATTGACACATGGGTGATGTCCTTTGTGTATTGCTTTGGTGTGAGTTCTTTCAAGTTTCTTGTTGGAATCGTCCTATCATTAATAACGAATGATTTCAGTCAAGACTGAATGACATACTTCATGACATGTCACGTTTTTATTTGTTCATCATTATAGTGCCTTTAATTGAGGGTATTTTGGACTTGTCATGAATTCAATATCATCATAATTGAAAGGAGAGCTGTCGAATGGGAAAGACAATCGATAAGCAAGCGTGTATAGCAATAAGTCAGTGGATGATATTAAGCGCCATATTTTTTTTGGGAATGAATATTAAAAGCCAAGCAAACGATGCGACTTATCTTGTTGATGGCATTAGTTTTGATGCGGCGATTCATTTGGCGCAGAAAAATGATCCTTGGATAACGGGTAATCTACATCAACAACAGGCAATAGTCTCAAAAAGCAAGTTTGCAGGCACTTTGCCTGATCCCACCATATCACTGAATATGGCTAACTTACCTGTAAACAGCTTTGATTTAGGGCAAGAGGCCATGACGCAATTGAAAATGGGAATTTCTCAGTCTTTTTCGCGAGGGGACACCTTAAGTTTAAAAGAGCGGCAATTAGCGATTCAAAGTGAAGCTTATCCTTTTCTACGAGAAGATAGGCGGGCAAAAGTAGCGGTTGCGGTAGGAAGTTTATGGCTTGATATTTATCAAATTGAGCAAAGTATCAGACTTATTCATGAAAATCATGCCTTATTTGAGCAATTGGTGGATATTACTCAAGCCAGTTATTCCTCTGCGATCGGAAGAACGGCTCAAAAAGACATTATTCGTGCGCAGTTGGAGTTAACCCGCTTGAATGAGCGAGTGGATACGTTAAAGCAGCAAGAGTATCGGTTGAAAGGACAGCTTGCTCAATGGTTGAGCGACTTATCAAATCCAGAAGAAGCTCGATTATTATCCAATCACGCGGTGCAAGGTAAGGGGCCGAATATTGAGATAGGCAATCGATTGCCCAATATTAAATTACATCATTCTGAATTATTTATTTCAGGGAAAACCGTCAGCTCTGAAACTTTAATGCCATTTTTAGCCTTACATCCTTCCATTATGGCCGTGGATAAAAAAATCAGTGCAACGAAAACCGGTATTGCCATTGCTAATCAAAAATATAAACCCCAGTGGGGAGTGAATGCTAGCTATGGTTATCGAGCGGACGATTCGGCAGGTGAGAGTCGATCCGATTTTATGTCTGTGGGCGTGAGTTTTGATTTACCGATTTTTACGGCTAATAGACAAGATCAAGAAGTGAAGGCGGCGGTATCTGATACTGAAGCGGCAAAAACAGACAAGATGTTATTACTGAAAGATTTATTGGGTATTTATATGAGTGATACTGGCCGTTTATATAGTGTCGATCAACGGCTCAATCTCTATACCGACAAATTGCTTCCACAAGTTAATGATGAAGCCGAGGCTTCACTCACTGCTTATACCAATGATGAGGGAGACTTTTCTGATGTGGTGCGCGCGCGGATTTCCGTACTCAATGCTGAAATCGATAAATTAACATTGGATGTAGAACAACAAAAAATCCGTTTAGGACTGAATTACTTATTTGCTGGTGAGCAGCAGCAAGCCAAATTTGAGCAAGTGAAACGTCAGGTAGCAAGCCAATCCATTGGCGTAAAAAGGGCACAATAACATGATAAATTTAAAATCTTTGCTGGTAGGTGTTGGCGTTGGTGTCGTGTCTGTGCTGGCTTATGAGCGATTGACTCAGGAGTTGCCATTCAATCAGGAAACAGCACCAACACAAGCACAAGTCCAGCCTCAGAAGAAAATTCTTTATTGGGTGGCGCCCATGGATGCCAATTATAAACGGGATAAACCAGGAAAGTCTCCTATGGGGATGGATTTAGTACCTGTCTATGATGATGCTGGCCAAGGGCCTGATGAGGGCCCCGGTACGATTAAAATATCACCTGATGTGGTGAATAATTTGGGGGTGAGAACGGCCATCGCAAAATACAGTGCGCTGCATTCAAAAATCGCGACCGTAGGGTATGTGACTTATGATGAAGACAAAATTATTCATATTCACCCTAGAGTTGAGGGTTGGATAGAGCAATTACATGTGAAGGCTGTGGGCGATCCCGTTAAAAAAGGTGAAGCGCTTTATGATCTTTACTCACCCGAGCTGGTGAATGCACAAGAAGAGTTTTTACTGGCCATTGAACGAAAAAATACTCGGCTCATTCAAGCCGCTCAAGCGCGATTATTAGCATTGCAATTGCCTAAGTCTGTGATTACTACATTGAAAAAAACCAGGAAAGTGCAGCAAACTATTAGTTTTTATTCACCTCAGGATGGTGTAGTTGAAAAGCTCAATATTCGTGAAGGTTTTTATGTTAAACCGGGCTCGACACTTATGTCCATTGGGAACTTGGCGGATGTGTGGGTTGAAGCTGAAGTATTTGAAAGTCAAGCAGCGCAGGTGAAAGTGGGTATGCCTGTGGTGATGACTTTGGATTATCTGCCTGGAAAAGTTTTTAAAGGCAAAATTAATTATGTGTATCCGAGCCTTGATGTTAAGAGCCGTACCATGAAAGTGAGATTGCAGTTTCATAATGATGACGGAGAGTTTAAACCTAATATGTTTGCTCATATCAACATTGATGTGAGTGCAGGCAATAAAGCGTTATTGATCCCAAAAGAAGCCCTTATTCGAACGGGTAGCCAAGATAGAGTCGTGTTGGCGTTAGGTGAAGGACGTTTTAAATCTGTTGAGGTGACAGTGGGGCGTTTTGATGAGAATAATGTTGAAATTTTAAAAGGGTTAACGGCAGGTGAGAAAGTGGTGAGTTCAGCGCAATTCTTGCTTGATTCTGAGTCCAGTAAAACATCAGATTTTAAACGTATGGATCATGACATGGGCAGCATGAACCATGACATGAGCAGCATGAACCATGACATGAGCAGCATGAAGCATGACATGAGCGGCATGAAGCATGATATGGGCAGCATGAAGCATGATATGGGCAGCATGCCCCATGATATGGGCAGCATGAAGCATGATTCGAGCAGCATGGCTCATGACATGAGCAATATGAGTCATGACATGAGCGGCATGAAGCATGACATGAGCGGCATGAAGCATGATATGGGCAGCATGAAGCATGATATGGGCAGCATGCCCCATGATATGGGCAGTATGAAGCATGATTCGAGCAGCATGGCTCATGACATGAGCAATATGAGTCATGACATGAGCGGCATGAAGCATGACATGAGCGGCATGAAGCATGATATGGGCAGCATGCCCCATGATATGGGCAGTATGAAAGAAATGAGTCATCACAAGCGTGGCACGAGTCAACACAATGTTGCCACGGCAACAGGTGTCATTAATGCTGTGAAGTTGTCAGACAATACACTCAATATCAGTCGAGGGCCCATTAAAAAATGGGGACGTCCAGCAGCAACATTGGATTTCAACGTTAGTGATCCTATTGACATTAAACAGTTTAAAAAGGGAATGCGCGTGAACTTTACTTTTGAAGTGAAAAAAGGCGAGTTTATTATTAACCGCATCAAAAGTGTTGATGAAACGCCATCAAATAAGGCTTCGGCTGTGTTAGAGGAACACTCAAACGCTAGCGCAACTGCTAAGTCGGCCATGTAGGAGGAAGATGAGTATGCTGACTTCTATTATTCGTTGGTCGGTACATAACCGATTTTTTATATTATTAGCCACTTTTATTCTCGTGGGAATTGGCTTATATGCGGTAAAAAATACGCCTGTTGATGCCATTCCTGATCTATCTGATGTGCAAGTTATCATTAAAACAGACTATCCCGGCCAAGCGCCACAAGTGGTTGAAGATCAGGTGACTTATCCGCTCACAAGTGCCATGTTATCTGTGCCTGGCGCGGTCACTGTACGGGGATACTCTTTTTTTGGCGCATCCTATGTTTATGTCATTTTTAACGAAAAAACGGATTTATATTGGGCTCGTTCCCGTGTGCTGGAATATTTAAGTCAAGTGACAGCTAGTTTACCGGCTAATGCAAAGTCAGAACTGGGCCCCGATGCTACCGGAGTGGGTTGGGTGTATTTGTATGCGTTAATTGATAAATCAGGGAAGTTAGATTTAAGCCAACTGCGCAGTTTGCAAGACTGGTTCTTAAAGTTTGAATTACAAACTGTACCTGGCGTGTCAGAAGTGGCGGCTTTGGGAGGCATGGTAAAGCAATACCAAGTGAAAGTGGATCCCGACAAATTGCGGGCTTTTGGTATTCCATTGTCACTCATTCAAACTGCGATACAAGAAGGTAATCAAGAAATTGGTGCTTCTGTGGTTGAGATGGCTGAAGCGGAATATATCGTGCAGGCCACGGGGTATATCAAGAGTATTCAAGATCTAGAGAATATTCCGCTGGGGACCAATGAAAATGGCACACCTTTGCTATTAAAAGATGTGGCGGAAATTGGTACTGGCCCGCAAATGCGCCGTGGTATCGCAGAGCTTAATGGAGAAGGGGAAGCCGTGGGGGGCATTGTGGTGATGCGTTTTGGCGAAAATGCTCAGCAAGTCATTAACGGTGTTAAGGAAAAACTGAACAAGCTTAAGAAAAGTTTGCCTGAAGGTGTTGAAATTGTGTCTGTTTATGACCGTTCAGCATTGATTGAGCGAGCCGTGGGGAATTTAAGCCATAAATTATTAGAAGAATTTGCGGTTGTCGCATTAGTGTGTATGGTGTTTTTGTTTCATATTCGTTCATCACTGGTGGCCATAGTGAGTTTGCCCGTGGGCATTTTAATGGCCTTTGTGGTGATGTATTTTCAGGGGCTCAATGCCAATATTATGTCTTTGGGGGGGATCGCTATTGCCATTGGTGCCATGATAGATGGAGCGATTGTGATGATAGAGAACATGCATAAACACATGGAACATACGCCATTGACCAAAGAAAATCGTTGGCAAGTAGTCATTGATTCTGCCACCGAAGTGGGGCCGGCGTTATTTTTCAGCTTACTTATTATTACAGTGAGTTTTATTCCTGTATTCACTTTAGAGGCACAAGAAGGGCGCATGTTTGCACCATTAGCCTTTACTAAAACCTATGTGATGGCCGCTTCTGCTGCATTGGCGATTACTCTGGTACCTGTCCTTATGGGGTATTTTATTCGAGGGAAAGTGTTACCTGAACATAAAAACCCCGTCAATCGACTGCTTACTTCACTGTATATGCCATCGTTGAAAACGGTACTCAGATTTCCGAAATTTACTTTGCTTGCTGCATTAATTCTCATTGGCATTGGGGTTTACCCATTGCATAAAATTGGCAGTGAGTTTATTCCACCACTGGATGAAGGGGACTTGATGTATATGCCAACGACCTATCCCGGCATTTCTATCGGGGAGGCGAGAGAGCTATTACAGCAAACGGATAAATTGATTAAAACCGTGCCCGAAGTGAAAACGGTATTTGGTAAGGTGGGGCGTGCAGAAACGGCCACCGATCCTGCGCCGCTCACTATGATTGAAACCTTTATTCAGCTTAAACCCCATGATCAGTGGCGTAAAGGCATGACCACAGAGAAGCTCAAAAAGGAACTGGATGCGCTAGTGAAGTATCCAGGCGTCACCAATGCTTGGGTGATGCCCATTAAAACCCGTATTGATATGTTAGCGACGGGTATCAAAACCCCTGTTGGTATTAAAATAGCGGGGCCAAAGCTGGATGTTATTCAAAATATTGGTCAACAAATAGAAGCGATTTTGAAGGATGTGCCCGGCACCGCATCGGTTTATGCGGAGCGTGTGGCGGGAGGGCGTTATGTCAAAGTGGATATTCAACGGGGCAAGGCCGCGCGTTATGGATTAAACATTGCCGATATTCAGCAAGTGGTGGCGACTGCGATTGGTGGCATGAATGTCACTCAAACCGTTGAAGGTTTAGAGCGGTATCCTGTGAGTTTGCGTTATCCACAAGATTATCGAGACTCTCCTGAGCAGTTGTCACTATTACCCATAGTGACCCCTAATGGCCAACGTATTTCATTAGGGGATGTGGCTAATGTGTTTATTGAAGATGGCCCTCCGGGTATAAAATCTGAAAATGCCCGTTTAAATGGTTGGGCCTTTATCGATATCGATGGCGTGGATGTGGGCACTTATGTTGAAAATGCTCAACAAGTACTACAAGAAAAGCTTAATTTACCAGTGGGCTATTCTATTACTTGGGCTGGGCAGTATGAATACATGCAAAGAGCAAAGGAAAAGCTGAGCTATGTCGTGCCACTCACCCTTGCCATTATTGTGGTGCTGTTATTTTTAAATTTTAGAAACTTTATTGAAGTGGCTATCATAATGGGCACTTTGCCATTGGCCATGGTGGGCAGTATTTGGCTGATGTACCTTGAAGGCTTTAATTTCTCGGTGGCTGTGGGGGTCGGCTTTATTGCCCTTGCGGGGGTGGCCGTTGAAATTGGTGTCATCATGCTAGTGTATTTAAATCAGGCATTTCAAGCGATGAAGGAGGAACACAGTCAAAAACAGTTGCCTATCACTAAAGCGGATCTTCTTAATGCGGTATTACATGGTGCGGGTCAACGGGTGCGACCTGTAATGATGACAGCCGCTGCCATTATTATCGGATTATTGCCTATTTTATATGGCACAGGGACGGGCTCTGAAGTCATGAGTCGCATTGCAGCCCCTATGGTGGGTGGCATGCTTAGCGCCGTGATATTAACCTTACTGGTATTACCCGTAGTGTTTTATTTATGGCGTTGGTCTGTTATTAAAAAAGAAGTTAAAAAAGCCATTAAAGAATAATGATTGTAGGGATAAGTCTAATACAAAGAGATTAGGCTTATCTTGTTAATAATACAATTTTACTAGTAAAAATTAACATTTGATCATATTTTGTTATTTTTATCTCTTTTATATTGTTACATTTATGATTGTTTTTTGTTATGTTACATTTCCTTATTGGATAAAAATTGGGTTTTAGGAAACTAATTAGATGGGAAGTAGATTTAAAAAATAGATAGTATAGAAACTTAAATTCATTAATATTTGGCTTCGCTAATTTAACTCTATTTTTATAAAGTAAAATAAATTATGCATATTTGAATCTAATAATTCAAATGGTATCCTTATGTTTCTATGCGGTTGCTTTTAAACTTCTTTTTGTTGTAAGTAAAGATTCTATCAATGGAATATCTGTGTTGTAATTAATATAATAACAAGGATGATAAATGTTTAATTTGGATTTAATTTCAAAATGTCGGTCAATATTAAGTATTCAACAATTAAGTCAATTTATTAATTTAATACAATCTGAATTTTCTCATGTTCAGTGTGCACTACTTATACCAAGAAATATAAAATTAAAAAATAGTGAGGTATGGTTAGGTAAAATAAGCAAAGAGGTGGCTGATTGGATTAAAACTGAAGAAGTTCGTATTCAGTTAGAAGGTGAGCACGCTTTTTTACCTCTTCATTATAAATTGTCAACTAGCTCTCTATGTAGAGGTTTTGTTTTAAACTCTAGTACACCAGCTTATCACTCACCATTATTTGTTGTTGAGTATTTAAATGGTGAGTTAAAAAAAAGTGATGTATTTAATTTTATGACATTGTGTCCTTATATTATTAATGCTTACCACCGAATAAAAATATCAAAAGGAGATTTACTTACTAAACGAGAGTTGGAATGCATGAACTGGATAGCTAAAGGGAAAACATCGTGGGAAGTAGCAAAAATCATAGGGCTAAGCGAAAGAACAATTAACTTTCATATTCAGCGTTGTATTGATAAGACTGAGAGTGTTAATCGTATTCAAGCAATATCTAAATGTACAATGTTAAATTTAATTAACCCTAATTAAAAAGATAAAACACCTATATATTGTTTCACAATCATGTTAATAATTGTGAAACAATAAGCAGTTTCATTAGAAGTTTGGACTATATATTGATTATGTGTATAGTTTGGTTTTTATCATAAAATTCTTCAAGTAATAAGATAGACTTTCCAGCAGTGATTATATTGAGCATTTTGAATTGCTCCCATGTGAAGTTAGATAACACTTTTTGACTATTTTCAATGGTTCCACCTGTTATCCAGACGTCTCCATCGACATAAAATAATAACCAAGGCTCTGTTAACTTAATCTGTGAAAATGCATTATCATTTTCATTAAGTGCCAATAAAGGGGATGCAGTTAAATTTAGTTCACTGGTCAATTCATCTTGACTAATGCTTTCACTGCCTAAATGTAAATTAATAAGGCTTGCTTGATCATTGGATAACTTTTTAGCGCTGACTAATATTTGTTGGTTAGCTGCAATAATATTAGCAGATGTTTCTTTTATAGGCTGCCAAGTCATTGTTTGCTCTTCAATGACAAAGGATAATATTTTATTATCTTCTATCATAAGCAATGTGTTTTTTAAATCTTCTTGTTGCCAAATGGCAAATTGAGTTTCTTCCGGTAATGTCTGAATAACTTGGCCAAAAGTGTGTCCATTCACCTCGACTGCAATTAAAATCCATTGTGACTGAGCATTTTTGGCTAACCAGACTGTGCCATTATCGATAGCAATAGCAGCATGTTCAGATGAGGTAATTGCTTCTTCATTTGCATACGTTGGTGATTTAATGACTTGAGAGACGAGTCTATCAAGCACTAAAGATTGATGGTTTTCTGTTAACCAAGAGAGAGTATGATCAGATAAATATAAAGATGAGGCGAGCTTTCTGGTGATAGGTTTTATTTTTATCCATTCAAGGTTATCGGTTAATTGATATAAACCATCGTCATTCAATCCATAAAGTGTATCATTGTTTTTTGCTAAGCTTGTTAAATTGGTACTCGATTTTTCTACCGCCTTAAATTGCCCATTTTCAAGTGTAATGAAATACAAATTATTATTTATTGTAAACCATTGCGTTTCTAAATGAGTATAAACTCTTGTCGCCACTTCATCTGATGAACTTCTGATATTAAGTGCTATTTTTTTACTGTTGGTGATCAGGTAGTGCTCTAATTCTGCTTTATAGCCTGTTGTTTCAGCTGCAATTAAATACTCTTCGCAATGTAAATCCCAAGTATTATCAATTTGTTTATTTTCTTGGAGTTCACACAGTAAGGGGCCTTCAACGGATATGATTTGAGGGGAGCTTAATGTTGCATTTTCTATTTGAATACTGTCATGTTGGATTTTATAAATTTGTTCTTGCAGCTTAATATTGACTCTGTAAGGTAGGGGGTCTTGGATCTCAATCCTAGTCATCTCGTTATCAATATCACCCTCACATTCAATCAATAATTCATAACTAAGTTTGGTCAGTTGGTTGGTTTGTGAATTACAATTATAATTATCTGGATAGATGATATTATCAGGAGGAGAGTAACTCGAGCTGCTATCTGTTAATGTTATATTAGCATTAGCCGAATAAGGTTTTCCTAACCAATCAAAGCTCACACTCTCATCATTTAACCCTATTAGTTTGACCGTTAACTCATAATGAGCTGAGGTATTTTCGTTATTATTTTGATTATTTTGATTCTCGTCGCTGCCAGAACATGCAACCATAAGTAGACTTAGCGCGGTTATTCCTGCTTTCCATGTAAATTTTTTCACATTCAACCTATAACTTTATAAATAATAATAAATTTAACAAATGTTAACTAATTTGTCACTTTTTGATTTCACAACTGTAATATATGACAGCTTGTATTGTAAATATTACATATATAATAATAGAATAAACACTACAACTTTAGTTATATAAAAAATTTAGATATATATAACAATTGCTTGTCTTGTTTTTTAAGGCTTATTCTATCTAATATTTGTAGAGGATGTCGAATTGCACTTTAAGTGAGGAACATCAGCTTAAATGTTAAAAAAATTAGAATGTGAGCCTTCTTAGACTATAGGATAAATAACACAATATATATTTTATTAGGGATAATAATGATATTTTTTATGAATAAATCAACTATTACAATGGCTGTTGCCGCTTCACTTTTTTCATCTATGAGCATATCGGCTCCATTGGATCCATCAGAAAAAGATATACAAGGTCTATTCTCTGTTGATACACAACAAGCATATACACTATATGCTGATTCTATTGATTCAAATCTAGTATGGTATGTACCTAAAGTCGGTCAGATAGCACTTTCCGGAGCCGATACTGAATCCCCTAAGCCTAGGTTTTCCGTATATGCTCGTGCTCCTTGGACCGGATTCTTTGCTGGGCAAGATCTTGTTCATTTTGGAGGAGCATTTAATACTTCTGGTGATAGGGGAACTTTATTAAGGCTTGAAAGTGAAGCACATGCAAAAGGGTTAAGGGTATCTCCAGCTCAAGCTTCAAAGGTCACAACTAAATTCATGTTAACAGATTTAGTGATAAATAATGATAGTCGAATCGATACTGAGTGTGAGTTTGAAGAATGGACTGGTCCAAATGGGACTGTTAATATTCCGATTTGTAAGGCACTAAATAATCAAGGTGAATGGGTTAATACTGATTTTCTATCAAAATTTAGAGCTGCAACACCACGAGGAAATAGTTCTGTTTCTACTTATATTCCTTTTCAGGCTACGAGTATGCCTCAATGGGATTTTGTCGTTCAAGAATGGATGGAAACAGGCTCTAACTGGGATGCAAATGTTCAAGCCGTTGTTGAATGGGATCTAACAACGGTTAAAAAGGTGCGTGTCGCTAGAATTAATATCGATTGGTCAAGAACATTTGAGCAGGCAAGTACATTTTTTGCTATTCATAATAATGCATGTTTAGAAGTGGAAGTTGGTACATTTTTCAAACGTTTGCTTGATAATCAAAATGGTGAATCAGGTATAACGGTTGAATATTTACAAGAAGATGGTACATATGCAAATGAACCTACTTCTGAAGAGCAGTTTATTCAAACGGTAGAAGCTGTTCGTAAAGAAATGCGTGACGAATTATTTAATGAAATGCGAGATTACGGACAATCACAGCTTGGTGATGTAGATAGAGAAGCTACAACCATGTACACCATGCGTGCTAATTATGAGAAGCTTATATTTAAACGTAATGAAACACGTTATGTTTCTTGGAATCCAGGAACTAGCATAACAAACGCATCAACAAATATGAATATTCAGTGTGTTACTGGTGGTTTTGGTTTAGCTGTAGAATGGGATATGGACGATCCTGCATGTAGAGACATTGCTGGTCAAGAATAACTTGAAATTATGTTTGAAACTTTATTTATAAAGTTTCAAACATAAATATTAAATAAAAATAAATTGAATATATGAGTTAAGATGAAAAATAAAATAAAATATACATTGTTATTGATAAGTACTATTTATAATGTAAGTACGCATGCTTTTACAATGAGTGATATTGATTTTGAAAATAGAATAGAAAATGATAGTTTTTTATTCGCACCTGTTTATGAAACAACATCTAATAAAGGTGCTTTTTGGTATAAAGATATTAAACAAAAAGTAATAGGCCCCTCTAATTCTAGTTGGGGAATTAAAAAAATCACTGTAAGAGCATTTCCAGAAAGTCATGTTGATAACAATTATTCTGATTTTATTCTGGATAATAATATTATTGATGTAAGAGAGAATATATTACCCGATGATGCTATATTATGTGAGGCTACAGAAGGTTTGGTAGAACAACTAAATCGACTTGAAATATACTACACTTTAAATCCAAACTTAGGTAATTATCCTAGTTTGTGTTCTTTGCAATTAAAATATCAAGCTAATAATGAAGAGAAAGAGAATGAAATAGTTGAATATATAAAAAATAACAATGTAATAAAAATAAATTATAGCATATCCTCTTCAGTAACACCGTCTGTTTTAATGAATGTTCCTGATTTGGTGTCGTTACTAGTTGAAGATGATGTAATTTCATTTGATGATAATGAAAAAATATATACTGGTGATGCATTTGAAATATTTTTTTATAGTTCTAAGTATCCTTCAGAATTTTATAGAGATGATTTAAATAATGGTGACGAATTACAGTTTATAGATTGGAAAAGATTTATTGATTTATATGATATTTCTACATCAGCTCAAATGTCTATTGATGAAGATGTTGCTAATGAAGTAATTGAAATTGTACCAAATGGTAATGGTGAAGAGATATTATCGGTAGTATTTTAAGATGATAAGGTACTTTTTAATTCTTACACTTCTTATTTCTTTTGGATGTATAGCAAATTCAAGTAATGAAATTAAGGAGTGTAATGGATGTCATACTAGTAATAGATTAAAACCTTATGAATATTTTCCTAATGGCTTTGGCAAGTGGGAAGATCAGCAGTGCTATGGCTGTCATCAAGAAATAACTGATATTGCTATTAAATTTAATTCTGGATTAAAAGATAAAAGGTATTTTGCTTTACCTGTGAGTGATCATAAATTAAAACTTATAGCGGGTAATCATCTTTCATATTTAGATGGTCCAATTTATCCAATTAAAAATATCCCAGGTAGATTATCTTTATTTTCTTTACAAAGGTTCTTAAAAAGGCCATTTGGTCAGTGCCATTATAATGGTTGTAATGCCCCCGTCATGATGGCTTATCCACTTATTGATAAAGAAAAGTTAACTGTTTATAATGATAAGGTAAGTAAAGAAAATATCTTTGAATTACAAGGAGGAGTATCAAAAGAAGAGAAAGAAAAAAATATTAATATTGGTCGTGAAATTTTTGAAAAAAAATGTGTGTCATGCCATAAATACAGCAGTATTAGTGGTTATGATAGTGTGGGATTAAGTTTGTTTTCTAAAAAATGGATCTATAGTTATGCCAATAACCTTCATGATATGGAACATATTAAGAGGGAAATGCCGGCTATTAAATTAAGTGAAGTTGAATCAGAACAATTAGTTAGATACTTTTTTAATCAACGTGAAGCAAGAGAAGTTGAGTTAGATAATTTATTACAAAGTATTCCTGATAAATTTAATAAAAATGATAATACCCCATTATCAAAATCAGAATCTTTTTATTTGTGGAATCGTTTGTGGAGAGATAATAACTGTGTTCATTGTCATGAAATAAAAGGTAGAGCAAATGATGCTTTTGATACTTCAGCTTCAGGGTTAACAGCTTGGCTGAAGGAAAATAACCCTTTTGATATATATTCTAGGCTAGTAACTAGAAGGTATGAAGCTCAGTTAGGGATTGGTGCTAGTAAACCTGGAATGCCAATGACTAAGGAGCCTGTTTCGGAGCAAGTCATTTCTTTGCTCAGTCGTTGGATAAAGAATGGTTGTCTCGATTTAAACGATAAGGCGCTTTGTTTGTTTCAAAGTGATTTGAAGGATTAGATTATCATGAAAAAAATCAGGAAGTGTATTTTATTTATTTTCATATTTTTATCAAATTGGGCAAATTCTACACCGATGTCACCAGAGGCTAATAATGTATCTAGCTTATTTAGTGTGGATTTACAAAATAAATTTCACCTTTTTTCTGACTCTTTAAATAATAATTTAGTATGGTATATACCTAAAGTTGGAGGTATAAAAAAAATAGATGATAGCCCTGCTTTTTCAGTATCAACAAATATAATAAATGAAGGGCCATTTGAAGGTGAAATATCAGTTGGATTTAATGGTATATTTAATGCTATGAATCAAACATCAAGTATTTCTAAATTATCATATGAAGCGTCAGCTAAAGGACTTTATATTAAACCAGCAGAAATTTATTCTGCTGAAACTCAAGTATTGCTATCTGGTTTTAAATTAGATAATAATGGCACGCTAGAATCAATATGTGACATTGAGGTTTGGTATACTCCTAGTGGAGAAATAAATATACCAGTATGTAAAGCGTTAGATGATACTGGTATTTGGCGAGCTATTGATTTTTTATCTTCTTTTTCTAGCACTCTTCCTATAAGTGGTAATATAGATCAAGATATTCCCTTCCATGGAAAGACACTACCAGGGTGGGAAGACTCTATATCGGAATTATTGAATACAGGTTCAAGCTGGGATGCTGAAATTCAATTGTTAACCGATTGGACATTGAAAAGTAATACTAATATTAAAGATGCAGATGTTTATATTGATTGGCGAAAGTTAATAGAACATATGATTTATTTAATTCGTAATAATCTTAGTTGGTCTGTTACTTTAGGTGATTTGGATCGATTTCTTCGACATGCAATAAAAGAAAAAAAAGGTGTCTCGATATATTATTACCATGAAAATGGTCGTATTATTCCATACCCTAGTAAACTAATCCAAGAAGAGCGGGTGATAGATGGTTTGATACATAGGTTAAGGAAAAGCCTGTTTGTTCCTGTATATGGATCGCGAATTAATATTCCTCATTTAGTAGTATCATCTGATCCGATAAATCCCAAAATACCGTATATAAGGCCAACTTTTGAAGAAATTGCCAATAAATGGCAAGAAAGTGCTGAGATTGTATATTCAAGAATAAGTCAAGTTAGGTCTAAACTCGACTTGTCCAAAACATCAGATTTTATTTTGTTATCTAATTGTGAATATGAAAGGTTAAATTCTCCTAGTTATTATTCGTGTCCTGTACCTTTACCTGAACCATGTGGTAATAAATGTAATACTCCAATTTTACCAGTAGTAGAGCCAAGATATATGTTAAAATCGAATTATTGGAGGCTATTATCTTTTCCACATTCAAATTTTACTATTTACTTTAGAGGTGTTGAATTACTCAATGCTTCAACATATATGACAATTAACTGTATCGAAGGTGATATTGATGTACCATTAAGGTACGTAGATGTATGTGATTAATCGTTTATTCTAAATAAGTAATATAGCAATAACCCCAAATTTCTAGCTGTAAAGGTAGTTTTTATGTAAGTTAAATTGATCTGTTTTTATTGGATAATCATGATAACTGACTGATTTAAATTTATCTATATGATTTTTAATTAAATAAACGGTAAACCCCCAGCTCTGCGGAGGTGACTCGCATAGGTTTCACCTACGCCACAGTAGTAGGTACGCTCAAGTCTCGACCAAAAGACAAGAGAGTACCCTATGCGAGACCCTAAGAGTTTGTCTCATACACGTTGGGATTGTAAGTACCATATAGTCTTTATTCCAAAAAAGAGACGTAAGTTAATATTTGGTGCTCCTCGAAAGCACTTGGGTGAAGTCTTTCACGAACTAGCCCGTCAAAAAGGAGTTGTGATCGAACAAGGGCATTTAATGTCAGATCATGCTCATATGTGTTTGAATATTCCAGCCAAATTTTCAGTATCTAACTTCATGGGGTTTATGAAAAGTAAAAGTGCCATTTCAATTGCTCGTCAGTTTAAGGGACGGCAAAAAAACGTCAATGGGGAGGCTTTTTGGGCAAGAGGTTATTATGTTTCTACAGTTGGTTTGGATGAGAAAATGATAAAAGAGTACATACGAAATCAAGAAAAATGACATTCATCGGGATCAATTGAAATTCTGCATATAGAGAGTGCCTTGGGCACTGACTTACGCCCTTTTAGGTCGTCATCTAAATAAGCCTCCGGCTTTGTCGGAGGTCAGTTAACTATTGGTAATTTTATACTCAGGTACTTAAACGGAAGCTTGTAATAATTGTTATAAAATAATGTGTTGTAATTTATTGAAAATTTTGAATAACCTTCTTTGTGAATGTGTCCAGAGGGTGCTGCTAATTACGCTAGTCAACTCATTGAAGCAACGACTTGTGCTCTTACTCCACCTTTAGCAGTGTTCTTAGCAAGTAACGAAAAAAGACGTTGTTATTGATTGTTTTAAATAATGTTATGGGGCAGATAAATTTTAAAGATAAAAAATGGATCTTAATTAGCACACTATGGCTAACAGTTTGCATTATTTAGGTTATCTATCTATTTATTATTTAAATTGTCTTTAAATTCAAATTGTTATTGTTTTTTTATGTTTTTTGCCATAAATGATAATGGCATGTTGTTCCTCTTGTAATTGAAGCTCTTCTCTGTGGTAGTTTTCTCTAATGATTGATCATGTTTATGTTTTTATTATTATTTAGTTTGATGAAATGGGATCTTTGTGTTAAAAAAATGATTCTCAATTTTATGGGGAAGATTAATCCTTGTTAGTTGACTCAGAGTCGATGAGCGTTTTCTGAGCATTGCAGCGGTAAAAATCTAAGCCTTAATTATAAATAAAAGCATCTTAAAGATGTAAAGGGAATAATCAATGAGAAGTCAAGTTGCAGTTGCTGTTTCAGCAGCGTTAATGTCCATGGCGATGAGCGTTCAGGCCTCAGAGCAATATCATGTTTCGGTATCTAAGTCAGATCCATCTAAAAATATCCAATATACAGCTGATATTCAAAAAAAATATTTGCTGCCTTCCACTGGCCAGTCAAGAGTATTTATTGCAGAAGATGATTTAGATGCTGGCGTGTATCGTTATTTTGTGCGTTTTGATGATAGCCCTGTGGCCTTATATGAAGGGGGGATTGAGGGCCTTAAGGCCACTAGCCCTGCAGCGTTAAAAAATGGCAATCGTAAGCTTGATATTAATAATACGGACGTGAAAGCATATCGCCAACATCTTGTTAGTCGTCAAAATGAAGTGATTAATAAGGCGAAAGCGAAACTGGGTTCTTTAAAAATTAAACAAAGAACTAACCTTTCTTATAACGGTATGGTGGTAGAAATGACGCAAGCTGAAGCCAAAAAGCTTGCGTTAGTCAGTGGTGTTGCCCATATCAAACGTGAAGTGTTACGTCAAACGCAAACAGATGCGGGGCCTGAGATTATTCAAGCGCCTGCTGTGTGGGATGGCAGTGCCAGTGGTACGGCAACCTATGGTGAAGGCATGATTGTCGGGATCATCGATACTGGAGTGAATACCGATCACCCTTCATTTGCCGATATTGGTGGTGATAATTATGATCACACTAATCCTTGGGGAGAAGGTGTATATTCGGGCGATTGTGCGACCGACTATCCAGAGCTTTGTAATGATAAGTTAATTGGTGTTCACAGTTGGCCTGAAATTACCGATGATTACCCTGATTACGATCCTGATATAGCCCAAAATGGAGAAGATCATGATGGTCATGGTTCCCATACCGCCAGTACCACGGCGGGTAATTTCCTATATGATTTATCCATTTCCGATGTCGATGGTAAGCCATTAGGTATTTCATTTGATGCCATGTCGGGTGTGGCCCCCCACGCAAACATCGTTTCTTACCAAGTCTGTCGACCTGGTGATGATGATGCCATTGGCTTTAATGGCTGTCTTCCTTCATTAACGGTTTTAGCGGTTGAACATGCCATAGAAAATGGTGTGGATGTACTTAACTATTCTATTGGTGGTGGCAGCAGCGATCCATGGCAAGATGCAGATGCGTTGGCATTTTTAGCGGCGCGTAAAGCGGGTATTCATGTGGCCACATCGGCAGGTAATTCAGGCCCAGATCCTGAAACAGTCGGCTCACCAGGTGACGCACCTTGGTTAACCACAGTGGCGGCTTATACTCATGACAGAGATTATAGCGATAAAACACTATCAGAATTTACGGGCGGTGATACGACAGCGCCAAGTACAATAACGGGTAAAGCAGCGTCAGGTGCCTTTAGTGGTGCGATTGTCTATGCTGGTGATTTCATTAATGCCAACGACCCCGATGGCGATCCGGCGCAATGTTTACAACCTTTCCCAGCTGATACCTTTGCAGAGAACACCATAGTGGTGTGCGATCGTGGCGCGATTGCTCGTGTAGATAAAGGGCGTAATGTTCTTGCTGGCGGTGCAGCAGGTCTTGTACTGGCAAACCTTCAGGATGGGGCGAGCAGTGTGGTAGCCGATGCACATACGCTTCCTGCTATTCATATTGATGCAGATCAAGGTGACGCATTAAGAACTTGGCTGGCAACAGGCTCAGATCATAGCGCAAGTATTTCCGGAACTTCGATTGTAAAAGATGAAAGCCTTGCACGCATTGCGGCCGATTTTACCTCAAGAGGTTCCAATAAATCGGTTCCTGATATCATAGTGCCTTCTATTGCAGCGCCTGGAGTGAGTATTTATGCTGCTTATGCGGATGAGCAATCAGATAAGTTTAAAGAAAACCCAAATCCCAGTGATTATAGTTTTTTAAGCGGTACGTCAATGGCCAGCCCACATATTGCAGGCGCCTTGACTTTGATTGCCAAGTTACATCCAGATTGGTCGCCAGCTGAAGTGCAATCGGCATTAATGCTAACGGCCGATCAAAATACCTTTAAAGAAGATGGGGTGACGCCATCAGATTTCTTTGATATGGGGGCGGGCTACGTTAATATTTCGGCGGCAGCACAAACAGGTCTTATCATGGATGAGACTTATGAAGGGTATTTGATTGCTGATCCTAGTTTAGGGGGAGAGCCTTCTGAGATTAATTTAGCATCAATGGCTAATGCAAGTTGTTTAGGTGTTTGTAGTTGGACGCGCACCGTTAAAGCAACGACGGATGCCAGTTGGAATGCAAGTGCATTAACGTCTGGGGATGGCTTTTATTTAGATGTATCGCCTAAGCGTTTCACTTTGGCTGCAGGAGAAAGTCAAGAAATAACGGTTACGGCAAATGTGAGTGCAGCTGACGAAGGTTGGAGTTTTGGTAACATTGAATTAACATCGAATGATTTACCCGATGTTAAGCTACCAGTAGCGGCTCATTCAGTAACACACAATTTACCTAAAAATATTGATATAACAACAGTGAAGACGCAAGGTTCAATGACATATTCAAATTTAGTGTCTAAAGAACTGAAAGATATTAATGCAGTTGTTTATGAAAAGCGTCATTTACATGAGCCTCAAATTGTCGAGGTTGCAGCCGATACGAATGATTATATTGAAGTAACATTAGAAGAAGATTTTGAAAATATCACTTTTAGCACTAGTTCTTTGACGGCGCCTGATGTTGATTTAGTGATCTTAGATGCTGAAGAAAAAGCGATAGGCTCAAGTGCTGGTTCAACGTCTGATGAAAGTGTGACTTTTAGCACTCTTGCTGCAGGGAAGTATTACGTTGTCGTTTATGGATATACGGCTTCCAGTGAAGGTGGAACTGATAAAGTCACGATTACGACGACGACAATGCAACAAAGTCTAGAGTCGGTGAGTGAAAATGTGGTTGCCAGTATTGATGGTAGCGCCAATGACTTCAGTTTGACACTAGATTGGAATACGAATGAAAACGTAGAAGGTTTTGTGGTCTTGAGATCTGGTGATGGGAGTCAGCAAGAAGATATTCCTTTCACTCTTGTGCGTGAGGAAACATCTGTGCTGAATGATGTGCCTGTGTCTGATGCTATGGCACCGGGTGAAGCGGTTAATATCCGTTATTTTGTTGAAGCCAATAATTATAAAGAAGATAAAACATATTCTTTAATGGCGGTTATTTCAGAAGGACATGAAGTTGCGAATATTTCTCATGATGGGGTTGTGCAAGGGAATAAAATTAAATGGGAAATTAATCAAGCGGCGTCGACTGAAGAGCTTGAAGCAAAACAGACAACGGTTAGTTTTGATTTAGTCCCTCGCAAAGCTGGTTCAAACTTCCATCTTGGATTAACGCATGAGATTGAAGGTGACTCAGTAGAACGTTTATATTATTTTGGTGTGGTTGAAGCAATGCCAGAAGCGTTAATTAGTTCACCAGAATCTGCCGTTGAAAGCGGCGCTATCATACTCGATGGCTCAGGTTCTTCCGATGCTAATGGTGATGAGTTAATTTATCAATGGGTACAAACTTCTGGTACGAGTGTGACATTTGATGCAGCAGCTGAGAGTATTACTTTTGATGCGCCAAATTTTGCAGATGGAGACAATACGCTAGGATTTGTATTAACAGTGACAGATCCTCAAGGTAATGTTAGCTCAGCCAGTACTAGTGTTACTATTGAACAAAAACAACAAGAAAGTGAACCAAGTGACGGCAGCACTAAAAGCAAGTCTTCTAGCGGTGGTTCATTAGGTTGGTTGGCAATGACTTTATTGCCTCTAGCTTGGTTGCGTCGTAAGCTAGCGGCATAAAAAGTGAAATATATGGATTAGACGCTGTTATTTAAGCGTTATCCATTTATTTTAATAAGATAAAAGAAAGGCTGCTCCGGTTCATATCGGTTCAGCCTTTCTTTTGTATCCGTTTTATACTTTGCGATTCTTGTTTAAGTGTTTAAGTGTTTAAGTGTTTAAGTGTTTAAGGTTTAACATTGCGAGCGATGGGATTTTGCAAAATAATCAGCGTTTCTGTGGACTGGATTTCATCGATAGATTGAATGCGATTAATTAACACATGTTGAAGGCCATCTATGGATTGACACATGACCTTGACAAAGACATTGAAATTTCCTGTGGTGTAATAAGCTTCTACGACTTCTTCTAGCGCATTGAGTTTATCCAGGGCTGCGGGGTAATCGCCAGCGCTTTTTAAATTAATGCCAATAAAACAACAGACATCATAACCTAAGGCTTTAGGATCGACGGTGATCTGTGCACCTGTGATGATCCCCGCTTGTTTCATTTTCTCAACTCGCACATGAATGGTTCCTGCACTGACGGAGAAGCGTTTAGCCAGTTCAGCAAAAGGGGTACGGGCTTCTTGCATTAAGGCGGCTAGGATCTGATTGTCGAGAGGATCGCGATTAAATGCCGTTTCCATTTATTACCTCAATGTATCAATAGGTTGTTAGTCACTTTACTATAGCAATGAACTCAGCTTATTAGGCTCAGATTTATTGCTCTCCTTGGGCTTCGATAAAAGGGGCATCACACGAGAAAGTCATTTCCTCACCGGAATAAGGATGCGTTATGGTTAAGCTTTGAGCGTGCAATAATAACCGAGGTGCTAAGCTTTTGGCTAATGGATCAGCATAAAAATTATCCCCTAGAATCGGATGCCCAAGCGCCATCATATGGACTCGTAACTGATGAGAACGGCCGGTGATTGGCGTGAGTTTAACTAACGTTGAGCGTTTGGCTTGTGTTAATACCTCAAAATAAGTTTGAGATGCCTTGCCGATATCATGGCACACTTTTTGTTTAGGTCTATTTGGCCAGTCACAAATCAAGGGGAGATCGACACTGCCTGTATGGGCTTTAACATGACCCGCGACACGGGCTAAGTAGGTTTTTTGGGTTTCTCTGTCCCTAAATTGCCTTTTAAGTTCTTTTTCGGCACTGCGTCTGAGGGCGACTATGATAATACCCGATGTGGCCATATCGAGACGATGCACAATTTGTGCATTTGGATGCTCGGCTAATACACGACTGTAAATACTGTCATTGTGTTTAGGATCACGTCCAGGTACTGAAAGCAGTCCAGAAGGTTTATCAAGGACAATAATGTCTTTATCTTGGTGCAGTATGGTTAACCAAGGGGAAGTTGGTGGAGAATAAACAAAATCGTTCATGAAAAACCCATGTTTTCGTAATATAGTCATAAAATGCGTGGCAAAGATACTCCCACAGAAGAAGGCTTGCAAGCATTGTGGGCGGTAAAAGGCGGATTTTTATCGTGTGGGCTAAACTATTCATGAAGAAAGCTTCTCAGTAGAATGTCGCTTTGATTGGAATTGTTGAGAGAGTGTGAGTGACAGAATTTTATGTGATTTATAAAGCAGTAGATGAATATGGGCCGCTTATTGCTGAGATCTAGGGTATTGGACAATAAAGAAGTGAGAATATTGGCTTTTGCTGACAATGACGAACAAAGTAAATTATTAAAGTTAACCCCTCATATTCCACAACATACTTATATACAAGCTATGTTATTGATATTGCTTTTTTGTGAGCCTAAGCGAGTCATGATTTTAGGCTTAGGGGGAGGGGTGCTAATACATGCACTCAAGTATTTTGATTCGAGCATAAAAATAACTGCGGTTGAATTACGAGAGCAGGTTATTCACTTATCTCAGCGTTTTTTTCAATTACCTCAAAGCAAGAAGCTCACAATAATCAATCAAGATGCCAGTGCTTTTTTAGCTGAAAACCATCATAAAAAAGTCTGACTCGGTTTAAATTGTGGCTTTAAATTTGATTTTTATTCTAAAAATGACGCTATTGTAATAGCATTCAAAACGTTTACTATATATTGCTAATATTCCTTGGGGTATGACAATCTCATAGGGCTTAGGATGAGGTTTTAGAGATGCAAGCAAATTTTATTTCCGATCCTATTGTTGAATCTTTTTTGGATGAATTATGGTCAACAGAAGGCTTGAGTGATAATACCTTATCAGCCTATCGAAGTGATTTGCTGCATTTTGATACCTATATTCAAAAAAAGGGATTAGTCTTGCTGTCGGTAACCCAAGCGAATGTTCGCGCTTACCTTGAACATCGTTTTGAACAAGGGTTTGCTAATAGTAGTAGTGCTCGTTTAGTCAGTAGCCTTAAACGATTTTATGGTTTTTTACGGATCAATAATCGCATTAATATCGATCCTATGGAGATGCTGCAAGCGCCTAAGTTAACCAGACAATTACCCAATTCTTTAAGTGAGGATGATGTTAGCGCCTTGCTGGCGGAACCCAATGTGGATGATGCGATAGAGTGCCGTGATAAGGCTATGTTAGAGTTACTTTATGCAACTGGGCTGCGGGTGACCGAGCTGGTGAGTTTAACACTTGAAGAAATCAGTCTTAATCAAGGCCTGGTGCGAATTGTGGGTAAAGGAGGAAAGGAGCGCATTGTGCCTATTGGAGAATATGCGATTGCAGAGATAGAATCTTATTTAGCGAATGGAAGAAATTATTTATTAAAAAATCAGCCAAGTGATGTGCTGTTTCCCTCTAAAAGGGCAAAGCAAATGACGAGACAAACTTTTTGGCATCGTATTAAGCTTTATGCCATTCGTGCGGGGATTGTCTCACCTTTATCCCCACATACCTTACGTCATGCATTTGCAACCCATTTATTAAATCATGGTGGCGATTTGCGGGTGGTGCAACTGCTTTTAGGGCACAGTGATTTATCGACAACCCAGATTTATACGCATGTGGCTAAAGCAAGATTGTCTGAGCTTCATAGAATGCATCACCCCAGAGGTTGATACAATATTTCAAACGACCCTAGGCCTGCATCTTTCAGATGCACGCATATAAAGATGTTAAACTTTAGTTTAATTTAGTGGGAAATAGATCCGTCAATGCGGATAAAAAAGCAATAAAATGGTAAAAAAGTTGCTTTCAGCTAGTTGAGGCTGTAAGTTTTGAGGCTAAAGCAGGGTCTAGTCTTTTGATGCGTCAGAATCGTGATCCACACTTAATTTATTTAGGATATCCCATGAAGTTTACTCGTGTACTTTCTTTGATGGCGGTGATGGTATTATCGCCAGCAGCTATGGCAGCAACGGATGCTAATAAGGCTGAAGCGCAAATGCTTGAGCAAAAATTGAGCTCAACTTTAGATGTTGATGTCATGTCGATAAAAATGTCATCGATTCCCGGTTTATATGAAGCCTTAACCAATCGAGGTGTACTGTATATTAGCCAAGATGGCACTAAGTTAGTGCATGGTACGATTTATGACTTAGATAATGGCATGAAAAACCTAACTGAAGCGGCAATGGCTGGGCCTAGGTTGAAAATGCTGAAGAAACTTGAAAATGACATGCTTGTGTATAAAGCAAAAAATCAAAAGTATGTCGTCACTGTCTTTACTGACACTTACTGTGGTTATTGCCGTAAACTGCATAATGAAATGGCAGAGTATAATGCTTTAGGTATTACTGTACGCTATTTGGCTTTCCCTCGTGCGGGCGTGCCCTCAAAAACCGCTGATGAAATGGAAGCGGTGTGGTGCTCTGCTGATCCATTAAAGGCGATGGATGATGCTAAGGCGGGTAAACCTGTTAAAGATGCAGATTGTGATGCTAAGATCAAAGAGCAATATGAGCTCGGTGTGGCATTTGGTATTAATGGCACGCCAGCCATTGTTCTAGAAGATGGCAGTTTAATTCCAGGTTACCAGCCACCGAAGCAATTGTTAAAAATACTTCAGCAAATGGATGAGCAGAAAAAAACGGAGTCGACTTCAGCTAAATAATGGTAAGACCTGTTTGATATTAAGAGTGAGCCTTTTTAGGCTCACTTTTTTATGCCATCAGTCATATGTCTGTGTCTATTCTTGAATTTTATATCGTGTCTTTTTTCAAACTATAGCTTACGATATAGTGCTTCTTTTCTTTTAGGTAACTTTCATTTGTGAACCATCAAATCAATCGTCGTCCTCATGTGGATGACAGCCACCTTCCCGATAGTTTATCGCCATTGTTAAAACAAATTTATGCCAGTCGAGGCGTACTCGCTCACGAATGTGACTTGAACCTCACTCAGTTACTCAGACCCAATAACATGTTGGGGCTCGATAGAGCCGCACAGATCATTGCCGATGGCATCAATGACAATAAACATATTTTGATTATGGGGGATTTTGATGCCGATGGAGCAACATCAACCAGTGTGTGCATATTAGCACTGCGAATGATGGGGGCTGTTAATGTAGATTATCTTATTCCTAATCGGTTTGATTTTGGCTATGGCCTCAGTCCTGAGATTGTACAAGTTGCCCATACTAAGGGCGCGGAGCTCTTGATCACTGTGGACAATGGTATCTCATCTGTTGAAGGGGTGAATGCGGCGAAAGCCTTAGGGATGCAAGTGGTGATAACGGATCATCATTTGCCCGGACAAGTGCTGCCAAACGCAGATGCCATAGTGAATCCTAATCAACCTGGATGTGGTTTTGCCAGTAAAGCGATTGCTGGTGTGGGTGTGGCTTTTTATTTAATGTCAGCCTTGCGGGCAGAATTAAGAACAAGAAACTGGTATCAAACGCGTCATATTGTGGAGCCTAATTTAGCCCATTTATTGGATATTGTGGCATTAGGCACGGTGGCGGATGTGGTGCCATTAGATTGTAATAATCGCATTCTGGTTGAAATGGGATTAAAGCGAGTGCGAGCGGGTCGATGTCGAGTGGGGATCACGGCGTTATTGGAAGTGGCGAAAAAGAATATATCTCGTGTGGTGGCATCTGATTTTGGTTTTACTGTTGGCCCCAGATTGAATGCCGCGGGTCGATTAGATGAAATGGCCTTAGGTGTGGAAACCTTGCTATGTGATGATGTGATGATGGCTCGAAGAATGGCGGCGCAACTGGATAGTTTGAATATGGAAAGGCGAGCGCTAGAGCAGGAAATGCAACAAGAAGCATTAAAGCGTCTGAAGAGTCTCACATTTGATATGGCATCACTGCCTTGGGGCATTGCTTTGTTTCAAGCAGACTGGCACCAAGGGGTCATTGGTATTTTGGCTTCGCGCATAAAAGACAAATATCATCGACCCGTTATTGCGTTTGCGGATGCGGGGAACGGCGAGATAAAGGGCTCTGCACGATCAATTAAAGGCCTGCATATGCGAGACTTGCTGGAGCTGATTAATAGCAGACATCCCAAAATGATTTTGAAATTTGGTGGTCATGCGATGGCAGCGGGGTTATCGATAAAAGAAACGGATTTTGCAGCATTCAATGATGCTTTTGATAAAGCGATTCGAGAAACGATAAAACCTGAGTTGTTAACGGGGGAGTATCTTTCAGATGGTGAATTAACCAGTGATCAATTAACCCTGGCTGTTGCAACAGAACTAAGGCAGGCTGGGCCTTGGGGACAAGCTTTTCCAGAGCCTTTGTTTGATGGTTATTTTAAGGTTATTCAACAACGCATTGTTGGTGAGAAACATTTAAAATTAGTGCTAGAGACACCTTGTAGTCGTGTTATGGTTGATGGCATTGTGTTTAATGTTGATTTGCAAACTTGGCCCGATGCCAGTATTCAACTGGTGAGACTAGTTTATAAATTGGATGTGAATGAATTCCGGGGTAATCAATCATTGCAGCTCCTCATTGAACAGATTGAAGCTGCTTGATGGTATACCCGTGACTGGTGAATGAGCGGTTTTGATGTTAAAAAGCGATGTGAGGACTAAGTTGAGTAAGCTAATTGAGTAAGCTAACTAAGTGCGCTCACATCGCCTTTTTTCATCAGGCTGTAATAGTATCGACGCCGTCTTCTTTACCCACTAATAAGACATCAGCGCTTCGGTGAGCGAATAATCCGTTGGTTACTACACCGACAATGGCGTTAATTTGTTCTTCTAATACTTTAGGTTGCATAATTTTCATATTGTAGACATCTAAAATAATATTGCCGTTGTCAGTAATAACGCCTTCTCGATACACAGGATCGCCGCCTAATTTAACCAGCTCTCTAGCCACGTAAGAGCGGGCCATAGGGATGACTTCTATAGGGAGAGGAAATTCGCCTAAAATATCGACTTGTTTCGAGCTGTCTGCGATACAGATAAATTTATCGGCCACTGCGGCAACAATTTTTTCTCGCGTTAATGCTGCGCCGCCGCCTTTAATCATGTGCATGCTGGCATTAATTTCATCGGCGCCATCAACGTAAATGGACAGCTCGTTCACACTGTTAAGATCGTAAACAGGGATCCCTAATGCTTTCATTTTTTCTGTTGACGCCTCAGAGCTCGAGACTGCACCGTCAATATCCGCTTTCATTGTGGCAAGGGCATCAATAAAGTGATTGACGGTCGAGCCAGTCCCTACGCCAACAATACTGTCATGTTCAACATATTTTAGTGCAGCCCATGCGGCCGCTTTTTTCATTTCATCTTGCGTCATTGTGTTATTCCATCAAGGCAGTAAACTGATTCTAGTATACTCTGGTTTGTGAGGGCATTGTTCGGTTTTTTCAGCGAAAAATGATCTTGGTCGAAATTGTCTAGAAAAGAAGAAGGCCATTGTGTTGACTGAAGAGAAAGCGTATTTTTAACGGTATTATCACGTATCACTATTTTTGATTTAGCTATATTAAGGAGTGGCTATGGCTGGAGCGAGTTTGCTGACCTTACTGGATGATATTACAACAGTATTAGATGATGTGGCCACTATGAGTAAAATGGCGGCGCGAAAAACAGCAGGGGTGTTAGGGGATGATCTCGCTTTAAATGCTCAGCAAGTTTCAGGCGTCAATGCAGACAGAGAGTTACCTGTAGTATGGGCGGTGGCGAAAGGCTCTTTGAGAAATAAATGTATTCTTGTGCCTTTGGCGCTCTTGATCAGTGGATTGATCCCATGGGCTGTGATGCCACTATTAATGTTGGGTGGCTTGTATTTATGTTTTGAAGGTTTTGAAAGCCTGTACCATAGTTACACCCATAGAAAACAGGTTAAGGACTCTGGGCATTTAAATGCGAGCTCAATGGCAGTTAAAGATGAAACTCATGGTGATCTTAAGGCTTATGAAGCAAAGAAAGTCAAAGGCGCAATTCGAACAGATTTTGTTTTATCAGCGGAAATTATAGCCATTACCTTAGGCGTTGTGGCTCATATGAGTTTAATCACGCAATTTTTTACTTTAGTGATCATAGCCATAGTGATGACAATTGGCGTGTATGGTATTGTAGCGTTGATTGTGAGAATGGATGATGCGGGACTATACTTGAGTCAGCGGAAAATGTTAGGCCGTCGAGGCAAGGTTCAACGAAAAATGGGCTTGATGTTATTAAGTGCGGCGCCACGATTGATGAAAAGTTTATCAATTATTGGCACTATCGCCATGTTTATGGTGGGGGGAGGTATTTTGACCCATGGCATACATCCAATTTCAACCTTATTTAGCTTGCTTGCGGCAATGACCCAATCTTGGTTTTTAATCGGTCCTGTCTTATTTTTGATTATACCCAGTGTATTGAATGCTCTGTTTGGCGTCTTGGTGGGTGGGCTAGCGTTATTATTGTTTGAACTGGCTAAGACAATCCAGAAGAAAGTGAAGGGATAAAACTCTTGAGTGATTGTGATGAGATAAAAATAGCGACGTTAAATTTATTTAATTATATTGCGCCTCCCGGTGCTTATTATGATTTTGATAATATCTACACTCATCAAGAATGGCTTAAAAAACAAGCATGGATAGCGACCTTTTTATTAAAGGCACAACCGGATGTGATTGCTTTTCAGGAAGTGTTTAGTGGTGATGCATTAAAAGTGTTATTGAAAGAAAATGGTTATCCTTATTTTGCTATTGCAGGTACGCCAGTACAAAAAGCCGATCATGTATATGAATCGCCAGTTGTGGCCATTGCTTCTCGTTATCCTATTGAAAACCCCTTTATTATTAAAGCGGATCCTTTATTGATCAGCAGTATGGGATTGTTAGGTGATTTTAGTTATAGTCGCGCCCCGCTTCAAGTGAGTATTAAATTGCCAAATTTTGGGCTGTGTGATTTCTATGTTGTGCATCTAAAATCGAAACGCCCCATGCTTGACAACATTGGACCGGCTCATGAAGCTCAGCGCGCGCAGTGCAGCCCTTCATTAAGCGCAGTTTTACAAGCCAAAGCGCCACAAGTTGATACTTTAGCTGTTAGCTTAAAATCAAGTGCAACAAAGATCAATGAAGAGAGGGATAATGTCGGACAAGTATTAACTGAAAATGTATTGGGGTCATGGGCAGCCAGCATTCAACGGGGGACAGAAGCGGCTATGTTATTTGCCCACATAGTTAAAATACGTCAACGTTATCATAGGCCCTTTGTTATCATGGGGGATTTTAACGATGCCATGTCGGGGGATATTTTGTCCCATGTCATGACAAATGAATTGCGTTTTTCTCGAGAGTTTAATGGTGATCTCAGTGACTTCGTTATTAAAGATGCCTTTGATTTATATCAAGCCAGCTTAGATCTTGTGTTTGAATCGCCTCGCCCCGCGACCCATTATCATGGTTCAAAAGGCAGAGTGTTAGATTATATTTTATTGTCATCAGAGTTTACGCCTACCGATAAACATAACATGGCTGTCGTCACAGACTATCAAACATTTGATGAGTATTTAGTGAACCCTCAATATGAAAAAGACAGTCAAAGTAGCGATCATGCGCCTGTGATGATAAGTTTACAGCTAAGAGAGTATAGCTAATTTGTGATCTTATGTTTGTTATTTCTTTGTTGTGTTAATAAGGAATGCTTTGCTTACGACTTTACTTTTTATTCGTTAGTGCACACATTACGCTTATTTTTAAGGCATAAATATTTTTTTTAGTATAGAATGCGCCCCCAAAATCAGGTGGTGCTTTAAAAGCGAAAGATTACGCTTCGTTTTACTGCATTCGAATTTTTGAAAATGCAGTATTAGCCCGCCGTACCAAATAAAACATAATGAATGGGGACGGCAAAATGTCACAAAAGTGCTTTATCACGGCGCAGCAATTATTAGAAGATTCATTTCGTTTGGCTGCGCAAGTTTATGAGAGTGGTTTTCGCCCACAATTTATTGTTGGGATCTGGCGTGGTGGTGCTCCTATTGGTATTGCGGTACAAGAATTCTTTGATTTTAAACAAGTTGAAACGGATCATATTGCAGTCAGGACTTCTTCCTATTACGGTATTAATCAACAGAGTAAGCAAATTAAGGTTCATGGATTGCATTATATTGTAGAAAATGCCAATGCCGATGATGCACTTTTGATTGTGGATGATGTGTTTGATTCAGGCCGCAGTGTGCATGCGTTAAAAGAAAAGTTGGCTGAATTGATGCGTCTTAATATGCCAAAAGATGTGCGAATTGCGTGTCCCTATTATAAGCCTAGCAATACGGCTGTGCCGTTAAAACCGGACTATTATATTCATGAGTCGGATGAATGGTTGGTGTTTCCTCATGAAGTGTCAGGTTTATCTCGCCAAGAAATTTTAGAAGGAAAAGGCGATTTAGCTAATATTAAGCATTTATTTGCGGAGTAAGTTTTTATTAATACCTGTGTTGCCAGTTTAATGATTCTGGTATCACAGGTATAATAGCGCCTGATTTTTGTGAAAAGACATTATCCCCAAGTGACATGAAGATGCAGAATTCAGCTGGAATAAAAAGCGTTTTAGGCAAGGCATTTGGGTATATACTTAATCTAGGTTATATATTCGTCTAGATTAAACGCTATGGTAAATGAATACGTACTTGGAGTTGAGGACAGTGAAATACAAAGGCTGCGTGATCAAGAATGTGTATTAAATAAGTCATCAGTGCCTTATCTTACTCAATATCTTTGCGCATCTGATCGTGTACTTGAAGTGGGTAGTGGTGCAGGTGGTGCCTCTCAAATTATTGCCCAATTACTTAACTATTCAGGCCACCTAACTTGTATAGAGCGAGAAAAAAAGTACGTTGAGCTTTTAACCTTGCGCATGAAATATAATAGTGCAGGTTCTGTGCGTATCATTAATGCTGATATTCATGATTATCAAACAGAGCAGCGTTATGACAAAATTTATTTGCGCTGTGTGCTTCATCACTTAGTTAATCCCATTGATGTGATTAGAAAGTTAAAAACATTGCTAACAAGTAATGGTTTACTCATTATTGAGGAACCCAATGTTTCAGACTTTTTTACTCAATATACTCCGTTAGCTTATCAAAAACTGGCTACCGCTTACGCTAAACTTGGAGAAAGTTTTGGTGTTGACTTTAACATAGGTATAAGGTTGTTTTCTTACATGGAACAAGCTGATTTTCATGTTGAAAATTATCAATTTGTTCAAGCAACACTACAAACGGAAAGAGAGCGGCAATTGTCGACAGGTTTGCTAACGAGTATTACGTCAGGTTTGATGTCGGCGAATATTATGTCACAAAATGATATTACTCTATTACAGAAAGAGCTTAATACATTAATTCATTCAAATGCGTTAATGCCTTATGTAACAATGGGGCAGATAGTCGCTCGCAATTGCCGATGACAGCGTTTTATACGCATCTACGCATCACGATCATTGGCAGTGATCATCAATATTAATTCTAATCCATTGCAATTGGCATAATATGTGGCTCGAAATTGCCCATGACAGCGTTTTATACGCATCTACGCATCACGATTATTGGCAGTGATCATCAATATTAATTCTAATCCATTGCAATTGGCATAATATGTGGCTCGCAATTGCCGATGACAGC
>NZ_CANLZC010000018.1 GCF_947495455.1 uncultured Shewanella sp. | reverse complement strand
TCCCCGAGCAGTCAAACGAAGACCACAGCGATATGCTAGAAATAAAAAATGCCAATAAGCTTAACTTACTGGCATTACCAATCCCTTGGAGGTTTTTTTATATCTTACCACCTATAGTGGCTCATTCACCCCTTCAACCAAATCTGTCTCTTGTTTACCATCAAAATATTCTCGAGTCAGTTTGAAAACAACAGGACTGAGCAAAGTTAATGCAATTAAATTAGGTAGCGCCATCATGGCATTAAGTGTATCAGCCAATAACCACACAAACTCAAGGGAACTCACCGCCCCCAAAGGTACAACCACTATCCATAAAATTCTAAAAGGCTTAACTGCTTTTATACCCAATAGATATTGCACACAACGTTCACAATAAAAGCTCCAACCTAAAATAGTGGTAAAGGCAAAAACACTTAATGCAATTGCAACAATATAATGTCCTATCGGTAAAGCAGAAGAAAAAGCAACAGAGGTTAACGAAGCCCCAGTTTCACCCGATGTCCAAGCCCCAGACACCACAATCGCAAGTCCAGTAATAGTACAAACAATTAAGGTATCAATGAAAGTGCCCAACATAGCCACTAAGCCTTGCTTAACTGGATTATTGGTTTTCGCCGCACCATGAGCTATTGGCGCACTCCCTAAACCTGCCTCATTAGAAAATACACCTCTTGCAACACCAAAACGAATAGCAGCCCAAACCGCAGCGCCCGCGAACCCACCTTGTGCAGCGACAGGACTAAAGGCACTTTGAACAATTAACGTAAAAGCGGCTGGAATTTGAGCAAAGTTCATCACTAACACGGCTAATCCAGCACCAATATAAAAAATCGTCATTAACGGCACAAGTTTTCCGGCCACTTCAGCAATACGCTTAATCCCCCCAATCAGTACCGCGCCGACCAACAACATTAAGCCCAAGCCTGTGACCCAGCTAGGAATACCAAAATTAGTGCTTAACGCATCTGCCACAGAGTTCGCTTGAACCGTATTACCAATACCAAAACCAGCAACAGACCCAAATAAAGCAAACGCAGTACCTAACCAAGCCCATTTTTTACCGAGTCCATTTTTAATATAATACATAGGGCCACCCACACTGTGTCCCTCGCCGTCCACTTCTCGGTATCTTACTGCCAACACAGCCTCGGCAAATTTTGTCGCCATTCCCACCAGTGCAGTACACCACATCCAAAAAAGCGCACCGGGACCGCCAATAAAAATCGCCGTTGCCACACCGGCGATATTGCCTGTCCCTATGGTTGCTGACAAAGAAGTCATTAATGCATTAAACGGGCTTATCTCACCTTTAATGTTGGAATCTTTACTTAATGTACGTCCTGACCATAATAATTTAAAGCCTGTTCCTAACTTCAATACAGGCATTAATCGCAGCCCCAAAGATAAAAACAATCCTACACCTAAGATCATAATGAGCATGGGAGTTCCCCATACCACTGCGTTAATCGCACTGATAAATTCACTCAGCCTTTCCATTGTACCCTCTCAATTTGTTGTGATATTTATTTTATTACTCAAAAAATCAAAGCTAGCATCTTTATACTTTTTGAGGACCCGCACTTTTTTATTCCTTACAGACTACATGGAAAAAAAACAAATTGAAAAAGCAAAACACGCTAATCGAACATAAAGAAAGGTTTTTTTAACTTATCAGGGCACACTTTTTATTGTTGAATACTCACCACGAGGAAGAAAAATGGATAACACCACAGTCAAACCCAAAAACACCACCGCCATATAAAGGCATGCTTGCAAACCCGAACTTTGATAAAGCCAGCCTGATAGCAAAGTGCCAAAAAGCCGCCCTACTGCATTCGCCATATAATAAAAACCAATATCAAGGGAAGCCCCTTCCTTTTTTGCATAATTAACAATTAAATAACTATGAAGAGAAGAATTAATAGCAAAAATACTACCAAAAACGATCAACCCGAAAATAAGCAACCATTGACTCACAAAAATAGACCATTGCATGGCAACAGCAATGAGCACCATACTCATCATCAATGCGATTCCCCATAACAATGCTGTCCGTCCATCTGGTCCAGTCCCATTAGCCCCTGTGATTTTAGGCGCCTGAGACTGCACTAAACCATAGACAATAATCCAAGCAGCTAAAAAGCTTCCCACATCCACTTGCGCCCAGCCTAATTGACTCGCCAAATAAACAGGTAATGCCACCACAAACCACACATCTCGAGAGGCAAATAAACATAAACGCGCCATAGACAGTAAGTTAACCGCCCAACTCGTTGAAAAAAGATCACTAAATTTAGGCTTAACGCTCGTTTTGCCTAATTCTTCCTTCAGTAACACAATGCTCAGCAACCAAATCAAGCTTAAACCGACAGCCATCAAGGTGATTGTTAAGGTAAAACCAACCACAGAAAGTAATAAACCACCGAGGAAAAAGCCTGCACCTTTAAGGGCATTTTTTGATCCCGTTAACCAAGCCACCCACTGATAAAGTCGACTATTTTGACGATCAGGCACTAAGGTTTTAATCGCACTTTTAGCGCTCATCTTATTTAAGTCTTTAGCCACTCCAGATAAAGCTTGAGCTGCCATTACCCAAGGCACAATGAGCCATTCACTTGGTACGAGTAACATGGACAAGGCCGCGACTTGCAACCCTAAACCAATATTCATGGTGCGATTTAATCCCACACGCGCACCAAGCCAACCGCCCATTAAGTTAGTGATCACACCAAAAAATTCATAAAATAAGAATAAACTAGCAATGGCAAGCGCATCATACCCAAGTTGGTAAAAATGCAGCACCACCAACATTCTTAAGGCGCCATCAGTTAAGGTAAAACACCAATAGTTAGCTGTGATCAATAAATATTGTCTCACCGATAAAGGCAAGCCTCGAATATAAGCTAACAATGATCTAATCGTCCAATCATGCGAGCCAATTCAATCGTGCGATTAATATAACCCCATTCATTGTCATACCACACATAAAGCTTAAGTTGAGTGCCATTCACCACCATAGTTGAAGGCGCATCAATGATGCAAGAACGTGGATCCGTTTTATAATCAACAGACACTAACGGCCTGTCTTCAAAGCCTAAAACGCCATTAAGATCATTCTCTGCCGCCTCTTTAAGCAAAGCGTTAACCTCATTTGTCGAGGTTGCGCGTTCCAGCTCAAACACACAATCGGTTAATGATGCATTCGCCAAAGGCACTCGAACCGCATGGCCATTGAGCTTACCTTTTAATTCAGGAAAAATATGGGTAATGGCGGTAGCACTGCCTGTAGTTGTGGGAATAAGACTTTGTCCGCAGGCTCTAGCGCGGCGCAGATCCTTATGGGGGGCATCTAAAATCGTCTGCGTATTGGTAATATCATGAATAGTCGTCATTGAGCCATGCTTTATTCCAAGACTTTCATGGATCACTTTAACCACAGGCGCAAGGCAATTAGTGGTGCATGATGCAGCCGTAACCATTCGATGAGTTTCTGGATCGTATAAAGATTCATTCACCCCCATCACAATATTCAATACGCCCTCTTCTTTTACAGGGGCCGTAACGACAACGCGCTTTACACCTTGGAATAAATAAGCTTGTAATAGCGCCTTAGTTTTCATTTTACCGGATGCTTCTATCACTAAGTCACATTCAGACCAGTCTGTTTCAGCGATATGCTGATTGTGGGTCACTTTTAATTGTGCACTGCCTATTTGAATGCGGTTATTCAATCCCTCAGCCTGATGCTGCCAGACGCCATGAACAGAATCAAAATTCAATAAATGGGCTAAGGTGTGAGCATCACCCGCCGGATCATTGATTTGTACAAATTCAAACTCAGGCCAATCCCAACCCGCTCTCAAGGCCAAACGCCCCATGCGGCCAAAACCATTAATACCTATTTTTATTGTCATGATTTATTCACTCTTCCTATTTAACAGCACTCACTCTGTCGCTCTGGACGACTGCCCATTTGAGTTAACCTATGCATATTCTCAGTCATTTGAGGCGATTGCTCTACACTGATCGCTGTGATCAAATGACGTACCCACTCAGGTAATTCTGGGTTGATTCGATAAAAAACCCATTGACCTTGGCGCCTATCCAATAACACACCTTGGTGGCGTAACAAGGCTAAATGACGAGAAATTTTAGGCTGACTGAGCATTAAGGCTGCCATCAATTCACACACACACAGTTCATGTTCACTGGCTATCATCATGATGATGTGTAAACGTGTTTCATCACTTAACGCCTTAAAAAAAGACACTGGAGACACTCGTATCACCTATTACATTTTCAATTTAAAATTTTGACTACAAAAAAGTATACATCACGTATATACGGATATCCATATACCTGTATTTTAATAAAGTAAAAAAAATGAAACTGAGTCGAGCTCAACTGGGAAAAACGCATATCATTAAGTCATTAAGTCATTAAGTCATTAAGTCATTAAGTCATTAAGTCATTAAGTTTAACCTTAGCCGAACTTAATCTTTATCCATTACTTTATCGACAATATAGCGAGCTATGGGTAAAGCTGATGTCGCCGCCGGAGAAGGAGCATTACACACATGAAAAGTATATTGACTAGATTGAAAATGAAAATCAGACAATAACTCACCTTTTATGGATACCGCTTGCGCACGAATACCACAAGGATAAGGCTGTAAATCGTGCAACTCAATACTTGGACAATATTGATTCACCCGCTTTAAATAACCGCGCATCGATATCGAGTTTTTTATCTCACAAAATACCGATCGCCAATATTTTGTGATCACTCGCCAAAAACCCGCATAACTGAATATTTCGATACTATCTTTAAATGCCCAATCCCACTTTTTATAGCCCTCTCGCTTCAAGCTCAGCACGGCATTAGGCCCGACAGTCACAGTACCATCAATCATTTTCGTTAAATGAACCCCTAAAAATGGCATTTTAGGATCAGGTACAGGATAAATTAAATGATCCACCACCTGATTATGCTTCTGATCTAGAAGGAAGTATTCCCCCTTAAAAGGCAAAATACGAAAATCAGCCTCAATACCACATAGCGTCACTAACCTATCCGCCATCAATCCGGCACAAGCAATTAATTGTTTCCCGTCAATAGTCCCTTGTTGGCATTGAACTTGTACACCTTTACTCTCATGAATAGCCACAATGTTTACTTCAAAACGTATTTCTCCACCACGAGAGACAAATTCTTGGGCCATGACTTGCACTATACGCTGATAGTTCACGATAGCAGAGTCTGAAACCCATAATGCAGCTAATCCTGTGACGTTAGGCTCTTTTTGCTTGAGTGCATTGGCATCGAGTTTAATAGCCTCAATACCGTTCAAGTGACATCGCTCCAAGAGGATATCAAGCTGAGGGAGCTCAGCCGCTTGTGTTGCCACAATCAACTTGCCACATTCTTCAAATGGAATATCATGCTGACGGCAAAATGCTTTTGTCTCTCTGTTTCCTTGAGTACAAAATTGAGCCTTTAAGCTCCCTGGAGCATAATAAACACCGGCATGGATCACCCCTGAATTACGCCCAGTTTGATGCAATGCGACTGCCCGCTCTTTTTCTAAGACAACAATGCTCGCATGAGGTTGGCGCCTTTGTAATTCGCACGCCGTCGCCATTCCGACAATTCCCGCACCAATCACCACATAATCATATTGCTCATGTGTTTCTTTTACATCGACCTCTGAATGCACTGCTACCATATTCAATCCTTCTATCATCGAGCTAACCAAATTTGTTTTTTACATCTCTTTCCTTTACTTAGATCTAAAATGAACTCCGCCACACTGAATCCTTTTATAACCGAGCCAACCAAGTTTGGTTTTTACATCCTTGCTTTTATCATCGAGCCAACCAAGTTTGGTTTTTACATCCTTGCTTTTATAACCGAGCCAACTTAGCGCTTTTACTCACTATCTTATCCCCATAATGAAGATTCTCAAGCTTAGCGGTTAGCACTTCAATCACAGTGCTTTTTTGAAAGTGACCCAATTTTGTTTCTGGATGAGGTAAATAAATATACCCAAGTTGCCATACATGACCATTGAAAACAGAGCACTTAAAAAAAGAAAATGACTCAGAAGGAAACTGTTCAGTCCATTTGACGTTATCAAACTGAAAATCAGGCGACGACAATGTAAAATGATAACCAAAATCAATATTTAACGTCCCTGAATAACAAAATGATAAGTCTAATCCAGCTTTCAAAAAATAAGGCGCTTGCATCGCAATGGTGCCTTTAAAAAAAGGACTACCTTTTGCTAAACCAGAAGCAAGCTGATGTCCAGGCATTCAATCCCCTTCAATTTTTTTCACCTCAATCATAACCCCAATCATATTTGTCATTTCCTCATCACGCTATGTCGATAAGCGACTAGGTCAATTGCATACAATACTGTATAGCGTATTTTATGAGATAACTTGATCTCGAGTGAGATACTCAATAATGAAAGCAAAGCAAATAAAAACCATAGGGTTATTAGGTGAAATGAGCTGGAAATCCACCATGAGTTATTATCAAGGACTCAACCAAGGAGTTAAAGCCGCATTAGGCGGATTAAATTCAGCCAAGATGGCATGAAAAAGATTGGGTCATTGGGAACAAAATTCACTATGGAACAAGACTTTTATAAGGGGCGGATCACAGATAAATTTGGCATCGACATCATCAGCCCAAATCAAGATGAAAGGCAAGTGATACATGATATTATTTATCAAGAGTTGTGTTTAGGCGTAATATCGAGCTCCTCCCGAACACGCTACTTAGAAATCATTAATAAACTTCACCAACAAGGAGCACAAGCCGTAATCCTCGGTTGTACAGAAATAGGGTTGCTCGTGCACAAAAATGACACTAACATACCCTTGTATGATACCACTAAGATCCATGTACAAGCAGCAATTAATGTTGCTTTATCTCAATCAGAATAAAGCATACTTTGCAATGATAGCGATTAACTCGCTATCTGATATAACACCACATCACAATCACCAAGAGGATCACTATGTAAATAAGTCTTCACATAACGCATACCCAACTTCTTCATGATATTGATAGAAGCATCATTAACCTCATTTGCAATGGCACTGAAAGTTAAATCTGGAGTTTGTGTAAGCAAAGCACTCATTAAATGCTTGGCCGCTTCACTGGCGTATCCTTTTCCCCAAGATGACTGAAAAAAACGCCAACCTAACTCTAAATTATTCCATTGAGGCTCTACAGTCGTCGAAAAAAAATCCATCGGCCTAACAATAATCCATCCAATATCTTGCTGAGTTTCTATCACTGTGACTTTCCACTTTCCCCAACCTTTATCACTATTTTTATAGCAATGCATTCTAGGCAATATGATATTATGGATATCTTCACGGGATGTTTTATTACCACCATTAATATAACGCATCACCTCAGGATCTTGATCAAGCTGATATAAAAATTCAGCATCAGAATCCTCCATTAAGCGGTAACTTAAACGTGTAGATTGAGTAACGTACATTAGACTTCCTTTTCTTATTGAAGATAAAAACATATTATTGATAAATATGTCATTATTTAATTAACAGTCATCACAAAAAGTAAAGAAAAAGCAAATTATTTAATGCTGATATTTGTTTTGTTGACAACAGCTCAATTAGCGCTAAAACAGGCAAGTTGTAATGATTTAGGGGAATAACTTTTGGCCATGACTTTATATAAGCCACACTGCTTACCATAAAAGTTCACATGCCTAAAACCCGTTTCTTTTGATTCTAATAAACCAAGCTGATTATATTTGGCCTTAATATCAATTTCAAACTCACCGAGTTTTTCATGAGTATTAGCACAATACGCCTCAAAATAAGCAGTACTGACGATCTCTTTTTTAGCGTTAGCAACTTTGTGCTTAGGCAACAACCAATTGATCGATAGTGGATTTCCCGCCTCAAGTGACAAAGGCAAGTCTTCATACCAATCGATACCATAAACACGGCCTTTTTTGACTTTCTCATCATTAAGAGAAACCTGTTCGACACTAGAGGGCAGTTCAAGGGTGCCTTTAAAACTCATTTCTATGGCCGCAGAGGCATTACAACCATTATTTAAAGTATAAACTTCAAGCGAGCTGGCTTTAACAGGTTCTGTTATAAGCAACAGGCCAACTAAAGCACTAAAAATGAGAGATATTTTCATGGCTGCACGTCTTAGTAGCGAAAGGAATGACTGCATACTACTTATACAAGATTCGCTGTACAATCATACTTATGGATGAGGAACAAACAAAAACAGAAGAAACATTCACGAAAGCCACACCAATAGGACTCAATGAATACAATAAAAACTCAAATTAACCAACTGAAAAATAGTTATTTTAATTTATTGTCTCGCCTTAATTAACGATTACCATTTCAACCATAAGCCCTCATTTCATACTTTTGTAAATTAATCACACTTTAAAAGCATACTTTATAACCAAATAGAATTAAAAACATTTAATAACATAGAGATAAGCCGTATCACATCTTGCGCTTATGCCTAAATAACTAAATGAGACAAAAATAAAAAAACTACAACTCTATAATAAAAATAGACAATTAAACTTATAAGCTAACATGATTAACAATGAAAAATAAAACACTAACAAACAGGGGGCATCAAATAATGATGCCCCTACTAAGGCCTAGTTAATTAATCATTTTTCCGCGTTAATAATAAAATAATCTTATATCCCCGTGACTGAGGATAGTTAATTACCCGCCACTTTCATATCACTTAATAATATACCGCCAGTTCTAATGGATGAACGCAGATCGAGATCTTTCGCCACTCCCACCATATTTTTATACATATCTTTTAGATTACCAGCGATTGTGATCTCTTCAACAGGATATAAAATGACCCCGTTTTCCACATAAAAACCCGCAGCACCTCGAGAGTAGTCTCCCGTCACGCCATTTACCCCTTGCCCCATCACTTCAGTAATCAATAATCCAGTATTCATCTCTTTTATTAATTCTGCAAAGGTCTGCTCTGTATGAGATAAAGTCCAGTTATAAATACCACCAGCATGCCCTGTATTCTCCATTCCTAATTTTCGAGCAGAATAACTAGTGAGTAAATAACTGGCGAGCCGTCCATTATCGATAATATGGCGATCAATCGTTGCCACACCTTCTGCATCGTAATTGGCACTTGCCAATCCACCTTGTAAATGAGGCTGCTCAACAATACTGAACCAGTCTGGAAAAATAGTTGAGCCCAAGGCATCTTGTAAAAAGCTTGAATTTCGATACAAGCTACCACCACTAATCGCCCCCACTAAATGCCCCATTAATCCCGTTGCAATTTCTGGACTCAATAAAATTGGCAATTGGGTTGTCGCAATTTTTCGAGCATAAAGCCGATCAAGGGTTTTTTGGGCGGCTTGTTGGCCCACAGCTTCAGGTGAAACTAAATCATTTAATTGTCTTGCAACGGTATAATCATAATCTCGTTGCATTTTCCCTTCTGCTTCTGCAATGGCTACACAGCTTAAACTATAACGAGAACTGGCCTCGCCCTGTAAAAAACCATGACTATTGCCATACACTTTAAAGCTAGTATGGGCATTAACATTTGCACCGTCTGAGGTTTTTATTTGCTCATCAGCATTCAAAAGCGCCGTTTCAGCGCGAACCGCCAAGTCAGTCAAAGCTTCTGGGCTGATCTCTTCAGGATAATAAAGTTGAAGATCATGAAACTCAGTGGCCATTCTATCTTTATCAGCCAAACCGCTAAAAGGATCTTCTGAAGTAAAACGTGCAATATCATCAGCGGCTTTTACGGCTTCTTTAATGGCTTCAGGACTCAAATCAGAGGTAGAGGAGCTGCCTTTACAGCCGTCTCGATACAAGGTGATCCCTAAAGCGCCGTCTTTATTAAACTCAACGGTTTCGACTTCTTTTAATCGAGTCGAAACCGATAAACCTTGTTGCTTACTGATCGCCACTTCAGCGGCGCTGGTTCCTAAACTGGCGGCAAATTCAAGCGCCATGGCAACGGCATTTTTCAAGGGGGCTAATTCAATATCAATGCTAGATGTAGACACAAACGTACTCTATAAGTTAGCGGGAATACCTTTAGCATAACAAACCCTATTCATTAATCCCATTTTCATTTTCAAGCCCCCTCAATATATTGAACTCGCGGTAACTGGTTTGCACATGGCATCAATGTTAGAATAGGGGCAGATTTAGCTGGAGATTTTTATATATGAACATTGTTGGTGACTCAGAACACTTTAAACAACCTTATGATCAAAATGATGATTATGTTAGCCGCGCTGAAACCAAGCGCGAAATAATGATTTATCAAGATCTCGGCAAACGCCTTGTCTCAATGAGCAAAAGCCAACTTGAGAAACTCGACCTCGACGAGCAGCTATTCGACAACTTACTTAAAGCAAAAACCATTAAAATCAATACTGAAGCTCATCGCCGTCAGTTACAGTTTATTGGTAAAATCATGCGCAATGAAGATATTGAGGCTATTCAAATCGCGCTTAAAAATGTACTCAATCAAAATCACAACGAAAGTGCCAAAAAAAATGTGGCAGATAAAACCCGTAATCAATTATTAGCTGAAGGGGATATTGCCATTCAGTCATTACTTGAACGATATCCACAACTTGAAAGGCAAAAGCTCAGACAACTGGTTCGCCAAACCCATAAAGAATTGGCCAAAAATCCAGATATCAATGAGTCTAAAACGGCAAAAGATTTTAGCCTGTATTTACGTAATGAAATAAATAGCTAATATTTCATTACGTAAATAAATAATGAACAGAATAACCTTAAACGAACAATGAAAACGCTCACCCCTTCATTGTTCGCTCAATACTGACTTAACCAAGCTTAACCAAGAATCGATTCACCTTAGCTTCATTATATAGGCGACCTCTTCTTCTCACATCCTTAGTTAACTATCTAACCAAGAAACGGTTCACTTTAGCTTCACAAGCAGGCGCTTGATCCTCATCATATCTGATTAAGATTTGCTTTTTCGCCATAAAAGCGGCCATCAAAGCACTGGCTTTGACTTGATAATTTTTATCTTCACTAGATAAGAAAAAACGTGTGCCATTGTCACAAAGTGACAAGGCTTTATCCACATGCTCCGTATTAAATGCTAACCCTTTATCAAAAGGATAAAGAGTACGAATATTGACATACTCAGATGACTTCCAGGCCGCATAAGCATTCATAGAACACACCACACCTACAACTAACGCAAAATACCTTAACATCAAACAGCCCTTAAAATTAAATAACAAAAAAAACAATATGATAACATGATAAATCAAAACATACTGAGTTTATTCCTCTCAATTCCCTTTAACACCTTAATCGTTTCAATCAAGGCCATAGATCCGTGCTACTCTTTTTCTAATGGATCATCGACAGAAATGGTTGCGAAATGCCAAAACCAAACATAGATTTACGTTTTAATCGTGATTACGCCAGCAGTAAACAGCTCAAACAAAAGGCACGTCAAAATATTCCCAAATTTGCCTATGATCATTTAATTGAAGGCTGTATGGACGAGATTGGCCTTAAACGCAATCGACAAGTCATGAATAGCATTTACTTTACACCTCAATATATTCAAGCAAGTTCTTCGGTCGATACACAAGTCACTCTTCTTGGACACACTTATAGCGCTCCTTTTGGCATAGCCCCTATTGGTTTACAAGGTCTCATGTGGCCAAACGCGCCCATCATTTTGGCCAAAGCCGCCTACGCACATAATATCCCTTATATTTTAAGTACGGTTTCATCTGAGTCATTAGAACAAATTGCCGAAGCCACACATGGACAAGCTTGGTACCAATTATACAATCCTACCGAACTCGATATTCGTGATGACATCTTAGATAGACTCAAAGTCATGCAATACAAAAATTTAGTCATCACCATTGATGTTCCCACTTTTGGTTTTCGTCCAAGAGATTTTCATAATGGTCTTGCGATGCCGCCAAACTTGACCTTAAAAAATCTGTATCAAGCGGCCATCAAACCTAAATGGAGTTTTAACACCCTTAAACACGGCCTCCCAAAATTTAAAAACTTAACGCCTTATATGCCAGTAGGCAGTCAAAAACAAGAACTCACAGAACTCATGAACACAGCCATCATGGGCGGGCTGGATTTCGATAGCCTAAAAGCTATTCGAGATAATTGGCCAGGCAATCTCATCATCAAGGGAGTCATGAGTGAACATGATTTACAGCAAGCCATAAAGTTAGGCTGTGATGGGGTTATATTGTCTAATCATGGCGCAAGGCAGCTGGATTTCAGTGAATCACCGATAATGCCACTCACACAATTACAAAACCGCTACCAAGATAAAATCACCATCATGATAGATAGCGGTTTGCGCTCAGGTGCTGACATTGCAGGAAGCCTCGCATTAGGGGCACAGTTTACCTTTCTCGGTAGGCTGTTTATGTATAGCGTTTGTGCTCTGGGCAATGACGGCGGCCAACACGCCATTGCCATGCTTAAAGCTCAGCTCATACAAATCATGCAGCAAGTGGGCGCTGAAAATATTGAAGCTCTAAAAGGCAAAGCTTTTCTTCATCATGATGTTAATCAAAATAGGCAATGAAGGCGGGCAGCATAACATCCACTATTACCCTGCTACCCTGCTTAAAGCTCAGCTCACACAAATCATGCAGCAGATGCAGTAAATAGGCGCTGCAAATATTGATGCTCTAAAAGGCAAAGCTTTTCTTCATCGAAATATTAATCAAAGTGACAAAGAATTGATCTCAATCAAAGAAGATGCATTTTAGCGCACTTTTTCAAACACAAGATTTGCGCCTGATACGCGATCCCAAGTAGGATCCCGCGACTTTTTAAAAATCAGCTTCACCCGTTTTCGCAAACGTTAACGCTTGCCTTAAGGAATTGTATGTTTACACCTGAGTTATTATCACCCGCTGGCACATTAAAGAATATGCGTTATGCCTTTGCCTATGGCGCCGATGCTGTCTACGCTGGACAGCCTAGATATAGCTTAAGAGTACGTAATAATGACTTTAGTCTGGAAAATTTAAAAACGGGTATTCAAGAAGCCCATTCGTTGAATAAAAAACTCTACGTCGTCAGTAATATCGCTCCCCATAACGGTAAGCTTAAAACCTACATTAAAGACATACAACCCGTTATTGCCATGCAGCCCGATGCGCTTATTATGTCAGATCCCGGCCTTATCATGATGGTGAGAGAGACCTTTCCTGAGCAAGAGATCCACCTCTCAGTACAAGCCAATGCGGTCAATTGGGCGTCAGTTAAATTTTGGCAGCAACAAGGTATTAAGCGTGTGATCCTATCCCGTGAGTTATCCCTTGATGAAATTGAAGAAATTCGCCAACGTTGCCCCGATATTGAACTTGAAGTCTTTGTCCATGGTGCCCTTTGTATGGCCTATTCTGGCCGCTGCTTATTATCGGGGTACATCAATAAACGCGATTCGAATCAAGGAACTTGTACTAATGCTTGCCGCTGGAAATATGATGCTCATCCAGCCCAAGAAACCCTAGAGGGGAATATTATTGCCACTTCACCAGAAGTGCAACAACACACGCCTCATTTGACTGAACATCAGCAAATACATGCACCGAGTAATGATATTTTCTTACTACAAGAAGCGGGCCGCCCAGGCGAATATATGCCAGCCTTTGAAGATGAACATGGCACTTATATCATGAACTCAAAAGATCTTCGAGCCATTCAACATGTAGAAAGATTAGCAAAAATGGGCATAGATTCATTAAAAATTGAAGGGCGAACTAAATCCTTTTATTATGTGGCGCGCACCGCACAGCTCTATCGCCAAGCCATTAACGATGCATCAGCAGGTAAAGACTTCAATCGTGCTTTAATGCATAATCTTAAAGGCTTAGCCCATCGCGGGTATACGGAAGGCTTCCTGCGTCGACATACCCATGATGCATATCAAAACTATGATTATGGTTATTCAATCAGTGATACCCAGCAATTTGTCGGTGAGTTTACAGGAAAGTATAATGAATTAGGCATGGCAGAAGTCGATGTAAAGAATAAATTTTCAGTGGGTGACAGTGTTGAAATCATGACGCCTCAAAGTAACCTGACTCTGACCATTGAAACACTGTTAAATCGCAAAAATGAAACTATTACCTCCGGCTTAGGCTCAGGTCACTTTGTGTTTTTAACCTTACCCACAGAGGTTGATATTCACAAAGCCATTTTGTTACGCAACTTGCCACAAGGACAAAATACGCGCCAGCCTCACGCACAAAACCATCAAGACAAAGCAAGATCCTCAGGATTTTAAATATTCATGGCATTACTTATTAACGATAAATGCATTAACTGTGATATGTGTGAGCCTGAGTGTCCCAATCAGGCCATCACATTAGGCGAGTCAATTTTTGAAATTGACCCTATACTATGCACTGAATGCGTAGGACATTATGATAAACCCACCTGTAAATCAGTGTGTCCTATTACCTGTATTGTCCCCGATCCCGCTCATCAAGAATCCCGTGACGAACTGCTGATAAAGTATCACATGATCACCAATGCGCACTAAAAAAAACCTAAAGAAGCTGTCATACCAAGCCGCCTGAGTACAAAAACAATATGCTAGTGGCTTGGGCACCTTGCCTTGCCAAGACACTAAAAAGGACTTATACCTAACATACTCATACACATGACCATGGAACTAGGCGTGTCTAACATTCGTCAACCCGGTTTAATCTCAACCATATTCTTAAGCGTCGGCACCATGATAGGTAGTGGCTGGTTATTTGCCGCTTATTATTCATCAAAAATTGCAGGTAGCGCATCGATATTGTCTTGGATCATTGGTGCTATCCTTGTATTAATCATGGCATTATTATTAGCTGAAATTGCCATAAAATACCCCGTTAATGCGCTGTTTACTCGATTAATCAGTCTCTCTCATAATCCACATTTTGGTTTTGTTACAGGCATATCCAACTGGTTACTGGGACTCATTGCCGTCCCCTCAGAGGCCATGGCATCGACCCAATATATCGCCACCATAGATCCTACTTGGACACCTTACTTATTCCATAATAAGCAACTAACGCTTTTGGGATTAGGTGTAACCAGCTTATTTATGATATTCTTTTTATTGGCAAATTATTGGGGGATTCGATTACTATCACGTGTCAATAATGTCATTACTTGGATCAAAATTATTGTCCCTGCCAGCATAGCGATTATTTTTATCATTGCCTCATTTGACAGCCGTAATTTTACGCTTTATCAAGATAGCATTATACCCTACGGTATAGGCAGCATTTTTACCGCTATTGTTTCAAGCGGCATCTTTTATTCGTTTTTTGGGTTTCAGGCTGCTGTCTCATTTTGTTCTGAACTCGAGAACCCTAAAAGAAACATTCCCATCACTCTTGTGAGCAGCATTCTCATTGTATTGACCATATATTTGCTATTACAAGTCGCTTTTATTGGCGCTTTACCCTCTCAAATGCTCCTTGATGGTTGGGCGAGTCTAAATTTTGAATCACCATTAGCCCAATTAGCCAGTATCATAGGGCTCAACGTTATCGTCCTTGTATTGTATGTCGATTCAGTCATCAGCCCTTCAGGGACTGGACTATTATATTTAGGCGTAACGGCTCGGCAGCTCAATGAAATGGTAAAACATAAACAAATGCCCGCGATATTAGGAACACGTAATCAACAAATACACTTTTCTAGACGTTCATTGGTGATAAGTTTTCTCTTTTCACTACTACTGATTTTCTTTTTTCGAAATTGGCAGCTACTCGCGACATTAACCACCACATTTATTCTTATCTCCTGCATTGCATTACCTATTGCTTACACAAAAATGCTCAACCACTCCGAAGGGCTATCGGTGAGAATATTACCCGCATCAAGGCTATTTTCACTATTAACCTTTCTGTTTTTATCCTATTTTTTATTGCTATCGGGCCCTAAAAATCTCTCCGTTGCGTTAGCATTACATTTTCTTTTTTTTATCAGCTATGCCTATAGCATAAATCCAAGCAATCCATTTCAAACTTTAAAGTCAGCTTTCTTTTCAGCTTGGGTGATATTTGCATACCTCACATTCGTAACTGTGTATGGTATAGCTGGGTTATACGTTACTCAGGGAATACTTTTCTATTTACTGTATGTACTCGCATCCCTGTTTTTTTTCATCCCCTTAGTTAATCAACAATCTTTTACTCATAATATGATTGAAGATAAAAAAGCAGACAAATAACGCCTCAAAAACGATATCAACTCGTCAGCTCCCCTCGTTTAACCAAGCATTTTAACGAGATTGAGTCACTTACGCTGCATATCTCACCCAGATAAATCATCTCTGCAATACGGCGTATCAAGAAACCCGTGACGAGCTGCTGATAAAGTATCACTTGATCACCAATGCACTTATTATATGAATTTAGGAAAAACCTAAAAAGACTGTCAGACTAAGCCGCCTGAATACAAAAACAATATTCTAGTAGCTTGCCTTGCCTTGCCTTGCCTTGCCTTGCCTTGCCTTGCCTTGCCTTGCCTTGCCTTGCCTTGCCTTGCCTTGCCTTGCCAAGACACTAAAAAGCACTTATACCTATAATGATACCTTCTCCACTTCAACGATAAATTCATTTGAAATAATGGAGTGACAAGTGCCTCAAAAAAAACAACCAGGTTTGCTCTCTACTATTTTTCTCAGTATTGGCACTATGATAGGCAGTGGCTGGTTATTCGCCGCATACTATTCATCCAAGATAGCGGGGGCAGCATCAATATTATCTTGGATAATCGGGGCGATCATTATCTTAATTATGGCAATGTTATTATCCGAAATCGCTATAAAACACCCAATAAATGGCTTGTTTACTCGATTAATCAGCCTATCCCATAATCAACATTTTGGCTTTGTCACAGGAATATCAAATTGGTTACTTGCCCTCATTCTTGTTCCCTCTGAAGCCATAGCCTCCACGCAATACCTTGCCACAGTCAATCCAGTGTGGACCCCTTACTTATTTAATAATGGAGAAATAACAGACCTAGGCATGGGTCTAACGGCACTATTTATGTTATTTTATTTACTGGTTAATTACTGGGGGATCCAGTTTTTATCTCGCGTCAATAATGCCATTACTTGGGTTAAAATTATTGTCCCTACCAGTGTGGCGATTATTTTCATTATTACTGCATTTGATACTAATAACTTCACGGCTTATCAAAATAGTTTCATGCCCTATGACTTTAATAGTGTATTAGCCGCCATCGTATCGAGTGGAATAGTTTATTCTTTTTTTGGTTTTCAAGCTGCTGTTTCTTTTTGTGCCGAACTAGACAATCCAAAAAGAAATATTCCCATCACACTTGTCAGCAGTGTCCTTATTGTATTAATCATTTATTTATTACTGCAAGTCGCTTTTATCGGTGCATTACCCACAGAAATGTTAGCACAAGGATGGACACACTTAAATTTTGAATCCCCTCTGGCCCAACTCGCTGCCATTATAGGGCTTAATTTTATTGTGATTATTCTCTACGCTGATTCAGTTATAAGCCCAACAGGAACAGGGTTATTATACCTAGGCATAGCTTCTCGCCAACTCAATGAAATGGTTAAATATAAACAAATGCCTGCCTTTTTTGGCACCAAGGATAAAAAGATACTTTTTTCAAGACGGGCACTGATTATCAGTTTTATTTGCTCATTGATATTAATTTTCTTCTTTCGTAATTGGCAGCTCATCGCAGGGTTAACCACCACTTTCATTATTATATCCTGTATTGCGCTCCCTATAACCTATTCAAAATTATTAAAGTCAACGGAAGGCTTTCCCGTTAGCATATTACCTTACTCAGCACAATTCTCTCGTATCACTTTCATTGTCCTCTCTTATTTTTTATTATTGTGTGGTATTAAAAACCTCACGGTTGCCCTTTTACTCCATGTCGTCTTTTTTATCAGCTACGCTTGTAGTCTACATCCCCATAATAAAATACCTTCCATTTTACAAGCCTTGGCTTCAGCATGGACTATTTTCGTTTACCTCTTGTTTGTTATTTTATACAGCCTTGCCGATACCCTAATCCAACATGACTTAACCTATTATATTATTTATATTATTGCTTCAATGATATTCCACGCTTTGCTAGTCAATCAAAAATCGATTACACATGAAAATTGAATCAGATAGTTATGATCTGATCCAATTATACATTTATCGCTGATTATTCAAATGTCACTGTAAGAATACCTTTATTATCTCCTAAAGCAATATCATTAATTCGAATACGAATTGAGGTAACTGGCTCTTCAAACATCATAGGCCCTTTAACATCCATATGCCCCATGCCTTCAATATCAACTAATAACGCACCAAATGGATACTTGCGATCATACTTATAATGATTCCATGGTGCTAAGGAACGGGCAGCCTGCCCAGTGTGGCCACTAGCGCCTACTGAAGAATAATGATAAGTATCAACAGACCAACCACCAGTAATACTTGTAATACTGTTAACAGGAGAGGCAAACTCAACGGTTTGCCAATCATGTAATGCATTCACATCAACCGTTTCCGCTAATGCTCCTTGAGATGCTGAAGCTAATCCTAGAAATGCCACCGACTTTAATAATGCCTTCATTTTTTATCCTTATATTAAAAATATAAATCACTTTTAGCTCGCAATAAAAAGTAAGTAAAACTGGAGCTTATTTTTAATCGCCAATGACAAATCATAAACTTTACTGAATGAAACTGAATACCTATAGTGAGTTATTCTTGTGCCTTATATGTTACCCTAAAAAAAAATAACTAAATCAACTGCTACATATAAAAAGAAAAAACAATCCACAATATTATGAAAATCTAACAGACACAAAAAAGGGCTAATTGCTAGCCCTTTTCATTCATAACCCAAGTAAAAGCCTCATTACTCTTTTAATAAGTCATGACAAATATGAGCTAAATCCGATTGCACTGCAGCGGCGGTGACCTCTCGCCCTGCACCCGGTCCTCTAATGATTAACGGGTTATCCTGATAAAATGCACTTTTTATCACAAATACATTATCCCCAGGCGTCAGATTCGCGTAAGCGTGATCCGCATCAACCCATTGAAGGCCAACTTCGGCTTTCAATGAGCCATTCACATTATCAAGTGTCGCGACATAACGCAGAACCTGATCCTGCTCTTGAGCCGCTTCAAATTGCTGCTGTAATACTGCATCTAGCTCACCAATACGCTCAATGAATTGTGCTAAGGGCAAACTGATGAGTGCTTCAGGCACCAAAGAATGCAAAGTAATACCATCAAGCTCTAATGGCAATCCAATTTCGCGAGCTAAAATGAGTAACTTACGCTGCATATCTCGCCCAGATAAGTCATCTCTGGGATCCGGTTCTGTCAAGCCTAATGACTTGGCTTCAAGAACCAATTGAGAAAAAGGCGTTATCCCATTGAAATGCTCAAATAACCAGCATAAGGTTCCCGAGAAAATCCCCCCAATGGCTTGAATACTATCGCCGCTATGGTGTAAATCATTCAATGCATGCTGCACAGGCAAACCGGCTCCACAGCTGGCATTGTAGCGCCAAAAGAGCCTACGATTCCCCAGTTGAGACTTTAATTCATGATAAAAAGACAGCGGCCCCGAACCAGCCAATTTATTTGCACTCACGATATGAATACCGCGAGCAAAAAGTGCAGAGTACTTAAGGGTCAGTTCCATACTGGCACTAATATCTAATGCAATTAGCTCATCACACTCAACCGCATCTAGATCTGATAATAATTGGTCAAAATGCCAAGAGACAGCTTGGTTATCAAATGATTCTTGCCATTGATTTAAAGGAATTTGTTCAGCTTGGATCAGGGCTTTTTTTGAACTCACTAAGCCAATGAGTTCAACACTGGCCTCCAACTCTGAATTTAAACTTTCCCTTGATTGATGAAATAAATCAATCCAAGCGGAACCAATATTGCCCGTTCCAAACAATACAACACAAATACGCTTACGAGGACCCGCACAACGCCTGTGCACCTTCTGCGTCAATAAATTAACTTGTGAGTGGGGCACTAAGGTCACTAAACTCAAATGATCATTAAACAGTGCTTTTGCATCTCGACTCAATAAACGAGCAAAACCACGGCGATATAATTGCGCATCTGCACTCACCAAGGCCACTAAACCAAAATCTGTCCTGACAGAGATATTGTCAATCTGATAAGCACTTTGTAAACGCTCAAGCAATGTCATCGCTTGCTTCTCATTTTCATGAGTAAAAGCAATGTCAAGCTTATGGACATGCAATGACCAATGCGCTAGCGGCGCCAACTCCGCTTGTTTAAGTTCATTCAGTAAGGCCGATAACTCGCCTTTAATCTGCATGCTGAATAAAGCAACACTACTCAAGTTTGTCACCACAGGAGCGCTCGCCGATGAACTTTTGGGCGCAATAAGCGTAAAATCAGTATGAGGGGCATAACTTGAGCGAACCGCCAGACTCACTTGTGTATCGAATAAAGGCTGTAAGGTACGATTATGTAGTACAGGGGATCCTAAATGCGCCAATCTATCGGCTTCATCAAGGGATAAACTTTTTAATAATGTCGCATCATTTATTTTATTAGGATCGGCATTAAATACCCCTTCAACATCTGTCCAAATAGTGACTCGCTCAATATCCGCTAAACTCGCAATTAATGTCGCACTGTAATCAGAGCCATTTCGTCCCAGCAGTAATGTTTCTCCCGTTTCCTTTGCGCAGATAAAACCTGTGATCACGATGCGCTCATTGGGATGAGCATCAAGAAGTGCCTGCACTCGTTGACGGGATCCCGGCACTTGAATCTGCGGCACCGCTCCCTCATCAGCAATTAACAAAGTACGTGCATCCACATCAATAGCAGCAACGCTGGACTCTCTAAGCAGTGCAGCCAACAAACGAGCAGACCAACGCTCTCCAAAACTCACAACTTGATGGCTTTGATATTCACTTATCTTTTCTAAAGACAGTAAACTCATTAATTGTGCTTTATCCGTTGACAAACGTTCGCGTAAACTGCGCGCAGAGCCACTGGATAATAACTGTTCGATTAAATCCTGCTGATAATGAATAAGATCATGCAGTTCTTCTTGCCAAAGCAAACCACTCGTTTTTAAAGACAATAACTTATATAAAAAATTGGTGCTTTTCCCTGCGGCAGACACCACAACAAGATCATCACTGTGACCATGGGTTAATAAAATATGCGCAACACGGCGATAGCAATCCGCATCCGCTAAACTGGAGCCACCAAATTTATGTAAGTGACAACGTGCCATGGATAACTCCTATACAACAACTCAAATAATTCGGCATGCAATTTACAAAGAGTAAACACACCATGTCAGTGACGCAGCTCTCAATCACTAATATTTACAATAAATCTGATTAAACGGCTTTAGCGGCAGCCAATCCAGCTTGAAGGTCAGCGACCAAATCATCAGCATCTTCAATCCCTACTGACAATCGAATTAGCGTATCTTTCACTCCCGCTTCTAGACGCGCTTCTCTCTCCATTGCTCTGTGCGTCATTGTAGCAGGAACAGCCACTAAACTTTCAACGCCACCTAAACTTTCAGCCAATGAAAACAAACTTAATGCCGCTAGAAAAGCCTCCAACTGAGCTTCACCACCTTTTAGCTCAAAACTTAGCATGGCACCAAAGCCCTTTTGTTGTTTTGCTGCAATCTCATGGCCGGGATGAGAAGCAAGACCGGGGTAATAAACATTGGACACTGCATCACTTTCCGTCAATATAGCAAGGATACGCTGTGTATTAGCTTGATGCTCACGCACTCTAACACTTAAGGTGCGGATCCCTCTAAGCGTAAAATAGCTATCCAGTGCCGAACCTGTTAGCCCTAAGGTATTTGACCACCAATGTAATTTTTCACTCAGTTCAGGGGTTTTTGCCACAACAGCACCACCAACAATATCACTGTGTCCATTGATATATTTAGTCGTTGAGTGTACAACAATATCAGCCCCTAAAAGTAATGGCTGCTGTAAAATAGGTGATAAAAAAGTATTATCAACAGCGACTAACGCACCAACTTTATGACTAGCAGTAGCAATGGCTTCAATATCCACCACACGTAAAAGTGGATTCGAAGGTGTTTCTAACCACACCAATTTAGGTTTCTGAGCAATCGCCCTATCAAGCGCAGCACTGTCCGTTTGATCAACCACTAATAACTTAAATTGTCCTTTATTGGCCAAATTAGTAAATAACCGATAACTGCCCCCATAACAATCATGGGGGACCACTAATAAATCTTCAGGGCCAAGTAAGCTCACCACTAAGGTAATGGCTGCCATACCAGTACATGTCACAACGCCACTTTCCCCTTTTTCAAGGCTTGCAATGGCATCACCTAAAACGGTTCGAGTCGGATTGCCCGAACGACTGTAATCAAAGGCTCTCGGGTTTTTATGCCCATCAAAAGAATAATTCGTTGATAAGTAAATAGGGGGGACAACAGCCCCATGTTGCTTGTCAGATTCAATGCCTTGACGCACTGCTAATGTGGCTAGCTTTTGCTCTGTCATGTACGACTCCTGATCAGCAAATGATTTTAAAGATGTCTAGACGTCTAAATGTACCTAAGCAAATCACCCGCGTCAACCAAGTTTCGGCCATTTAGACGTCTAAACATGTAGAAATCCAACCTCAATTACGCTAAATTAAAAGCAAAGTTTGACTGTGCTTAGTAAAGGGTTAAAATCTGCCCCGAATTATGAAATTTTAGGTGAGTTAATGACTGAATGGAATGGCGACTATATAAGCCCTTATGCCGAACATGGCAAAAAGAATGAACAGGTAAAAAAAATTACCGTTTCAATCCCACTAAAGGTGTTGAAAATATTAACGGATGAACGAACACGTCGTCAGGTCAATAATCTTCGCCATGCAACAAACAGCGAATTATTATGTGAAGCATTTTTACACGCTTATACTGGTCAACCGCTACCAAATGATGACGATTTATCCAAAGAAAAACCCGATAGCATGCCTGCAGAAGTTAAGCGCCTGATGAATGAAATGGGCATTGAATGGGAAGAAATGGAATAATCTTAGATAAAAACAGGTAAGGAGCTTGCAAACCTTACCTCTTACTTGCTCTTAATATTCAATGACTGCTACCCCATAAATAAACGTCTCTTTTTTACTCTGGCTACATGATTTTAGGACGTAAGCATGCCTGAAATACACACTTTACTTTATGGATTATTCATTGTTTATTGCGGGGCTTTAACACAAGGCTTAATTGGATTTGGGCTCGCCATTATTGCCAGTCCATTATTATATCTTATTGATCCTACAATGGTCCCTGTTCCTGTCATATTGATGGGGTTCACCATTGCCTGTTTAACGCTTTTAAAATCAAGAAAAGATTTAGAATTTAAAGGCCTGGAATTTGCCTTACTTGGTCGCATTCCGGGTGGAATTCTCGGCACGATTTTATTATTAATGGCACCAAAACCTATTCTAGGCTTAGTTATTGGCACCATTGTTGCGCTAGCCGTTGGCCTGAATAGACTCAAACTCTATTGTCCAATTAATCGCTTTAGTTTATTTACCGCTGGCGTGCTCTCAGGTATTTTCGCTAATGTTGCCGGCATTGGCGGTCCGCCAATGGCCTTATTATTTGCAAATAAAGAAGCCAATCAATTTCGAGCAGTTTTATCTGCATTTTTTCTTTTTAGCTCATTAATTTCAATCTTGATACTAAGCTTTGCAGGCTTAATCACATTTCATCATATTATTACCGCTTTATTGCTTCTGCCAGCGGTAGTATTAGGCCATTTAACTGCAAAAAGATTAGCTAAAAACACAAATAAGCATACCATTCGAATCGCCACACATGCCCTGTGTATAGTCAGCGCATTGATTATCATTATTGAGTCATTAATTGAATTATATCGGTAAAATAACAATTACCAAAAAAGATAGACTTAAAAATCATATGAGGTTCTTAGCAGGCCTTCTATATGATTAGACTGACGATAAACACCCGAAAAATCGACAGAAAATTTATCGCCAAATTTAAACTCAGATCCCATAGAATAAAGACTTTCTTGCTTATTGGTTACATTATAATAATAATTTAGTTCAATACCCAACCAAGAAAATGGTGTCACATATCCCCCAACCCGCCAAAATTGTGCAGATAGCCCTTGATCCCAATCAGCCTGTCTATATAAATCAATTTCAGTTGAAAAATGGATCTCATTCCAATCATAAGCCATACCAGCAGTTAACGTCGAATAACTTATATTAGGTAATCCATCATCAAAGTTGGTCGCTGTAAATTGGGATTGAGAAATCAAATGACTGCCAGAAACCCCTAACTTAACATCATCAAATAATGCCATAGAAAGTTGCAAGTCAAGATTGATTACGGTTTGATTAGATAACTCATTAACATTTTCCACCGTATTGGCAGGTAACGAAGGGTTATCAGCAAAAGAGGCCGATGTTAAATGCGAAGCATAAGAAAGTACACCCACATTAATCGGCATATTCACAATAGATAAAGGGATATTAATCAATAACCCCCTTGTTTTCACTTTCTTTGCGGCGACTAACTCCTCAGACGTATCCATCATTGCATCAAGAAATGGCATTGAATGAGGTAAGGTGTGTTCATAGGCAAAGGTACTCAGCTCAATGTCAAATAGCGCGGGAAACGTTCCAAGCGTATCCAACTGTAATTGTTCTTTTTTCTTCTCAATTAACCTCATACCATAATAAGAAGGAAAATGTTTTATCGTCCAATCTTTCTGCAGAGAAAGCATTAATCCGTTGACATCTTTTTCGTTCAATAAGTCATTTACAAATTTATCTGAAAACGCTCCCGCATACACAATATTGCTCACTGAAAAATAAAAAAAGACGTTAATTAACAACCTAAAGAGGCTATATTTCATCATTTTTTCTTCCCTGCGACATGATAACAAAAGGTAGCCATTCCCTAATCATTCTTCGATAAGCACCCTTAAAGAAAACAATAAGCATGCTCCTTTATTTTATGACAAAAAAGGAAACTCTGAGAAAAAACCTTCAAATTAACGACAAAAGTAATAATCATTTTTTATTTCAAAATTAACTCAAGATAGCTCTCTTAATAGGGTCGCCAATACGGGCTCAACACTCTGATGGCTGGAATAACACAAACCAATTCGGCGAAACATTCTCGGACCATCAAACATGACTTGCTTTAATCTAGGTTCATCCTCTATCAAACCGTCAGGTAAAAAACTGATCCCAAAACCGGCTAACACTAAAGACATCACCAAAGACTTAGACTCAGCCTTAGCAACTAAATTAAGTGACATATTATTACAAGCCAATAATCCTATGGTTTGCTGATGAGCCTCGCAAGGAGGACACTCAATAAAATCATAACCATGTAACTGAGCCGCATTAATGCTCTCTTGCTTGGCCAATTTATGCTCTACTGGTACACACAGTACATAATCTTCCTCCCATAGCGGGAAAAAAATCTCATCTTCTTCGCGCAGCGCATCTAAGGTTAATCGACAATCTGCAGGACTTTTGTAATCCACTAATTCAAGATCGAGTCGCGTTAACTTCGCTGCTATAGTTTTCAAAAATGCAGATAAGCGCCCTTGACTTAAATCAGGCATGACCGCAATCCTCAATGTTTGCCGCGTCGCTTTTTCTTGAAATAACTTAGGTAATAGTTTGGCTTCTTCCACCAATTTCACCGCTAAAGGATAAAGATAAGAAGCACTGTCTAATGCTTGTACCCCCTTTTTACTTCGAGAAAATAAAGGCCCACCTAACTCTTCCTCTAACTGCTTTAATCCCGCAGATAATGAAGGCTGGCTCACATGGCAAGCCTGCGCCGCTGCGGTAATGTTTTTTTCTTCAAAAATCGCAATAAAAAAACGCAATAAACGTAAATCAATCATAAATCAAATTCCACAACTTGTTATAGGCTGAGCCTATCATATCCAGTAAAAATTAATATTTTTCAATCTGAGACTAAGCGCCTATACTCAACTTCATTCGATAGCATTATGCTAAAAAGATTATTTACACCATAATAATCAACAAATTAAAATTAATCATTGTTAAGAGGTAAAAATGATGACACACACACTCAATCAAGAAAAAGCCCTTGTTGTGATCACAGGTGCATCATCGGGTATTGGCGCATCAATGGCAAAAGCATTTCATGCTAAAGGTCATCCTTTATTGCTACTGGCACGTCGAGTAGAACCTATGCAAGCATTGAACCTTGACCGCTGCTTGTGCATGAGTGTTGATGTCACCAATGCGCAATCCATCAAAGATGCCATCGCCACAGCAGAAGCTCAATATGGAAAAGTAGGCGCGTTAATCAACAATGCTGGTACCATGCTACTTGGCCAAGCTGATGTGCAAGATCCTAATGAATGGAGTCAAATGCTAAATATTAATGTCATGGGCGTGCTCAACGGGATCCATGCAGTACTTGCTGATATGAAAGCCCGTAATACAGGTACCATTATTAATATCAGTTCTATTGCAGGCTTTAAAACATTCCCCAATCATGCCGCCTATTGTGCCACCAAATTTGCCGTTCATGGATTAACAGAAAATATTCGCGAAGAAGTTGCCATGGATGATGTTCGTGTTATCACTATTTCTCCCGGTGCCGTTGAAACCAATTTATTATCCCATACCACTAATGATGATATTAAAGCAGGTTATAATGACTGGAAAGAAGAGATGGGGGGCGTAATTGCTCCAGAAACCATTGCAGAAGCGGCTTTATTCGCTTATGAACAACCCCAAAGTGTCTGCGTAAGAGAAATCGTTGTCGCAGCTACTCGCCAACAGCCTTAACGATCAAGCCTCAATGACACTATTGAGGCTTGATTTTACCCCTTCAGAATGAAAAGCGCATGTCTTTCAGATGCAAAGCCCAACCATAAAGGCCTAAATATTTCTTCATCAAAATTGTATTAATGAACAACATACAAACAAATGAAACCAATACGCTCATTGCTACGCCAAATACGCCATACGATGGAATAGAAAATAACAAAAGGGCAATATTGATAATAACCGCACTTAACGCACCATACAAAGCCTGTTTTGCATGGCCCGAATGACGTAACCAAGCTTGCTGTAAAAAAGACACAGTTTGAATAAAGTAAGCAAACACCATAACCACTAAAGACAAATAGTAATCACTGTACTCCTTACCAAAAAAAGTCAGTAACTGCTCGCCAAATATCACAATAATACTACTCAATATAAATGAGATAAAAAAAAGCTGCCTGACTCCCTGTCCATTAAGTTTACTCATTTGCGCCACGCCATTTTCATAAGCTGTTGACATACTAGGCTGAATAATGCCAGCAACACTGGACTGCACAACAATAAATATCTGCACTATGGTAAAACAAGCGGCGAAATACCCTATTTGTCCTTCGCTACCAAAAATCTCCAATAAATAGATGCACATTTGTGACATCAACATATTTAATACAAAAACAAACATCATAGGAAAAGCATAATTTAACCAATACCGATGAAAAACATATTTTCTTTTTTGCTGTGACTCAGGTCCACTCTCTTTAACATTCATAATGGAGAAAACAATAACAGTTAAAAAGATATAATTTGATATGACAATAAAAATCGCTACATTTGATGTTAATTCAATATGCAGAGAATAAAAAATACTGAGTGCGAGTAAAATAAATAAAGGATAACCTAATTGTTTAGGAATATAAGCAATGATTAATCGCTTCTTAATGATAGCGGTATCACGTAATAACCTTAAAGCCGCTGCAAAAGGGATCGCAAAAACAGCAAATAAAATGGGGTGATAGTCTGTTAATCTTTTGGTGTCCTCATATTCAATAACAGTCAGCACACCTCCAACACATAAGCTAACAATCACACCTATAAGCATATAAAAACGCAAATACTCCCACACCATAAAGTCTCTGTTTTGCTTGAGGAGTTTAGGAAAAATGCTAAAGGTTGCAAAATTCCCCCCCAACAATACCGTCATCTGCGCTAACCCAACAAAAGTTTCAGCCGTTTTAAAATTACCGTAACTTTCTGGCGTCAACATACGAGATAGAGCAATGTTATAACAAAGGGTAAGAAAAAAGCCGATAATACTTAATGTTAGGGCAAATAAGAATGCTTTAAATAAATAAGCTTGCTCATCATTTGAATTTGACATTCTATGGCCTCACACCACCAACTGTTTCCCCCCCTAATTGACTGCCTTAAATCACTTAGGTTTAGGAACCGGTACTGGAATTGGCTCAGGTTTAGGCGCTGGCGCTGGAGCCGGAACAGGTTCAGGTTTAGGCGCTGGTGCTGGAGCCGGAACAGGCTCAGGTTTAGGTGCTGGTACTGGAGCCGGAACAGGCTCAGGTTTAGGTGCTGGTGCTGGAGTAGGCTCAGGAATGGAAACCGGAATAGGTTCAGCCGCGAAAGCCGCAAAAACAGAAAAGTTGACGAGTAATGCCAAAGTAACACGCAATATCCAATCACTACACATATAACATCCTATTATATTGTCCACCAATGAATATTAAGTATAATTAAAAATCAACCAGTCCACACAAAACCTGAAGAGCAAAAATACCCATCAGGTTTTGTGAAAAACGCTATCTTCTAGGCTGTATAATCAAAGGTTCCAATGTCATTTTGGCATTATGACTGGCTCCATGATATTCATTGTAACTTTCCCCTTCCAAAATCGTATAAAAAACATCAACAAAATCATCTTCATTCGTCATCAATGTCTCTGGCATGGCTTCTATAACCGCATTCGTCAATCGCGTGATAACCGCCACTGTTTGCGCGCCAACTTCTGGAATGAATTGTAATACTTGTGTCGTGACATCCAATAGTGCTGTCGCTAATGCTTTATAGTTAACATTATCATCAGCCTCCATCAGCAAAATATCCACAGCTTGCCAACGATAATTATCCCATTGCACAATGATTTGGTTTGGCGTGTACTCTTTTTGTGATTTATTCAAATAAGGTAAATCAACAATCTCTATTTTAGGTGTTAACTCACCACTCGCTGCATTTACCCCCGTTATAATGGCATACACTTCAGCCGGCCCCGAGAACCAGGATTCTTTTATTTTGTTGACTTCAATATTTTTAATCACCGTCATAGATAAAGGTTTAATCAATTCTGAAAGCGGTTGATTAACAAATGGTTTAACTAAACTGGGTTCAACTTGATCATCAAATTGTTCAAAAACAGCATTCATTGCTTTAAGCCCTGCCTTGACTGATTTTTCTTTATTCAATTCAATAATCAAAACAGGTTGGGTCGGCATGCGGTAAGCATCTAAATACGTCATTCCTCCATCAATATCAAAAGCGGCTATATTGCCATCATCATCACTTGAAGTAAAAACAAATAAAGGCGCTTGCCCCTCATGTAACTGCATTAACATACTGATATCTGCAAGGCGTAATTGAACAATATGCGAAGCTCTCTGATCCAGCGATTGTTCAATACCTTTGAACCGATTGATATTAGCACTGTAGTTATCAATCAACCTAGCCGTTGATAAAGACAAGCCAATTAATTCATTAACAGATATCTTCAAACTGTACTCATTAATATTCTGTCGAATACTGGCCTCGATGTTCCTATAATCCGAAGCCAACAACTTTGCGATAGCTTTTTTATTTTTATCAACAGAATCTAGCAATAAGAATGAATTGGCACCATTATCCAAACTGAGAATATTTTGTTCTTTCGCTCCCACATTAAAGGTCAATAGATTTAGACTAAAAACAACTGAAAATATCGCAATTGAGAAACACTTCATATCAACTTCCTTTTGTTTAACTAATTAACAAGAAACAAAATAAACAATTCGATAACGAAAGGTAACTTTTAGCAATAAGGCAAGCTTCGAACAATTCGACCTTTGTCTCAGAACAATATTTCTCGCGGACATTAAAAATATGAAGAAGTTCACTATTTTTGATAAATATGTATAAAAAAACTGCGACAGCTTGTCGCACTTAAGGTATTAAGCTTTGCCAAGCTGTTTTTGGATTGAGAACATAACCTCACTTTAACCATTAATCAAAAATACCATTACCATGTTGCGTCTATCATCTTTATCCATTTCTATCATTGTTGCTTTGATTTTTCCTTCAACCGTTTTTGCTGACGAAGACGATATGGAAATCATCGAAGTAAAAGGCCGCCCTCAAGAAAATTTTAGCCTTGCCGACCCATCCACCTCAATTCCCCAAATTGATGCCAGTGATTTACTTAAAACATTACCGGGTGCCGCAGTCAATGGTAATGGGCCACTCAGTGGAATTGCACAATATCGAGGACTATTTGGCGATAGAGTTAATACTCAAATCAACGGTGTATCTTTAGCCGGTGCAGGCCCTAATGCAATGGATACACCATTGAGTTATGCCAGCTTGATATTAACCGAAGGGGTTAGTATGACTCGCGGAATTGCACCAGTCTCAGCAGGGATCGATACACTAGGAGGCAGCATTGAAGTCATCGAATCTAAAGCCAGCTTTGATGAAACCAGTGGTGAAGTATCAGGACAATATCAAACCAACGGTGATAGGGGCAATCTAGGTGGAAAAGTCAATCTAGGCAGTGAAAAACAGGCTGTTTTACTCTATGCCGAAAAGTTACAAGGCAATACCGACGTCACTACAGGTGACGGAGACACTATCACACCAACGACTTATGAAAAAACCATGGCAGGTGGTGAATACAGAGTTAATCTCAGTAAAAATGGCATCAATGATGAATCTATCGCTTTTGGATATCAGTATTTAGAAACCAATGATGCCGGCACTCCAGCCCTGCCTATGGATATTGATTTTATTCGTACACATAGATTTAAAGTTGAAGGAGAACATAATATTAGTAGCTGGGATCTTAACTGGCATATGGCTTATAGCGATGCGGATCATGCCATGGATAATTATAGTCTGCGAGATAAGCCCGATACTTCAAGTGCTCGATACAATAGCGCCAACAGCAATAGCTTTGACAGTGAAATATCCATAGCCAAAGATGCTTGGTTATTTGGCTTAGATGCTCGAATGAGTCAACATAACTCTCTTATAACCGATCCTACTGATAGCAGCTTTTATATCGATAACTTTAACGACATTCAGGACAACATTTACAGTATTTTCGCTCAATGGCAGCAAGATATTGGACAATGGAATTGGCAATTTGGCAGTAGAATCAAAAACTATCAAACCGATTCAGGAACCATTAATACATCGATGGCCAGCACCATGACCGCCGTTCAAGCCCTTGTGGATGATTTCAACAATAGCGATCGCTCGCAAGTACAAACAGGGCTTGATTTAACCATCAATGGCCAATACCAATTTAATGATGATTTGACGGGTATTATTGGCCTTGCACGTAAACAAGACAGCGCCAGCTACCAAGAAAGGTATTTATGGTTGCCAATGCAATCCACAGGTGGACTGGCTGATGGACGAACCTATGTCGGTCAAGTTGATCTTGATTTAGAAACGGCTTATCAGCTTGAACTTGGTTTTGATTTTGAACACAACCAATGGAAAGTCAGCCCTAGAGCATTTGTTAATCGCATCGATAACTATATTCAAGGCACTCCAGCAACAGATGCTAATGTTATCGCTGTTGCAGCCATGATGGGAGATGATAATCCAATGCAATTTAGTAATGTCGACGCCTTACTTTACGGCATGGATTTTACAGCCAGTTACCAATTATCCACACACTGGAATATGGATTTTCTCGGAAGCTATGTGAGAGGTGAGCGCAGAGATATTGACGATAACCTCTATCGTATCGCTCCCCTTAACATCACTTTGGGACTCAATTTCCAACAAGGAAATTGGATAGGACGAATAGAAGGTGTCGCAAATGCTGCCCAAAATAACGTCTCAGAAACCCAACTTGAAGAAACCACGGCAGGCTATGCCATTATGAATGTCTCAGCAGGTTATGACATCGAAAATTGGACTATTAGGGCAGGCATTAACAACCTTTTTGATACAGAATATGAAGATCATTTAGCTGGCTATAATCGTGTTTATAGCTCAGATATTGCTGTCGGTTCACGCATGCCTGGCATGGGACTCACCACTTGGGTCACAGGTGCTTATCGCTTTTAATGAATGGGTAAAAGATCACGATAATTTTATCTTAGGGAGGTTCAATCACTATTCATTTCCCTTCCAGAGCTTTCCTCAAAAGCTCTGGAATTTTTCTTCAAAGTGAGACGTTGATCACTGTTTTACTTCTTCTTTTCAAAAAATACAAAATTTATTGCAAATCCTCTCACAGAAATTTTATAAGCGTCTACACTGATATTCGTCGTTGTAACCATCATTAGTAAAAGCTGTATTTTTCAATATGGATGACTCAAAAAAGCTGTATCAATAATCATTAATAAAGAAACAGATAATTTAATAAGGATATTAAAAATGAAATTATTAACTACATTATCAGCAGCATCATTACTGTTAGCCAGTGGAGCAAGTTTTGCTGATAAAACAGATGCAATTAGTGTCAATTATGATTGTGAAGAAAGAACCTGTTCATTTCAACAACCCATCGTAGAAGGCAGAGCCGTATCTTGGTATATTGTTTCACAAACTGCAGGCAACCCTGGCTTACAAATAACTAGCCCAAGCGGCGATGTATTAGTTAAAACCAGTGTCTTTTCAACAGATCTTAGCAACAAAAGTATTGGTGATTTTACTGCTCCAGAAACCGGATGGTACACTTTTACTTTCACAAACATGAATCAAGTCGCACGAGATCAGGCAACCATTACGAATATGTGGGGCGAAACCGTAAGTCAAACTTTCCAGTTCGCCGGTGAAGATTGGACCGATGGAGACTATAATGATATTTTCGCAGTAATATCTTGGTTTAAAACAAAAGGTTAAGATTTTCAATACTCAGGAGCCTAATGGGCTCCTTTTTTATGCCCACTTTAAATAACTGCGACCACCACGGATGGTGGGACTGTCTGTTAATGCAGGAGCGATTAACGACCTTCCGTATTTTTCATTCCCGATGAAGAATCACTTAAAGTGGTATTCCCCCTCATTAACGCCCCAAAAAAACAACATTGAATTAAACAAATTTAACAAACAATTAAACAACAAGTTAAGTTGAGCTGATATGATCCATCACCATTATGGAGACAAAAAAGTCAAATGCTTTATCATGCAAAAGGAACCAACATAGGATATGTTAAATAAAAAAATACTGGCAACATTGATCACTTCAACATTATCTCTCAGCGGCTGTGGATTAGATGATTACAGCAGAGGTAATGATGACAAGGAAAGCAGCAAAGAAGTACAAGTGTCCTTACGAATATTAGAAACCAGTGATTTACATAGTAACATCATGGATTTCAATTATTATCTCGGCACAGATGATCCTACCGTAGGATTAGCCAGAACCGCCAGCCTCATTGAACAAGCTCGAAGTGAAAAAGAAAACCATGTCCTTGTGGATAATGGCGATCTCTTACAAGGCAGTCCAATGGGAGATTATATCGCGAAAAAAGGACTCTATAATGGAGACATTCACCCAGCTTACAAGGCAATGAATACTCTCGACTATGATGTCGGTAATATCGGAAATCATGAATTTAATTATGGATTAGATTTCCTCAAGAATGCGATAAAGGGTGCAGATTTCCCCTACATTAATGCCAATGTTTACTGCGATTCTTACTCATGCTGGGATAATGTGCAAAAAGGCGATAACTTATTCACGCCCTATCTCATAAAAGAAAAACAAGTACTCGATAATAAAGGCAATAAGCAAACTATCAACATAGGTTATATCGGTTTTGTTCCACCACAAATCATGCAATGGGATGCACAAAACTTGCAAGGTAAAGTGCGTGTTGACGACATTGTCAAAACCGCTGAGAAATTTATTCCCATCATGAAAAAAGAAGGCGCTGATATTATTATTGCCATTCCTCATTCAGGTATTGGCTCAGTTTATGATATTAGCGAAAGTGATATCGAAAATGCCACCTTTGCATTAACCTATGTCGACGGTATTGATGCTATTGCCTTTGGTCATAGCCATGCTGTTTTTCCAAGCGAGCAATATGACGATTTATATAAAACCGATATCATTAAAGGCACACTCAATGGCATTCCAGCTGTCATGCCTGGACGCTGGGGAGACAATTTAGGCATTATTGATCTGTCATTAAAACGCGTTGATGATAAATGGATTGTTGAAGATTCCCAATCTGAATCACGACCCATTTACCAAGATGATAAACCTTTGGTTGAAGCGAGCCTTGATATTCATCAGGCAGTTGAAATCGATCATTTAGGCACACTCGACTTTGTTGAACAGCCCATAGGTAAAGCTTCTGATAACCTTTATAGCTTCCTCTCCCTTGTACAAGATGATCCCAGCGTTCAAATCGTATCTGACTCACAACGGGCTAAAGTGCAAGAACAAATCATCAATACAAGTACATTAAGCCACCTTCCAGTATTGTCTGCCGCCGCCCCTTTTAAAGCAGGAGGTCGCCACAGTACAAGCAGTGATAGTGAACAATATGTGCAAGTTAATCAAGGAGATTTGACCTATAAAAATGCAGCCGATCTTTATCTCTACCCCAACACCTTAGTCGCATTAAAAGTCAGTGGTGCCGATGTAAAAGAATGGCTGGAGTGTAGCGCAAACCTATTTAACCAAATTAATGCAAATGATGAAACCCCTCAATCACTGATCAATTGGGGGGATCACCCCACTTATAATTTTGATGTCATTGACGGAGTCACCTATCAAATAGACGTCACTCAACCCAGTAAATATAACAGCGATTGCCAGCTCATTTCAGGACACAGTCATGCCGAACGTATTATCGACTTAACTTATACTGATGAAAGCGGACATGCCTATACTGGTGATGAACTTGCGGCCATGGAATTCATTATTGCCACCAATAATTACCGCGCATTTGGTGAAAAATTTGCTGGCACTGGACGTGAAAACATTGTCCTTGAGCTTCCTGATAAAAATCGAGATGTGCTTGCCCGTTATATTACGCAACAAACCGCCACTCATGGAGAAGTCTCCTCTATAGCCGATAATAACTGGCGTTTTAAAACCATAGAAACAGACACTAAGCTAGATATTCGTTTTGAAACGCAAAACAGCACTAAAGCCGATGATTTTATCAATAAGTATCAATTGCGAGACGTAAATAAAATCAGCATAGATGAACTAGGGTTTGCTGTTTATCAAATAGACTTAACAACCCCTATCACCACTGAATCCTAGATCTCAGCAATAGTCAACCAATAAAATGAGTAAGAACAATCATTTCTTACTCATTTTTATAAAATTAAACCAACAGGTTAAATGTCGGCGCTCAGTCGTTAAACAGCTTCTGCCACAGACTTTGTCGTTAGCCTTGCACAATAGAAACGCACCAATAACTGCATGGCAATAACAGAAGTTATAACCATAATAATGCCTAAAATAGCAATTAAGTCTAAATCATCACTGCTAAAAATATCAGGCCACCAAGCCCATTTTACCACTAGCCACGTCGCTAAAAAGCTAAAAATAGGGGTCAGGGCAAGCATAGGGCCAACTTGTGAAGCAGCCCAGTACCGCATTGCCTGAGCAAAACAACCATAAGCGATGACAGTATTCAAAGCACAAAAAAGAGCAACATACCAATCTGTTAGCAACATCTGACTAAATGACTGAGTAGAAATAAACGGTAACATAGCCAAAGTCCCAAACCCATAAACAAACAAGAGTGTGTTATTAGGGGACAATTTGTTACTCATTAATTTCTGCATTAAGGCAAAACATGACCATGACAATGCAGAAAATTGTACAAGGAGTATTCCAAACCAAATCAAATGATTATTACCTTTTGAGAAATCAAGATGCTGGTAAAAGAACATGATCATTCCTACTGCCAATGTTGCAAAACAGACTAATTGAATCCATCTAAGCCTCTCTTTAAATAATATAACTCCACCTAAAGCTAAAAAAAATGGCGCGGTTTGAAAATTAAGCTGTGCTTCACCCGGTGACAAATACTCTAAAGAATAAACAATCGATATATAGTTACCAATAGAAAAAATGGCCGTCATAAATAAAATCAACCAATCTCTTATCGTTAATTGCCTAAACTCATTCAGTTTTCCAGCATAATACTGCACAAAAACGCTGATCACTAAAGCCACAATAAACCGAAACCAAGTGAGGCTAACAGGATCAATAAAACTGGCTGACAATTTTAAGGCAATAGGCAAAACCCCCCAAAACAATACTGCAATAGAAGCAAAAAAAAGCCCCAACCTAAAATAACGTAAATTCACCTTGCCCACTCCTACGACATAAAAATCAACAATTCTATTTTACTGAAACAACAGGTTTTCGGTAAGCAAACTTGATCACTAATAAACTGGAAAGACCAATCAAAATCGCCCCTAAATACATGGGAAAAGCTATGGATATCGTCAGGACTAGACTACCAAAAATAGCCATAACAGCATTCGCTATACAAAAAGTCACTGTTAACAAGCCCATTAATGCACCATTGCCTACATGCCTATTAACCTCTGATGTATAAACAGGTAATAAGCCATTATAAATAGCAATGGTAACCCCTGTGAGAGCAAAAAGAACCACCATACTTGTCCCTGAAAATAATGGCAATATTCCCAACAATAATGCACTGCAAATTAATGCCGTTATAATGGTAGGTAAAAGTCCAAAAAAACGTTTTAATTTCGTCACCACTAGCACACTGGCTAACATCATACTAAATGTCATAATGGCCGTTGTTTCTCCTATCATGCTAGACTCATAGCCCCTCTCAACAAGTAACCACACAGGATAAAACTCATAAAACGCATTCAATCCTAAACAAAAAATGAATTGAAAAATAAAAATGCTTAAAATAGTCGGCTGCTTTAATAATACCAATGAGTTATTTGATTTTAATAAAAACAAAAAAGATTGATTCTGGATAACCCTATGAGTTTCCGTAATAACCAGCATCACAAAAAAAAGACAAAGTAATACAGCAATGCCTGCTACTTGAAAAGCCACTTCCGCCCCATATTGTGCTAAATATCCTCCCGCTAAAGGTCCCACCAACCAGCCAAGAAATGAGGCCGCTGCAATCAGTGACATAGCACGGGTTTTATCTATTTTCTCCGCTAAATCTAACGCAATCGCCCTAGCAATTGATAAGTTGCCTTCACATAAACCAGTCACTAAGCGTGCAAAAATAAAGAGCAAGTAGTCCTCAGAAGTAATAGCATAAGCCGTTAAAAAATAACCAAGCACGCTAATAATAAGAGTATAAACGAGTAATTTCTTTCTGCCATAAGTATCTGATAGTGCTCCGATAAAAGAACCACCGATAAATATTCCCAGAGGATAAATCGCTAATGAAAAACCCAGTAATAACTCTGGAGAAATTGCCATAAACTGATTCAGCTCATTAGCTTGGTCTCCCATAAATAAGGGGGCTAAAATAGGATAAGGCAAAGCTATGCCAGCTGTACTCAATACCGTGACCAATAATACTGAAGCAAACACCCAATACGCTTTCATTTCTTAACATCCATGCCATTATTTCGTCATAGCATAACCTTCCCCTTAAATTAAGTAAACTTTTTTGTTTACTTAATTTAAGGGGAAGGGGCACACCAGAGTAAAAACGCTAAACAGCAACAAACATGGGCTTTTGCTTTTGCCATAAAACAGGCAATACGAGTAATAAAGTAACAGCATAAGCACACCATATGAAAATGCGCTCATACAAAGGATCGTGATAAAACAACCAATTATAGATAAAAGCAAAGCAAAGCGGCAGCAAAGTAAACATATTTAATCCCGCACTGATGCTCGCATTTAAATGATGACCACTTAACTCTTCATATAAACGAAAAGTCAATAACGCATAAGCAGACAAAAAACCCAAAAGAAAATAGTTAATGCAGCTTAATAAAAAACTATCAAGTAAATACTCATTAAAAAACAAGTTACTTGAATAAATAAATAAAGAGAATAACGCGGCAAAAAAGAATATTTTTTTAGTTGAATAAAACTTCTCAACTAAACCAAAGCTTAAACAGCTCAACATATACCCCATAATGGCAACATCATTAAGAGAGATACTATTAACGTAACTAACATGATATAAACGCTGCACATAAATGGGAGCATAAAGCTGTACATAAAGCGCAAAATGCGTATTGAAAATACCTGTCATCAACAACACATACCAAAACCATCGATTCGATAATGCAAACTTTAATTGTACCATCGCATGCTGCCGGCTTCTCTTACTATGGCCTTTAGTGACTAAGTAGGTTGGATAACATAGATGAAGCTTAAACATAAAATACAATAAACAAAGCAAGCTCAAAAAAATCGCAAACATCATCGTTTGTTGTCGCCAACCAAGTAATTCAGAAAGTTGCATCGTCAGAAAAGGCGAAACAGCTAATGAAAAAGAAAATACCAGCTCAGCAAAACCCACTAGCATATTAAGGTATTTTCTATGAAAATAAAGTTTAGCTACCATAATAGCCAATAAAAAAGTAAAACTTGAGGCGATCCCCATCAACACTCGAGAAAATAAAAAAGGCAATAAACTAGAAGAAATGGAAAACAGCACTAAACTCCCCGACAGGAATATCGCAGAAATAAACACCCCCCAATGCACACCGATACGATCAATCAGTAATCCAGCCGGGATCAGCGATACATTATATGCCACTAAATAAACAACCGAAATCATAACCGCATAGTTCACAGGCAAAGGAAATGTATGTTTATACACTTCACTTAATGAATTCGAATAAGGGATCAATCCAGAATAAGCACTCACTAAACAAAGCGTAACAACAAAAATAAGTAAGGGGCCTAAAATAGAGCGATGCGGTACCGCCAAAGCAGCATTAAGCATGAACAAACCTGTCTTTATTGGCATTCATCATAGTATAGAAAATAACAGTTCATTTTGAACTATTCTTTACTCATAACTCATCATGAAATATATACAATGAGAAGTTTCGACATAGCACTCAATACAAAAGCAGCACTGGGTGAATGCCCAAGATGGGATGAAAAAAACCAAGTCCTTTATTGGACCGACATTAATCGATACCAGTTACATCGTTTTGATCCTGTCGCTAAAACAGATGAATATCTCACCTTTAATGAAGAAATTGGCTGCTTTAGTTTACGCCCCTATGGCGGATTTATTTTAGCCATGCGAAGTGGTTTTTACTTAACCAGTGGCTGGCATACGCAGGTTGAGAAAATTTGCGATCCAGAAGCACACCTCAAACAAAATCGTTTAAACGATGGTCGATGTGATGCGGCTGGACGCTTCTTATGTGGTTCTTATTACGCTCCAAAAGATGAGAGTGCTGCAAACTTATGGCAACTGAATAATAAACTTGAGGCTAACTTAATTTATGATAATTTACTCACCACAAATGGCATAGGTTTCAGTCCAGACAATCGCACCTTTTATTATTCCGATAGCCCAAAATACAGGATTTACCAATGTGACTATGATATCAAAACAGGGGCCGTTTCTAATCGAAAAGTGTTTCATGAATTTCCATTTGGGCAAGGAAAGCCCGATGGTTGCGCTATCGATATTCACGGTAATTACTGGAGCGCATTATTTGAAGGGGGGCGTATAGTGAAACTCAATCCCAAAGGTGAAATATTAGAAGAGCTCCCCACTCCCGTGCATTGCCCTACTATGATGGCTTTTGGTGGCCCTGATTTGAAAACATTATTTATCACCAGTGCAGGCGAAAGACCCGATACTGAACTCGCCACATACCCAAATTCTGGCTGCTTATTGACAATACAAGTCGATACGCCAGGCATGATAGAACACAGATTTTGTATCTAATCTGACTATTCTTACCCCATTTTATATAACCACCGAATATAGAATGGGTTTACGCTGCAAAAAACGCTCCTCCCCCTGATGAATTATTGCGTAATCACAGATACTTCATCAATGACCATGCATTCGATTTTTCAATCTTGCGCCTTTTTTGCGAAACGAATCATCCACTATGCCCTGATAACAATTTACAATCCAAGGGTAACTGTCTGTTACATAATAGCCATATTGACCATTGACCGTCATGCCATTACATTCATCTAAATCCCCTGCCCCTGCTTGATATTCAAAATCACCAATAAACTGCCCGTTGTAATTATCACTTTCAACAAAACCATGACCCGCTTTGGGTGTTTGATATGGCGGCACATCCTGGCGCTTGCCCCCCTTATTTTTCAGCACAAAACTGGAGGTCACTTTTCGTATTTTTGCTGTTTCTTTATCAAGAATACAGCTGCCAAAAATTGGAAAGCCATCTGCGGCAAATCCTATCACGGCAGAAGGCTGGGTTTGTGTGTCACAGTTTGGTATAAACATTGCCATAGGGTTACCATGATAATGATAAGCGCCATTGGGCTGAACATGAGCATGGTGCTTATCGGTGCCAAAATGATTTGCCTTGGACATGGCATCATATCGCCACGGATTATTCGCATCATTACAGCCTCTTTTTTCTCTGCCTAGTGGCTCATTACCCACACCATAACAACCCGCCGAATAGGAGTCGACCTCAACGCCATTTAACATCACCGCATTTATCACCCTCATATTTAAGGGAGTCGGTGACGCCGCTTTACGAGGTGTGCGGGTGATTCGGTAAATAACATCTTGCATTTGAACTGGTGTTGCAAAATGCGCACTAGCATCATTAAAATTATGATTAGGAATATTATTCGCCTTAATAAAACAAAAATGCTCATTTGCAGTGATAGTCACTTCACCACCAAAGGTTTTGTCTCTTTGTAAATCTTCAACTTCAGATCGATAACGCCCCACATAATCTTGGCATTGGCCACTGCGCAGAGAAAAAATAGCATTGGTAATATCTTGGTTACTCCTTTCATTGTGAGCGACTTTATTTTGATCATCACTCTGACAATAAACGGGGAAACTCATAAAGTACCCAAGCCATATGATAGCAAAGACTCTGAATTTCATTAAAGGATGAAATTCAATCGCGTTCATTTTATTTTCTCCTCAAATACTTTCACAGATATATACACGTGATACTTGAAGATGCATGTTTTCAGAGCCTGTAAAAGTGCCTAATTCAAGGCGTATTATTGCAAGAATGCTTATTGCCTTTTAAGATGATACAACGCAGAAGTCGGTGCTTTTACAAACTCCCAAGGGGCTGGTTTAAAAGCCTTTTATACTGCGTTATTGAACATCAGCTTAGAATAACTAAGCACGCTGTTCAAAGCCTTGCCTAAAAGGCTTTTAATTCCAGCTGAATCCTGCATCTTCAAGTATCACGGGTATAAGTAAAATATAGCTGGAATTTAATGCAAGACCATACAATGAATAATTAACGTTATTTTTCAACAAAAAAACAAAAACAATGAGTTTATTACAACAAAAAACCAAAATCTCATCGACAAGCATTACTATGTAAAACAGTGTAAACAAAGAATATGAAACAAATCAACGTAAAAAACAATAAAAGCAATAAAAACAACAAGTTACATTAATTTTAGTTATAACATCTTTTTTTAAAACTCACAATTATTTTATTTTTTAGAAGCTGGGCTAAAAATTTTATTATTAAATAGAATTCTTCATATCAATTTAATTCACGACCCTAACAACTCAAATAAGAAAAAAGAAAATGACTCAATCAACAGTAACACAAACAGTATCCATATGGCTGCAACAGATCAGTCAAGCCATCGGTGTTGAACTCACATTAAGAGAAGATGGCCATATTGAATTAGCCTGCTCAGATAAAGCCACTGTCACACTCGAAATTTCAGAAAAATACGAACTCGTCTATTTCTATGCCGATTTATTATCACTGCCTAAGACCTCCACTGACAGAGAGCCTTTTTATCGCCGAGCGCTAGAACTCAATGGCTTCAACATAGCAACAGGAGCAGCCAGCATTTCACTGGATCCTAGACGAGACACATTAACACTGACGGTTATGGAAAAAGTCAGTGCCATGACAGCTGACAGTTTCGCATCAACACTCAATGACTTTATCAGCTTAACATTATCGCTAATCGAAAATAATGTCTTATTGCCTGAAGTTAACCAGACCAGTCAACCTGTTACCGACAAATTCATTCGCAGTTTGGTATAACACTATTTATTAAGGAAAACCAATGCCAGCAATTATAACAACTTCAGCAGTCAATAAAAACATTTCCCTTACCTCATTAAATGAGATGACAGAACTGAATACTCAATCAAATGACAAAATGAGTGATTCATTGAGTTCTAAGCTATCTGCCAATAGTGCATTGAAGCAAATTACACAACAAACAACATCGACAACAAACAGAGATTTAGGTAAGTTACATACACCGCTTTTTGACTACAGTCTTGGCCAAATGATCACAACATTGTTCAATGCAGTGAGTTTACCTATAACGGCAACGGCTGGTTTAGCATGGTTATTTACCAGAGAAGCTGGCGAATCAGATGCTGCCTATAATAACCAAGATTCTGTTCCATTTAAAGCAAAAGGACCTTACGTCAGACCCAATGATAATGCGGCCCAAGGACTGTCAGAGCATATCATCAGGGCCCTAACAGGCACAGCCGATGCCATCAAAGTCATCGGCAACATGGTCGGAGGGGGAGTTTGTTTAGGTGAAACCTTATTATCTCGTGCAGTCTATTTTTGCATGGGGCACGATACCAGCAAGGCGAATCGTATGGGTCAGGTTGCTTTCCCGAAAAATCCAGCCAAAATCGACCAAGCAGTAAGCGATCTACAATTACTGCAATATACTCTCAATAATGAAATGAAAAGTGGTAAGGATATGTGGGGTGAATTCGGGATAAATCAAGCACTAACAGGTGAACAATATACTCCTTATTCACAACAAAACTTGCCGGAAGGCTATCGTATAGCAAAAACCGATGAAATCCCCTCTTCGTTGATAAAAGATTATAATTACGATTCTGGCATTTTAAAAACGAACCCCTCTATCGCTGTTGGAGTCGGTGTCTTTATTGAAGAAAGTACAGGCACAATTAAATTAGCCTTTAGAGGCATAGGCGAGGATCCAAGTACAGCAAAAGGGAGCATTACTGGTAGCCTCTATACTGATAGTTTCATGCAATCGACGCTTGATATTGTTGAACGGTTTGAACGTAACGTTCACTATAAAAATGAACTCATTAAATATGAAAATAGTCAAGCAAAGAAATCTGGTAATATTGATGCTGACATTCAACAAACTTGGCACATTGAATTACTTGGTCACTCTTTGGGCGGCGAAGGTGTAGAATATGCTGGTGCCATGACAGGTTTAAAAACCACCGCTTATAACTCAGCCGGATTAAGCGCCCTGACGCGTGCAGAGATAGGTAGTGATCGCATAAATGCTGCTAATATCACCAATGTTAACACTCAAGGCGATTGGCTGTCGCAACAAATGATCAGAAGTAGCTTTGTACCTAAAGCACAGATTGGTGGCACACAGTATCAATTTGCTGAAGATACACGCCGCACTAACGGCGATGCTCATTTTGTTGAAGCCATGATTGATGGACTTAAAAAATATTAAATTATCATTGAAACACTGAGCGACATAACGGCATCGTCATAGGCTATAAAAAAGCCTCGGTCAATTAACGCTTATAAAAGTCAGTTCACTTTGCCCCTAAAAGAGAAGTGCTATGCCACTTCTCTTTTTAATCACATCGACTCTATTTTCTACGATGATTCATTGTTAAAATGGATGTATTATATCAATACAGCTTCTCTTTACACATGAATGAAATAAAAGTCCAATTAACCAAAGATGGCTCACACACTTTATTTAATACAGCATTAGATGACAGTTATCATGCCCACAATGGTGCGATAAGTGAATCTCAACATGTGTATATTGAGGCAGGTTTTGCTGCTTTAGAAAAACATTTCAAACAAGTCAATATTCTAGAGCTAGGTTTTGGTTCTGGCATGAACGCCATTTTAACGCTGCAAAGCGCACTGGCAACAACCGGAAAAATAGAACGCCCCATTTATTATACCAGTATCGAGGCCTACCCACTTTCCATTGAAATCATCAGTCAACTGAACTATAAAGATCAATTATCGACAGAACTTGCCCATTTGTTCCATATGTTGCATCGCGCCTCTTGGAATTGTGATGTCGAGATTATACCTGGATTTACCTTACATAAAGTCCATGGAAAATTACAAGATTTTCAAACAAGCAAAGATGATTTCAATTTAATCTATTACGATGCCTTCGCTCCCAGCAAGCAGCCAGAACTGTGGACACAGAATAATTTTGATAAAATCATCAAATTGATGGAAAAAGAAGGTATGTTAGTATCATACTGCGCCAATGGTCAGTTTAAACGTAATTTAAAAGCAGCTGGATTTACCGTTAAAGCCTATCCTGGTGCACTAGGTCGCCGTGAAATGACTCGCGCTTGGAAAGAGTAACATCAACCCGCTTGAGGTTTTCTTTCCAGTTTACATTGTAGAGTGTGCCAATACATTAGCATTCTTGTAATGAATGCAGCCGTTAATATTCAATAAGTGTATTGCCATCAACAAGCTTGGAGTTTTCTTTCCAGTTTACATTGTAGAGTGTGACTGTACATTAGCATTCTTGTGATGAAAGCAAGCATTATTCAACAAGCTTGGAATTTTCTTTCTACTTTACATTGTAGAGTGTGACTGTACGTTAGCACTCTTGTAATAAAAACAAGCGGTAATATTCAATGAGTATATTGCCATCAATAAGTGTATTGCCATCAACAAGCTTGGAATTTTCTTTCTACTTTACATTGTAGAGTGTGACTGTACGTTAGCACATTAGACATTAGCACTCTTGTAATGAAAGCAAGCATTATTCAACACGCTTGAGGTTTTCTTTTCAGCTTATCTGGTCAAGTCGCGCTGTAAAGTCCGTCTGTGCATACCTCAATTCATTTCAGGCAGTCTTACCCTTGCTGATACGTTAGCATGCTTGTAATGAAAACTGGCATTAATATTCAATAAGTGTATTTTACATTGTAGAGTGTGGCTGTACATTAGCACTCTTGTAATGAAAGCAAGCATTATTCAACAAGCTTGAGGTTTTCTTTCTAATTTACGCTGTAGAGTCCGTCTGTGCATACCTAATTGTCTGGCCGTTGCCGATACATTACCTTTGTTAGCCGTTAACACTTGCTGAATATGTTCCCACTCCAGTCTTTTAGGGTTTAATGGCGCTTCTTCAACAATATTCGGTGTCAACGGCATTTGCTCTTGCAACAAGGTATTAAGCAAAGTTTGCGTATCAACGGGTTTGGCTAAATAATTATCAGCCCCTTGACGAATGGCTTCAACAGCAGTCGCAATACTGGCATATCCGGTCAATAGTACCATCACAACGTCAGGTAAATATTGCCTTAAGGGTGAAATTAATTTCAAACCATTCTCATTTTCCAATTTCATGTCTAGCAGAATATGCGTAGGTTTAAATTGGCGGGCTTGCAATAACCCCTGACTCGCACTATGACATATCTGGCATTCAAAGCCATGAGAACTTAAACGGCGCATTAATATTCCCGCTAAAGCGCTATCATCTTCTATGATCAATAATTTATGCATTTCGTTTCGCTCAGTTTTTTGTTTGTATTATCATCAGTGCCATTCTACTCAAGCCTAGCTTGCGTGGACATTGACAAGATAGGAAGTTGCACTTCTGCTATCGCGCCGCCCTCAACATGATTCGATAACAACAAACGCCCACCTAAGCGTTCTAAACTAGCATGGCTCAACAATAAGGCAATCCCCATACCTTTAGTACTTTCAAGCATTTTATGCCCTAATTGCTCAATCATACTCAATGGAATACCGGCGCCATAATCACGAATAGCAATCGATAAAAATTGTTTTTGTGCTAAGTGTTGAATATTAATATTGACGCGCTGTCCCCCTTTATTTTGATGCTCATTCTCATTCAAAGTATTGCCAACACACTCCTTAAACTGCTTTAGACTCGCATGAGCGGCATTTTCCACTAAGGCTATGAGCACAGGTAAAAGACTCGTACCCGCATTGATTTTTTCATCCAATTTCACGCTTTCATCTAGTCGAATATCAAGAGTAAGTTCAGGTAACCATAAAAGCAATTGCTCCTGCAACCGCTGTATCAATACATTAATGCTTAATATCACTTGCTTTTGCTGTCTGATAGATTCCGTCGCCAATCGTAAATCAGCCAATACACTTTCACAGCGCCCCAGTGCCGTTTTTATTTCATTAATAACCAGTGGCTGATCAGGTAAAGCCTCACTGACTTCATCAGCCAGTAAATGTAAACTCGATAAGGGAGTGGCTAATTGATGAGCCATTTGCGCAGACGCTATGCCTAAGGCTAATAATTTCTCTTGACGAAGCTGCGCCTCACGCATCACACTGAGTTCTGCTTCTTTTTTTCTATTCTTTTGCGCAATAAATACCACGCAAGTTGTTAATACTAAGGAGGAGATAACAAAATTAAACCACATTCCCAAGTAATGTGAGCTCATATTCATACCATGCATTTCCATCGCCCTTTCAGGCTCAAAGAAAATCATTAAAGTGTAAGCGAAAGTCGACACAAAAGTGAGGTGCCATGCCGCCCACTGAGGTAATAACACAGCTGCAACTGCAATGGGTAATAACAACAAAGAAATAAAAGCATTTGTCGCTCCCCCTGAAAAATACAACCAAGCAATCCAAAATAACGTATCCAATAAAAGCCCAAAGAACAGTATGTTAGAGCTTATACTATTACTATTTCTAAATAAAAATTGACTCGAGAGATATAAGGTTTCAATGGATAACACCCAAATTAATTCAGGTCGTTCTAATGACAAACCAAAAATATTACCGGCAAAAAAAGTTAACCCCACTTTTAAGATTAATCCTAAGACCCGTAATATGATCAATTGATCAAATACTTTATGAGACTGTAATAATGCCCTTACACTCACTGAGAAAACCTACCTAGTACAAAATCGATGAATATCAACTAATGAAACGAAGAATATCATTATGGTAATGCTCAACCAAGCCTATACCAAACAGCTAGATAACTTTTTTTGATTTCGAATACTAAAAAATGCATTCATCAATCTATACTCATCAAAATGAAAAGTAATAGGTAAAAGTAGTTTGTAAAGGAATAACAACATTTGACATATTTTGAAATAAATTTAAACTCAACATTAAGTTTATTCTTCGTTACATTAATCAGTATCGAACTAAGTGTTACAATAATAAATCCACATGTTTAAAAAACATATATTAAATACTCACTATGGTGTCATAGAGAAAAAAACCACTATCAATAATGAGAATAGACTCTTCTGCCGAATAAACTTACTGGCAGGTTTTGATTTTGGCCCAGTCCTTTACCACAGAACGATCAGTGGGTTATTTGAAGAGGAAACCGCTTTAGTACATGAAGTGAGTCTAGAACCCTTTCACCGTATTAAAAATTTTGAATATATTCATCATGCAAATACACCTAGCTGCATCTTGAGCAAAAAAGGCAAAATAGTTCACTTAGTGTCATCAAGGCCATTACATAAAGGTGAAGAAATCACCTTAAACTTCCCCCTTGCTTGCCAAGAAATCAATATTCCCATCCCCGAGAAATACGCTCATTTAAAATAACATGACTCACTCTGACTTAAATTGATCATTGTGCCACTGTTCCAACCAAGACCATGGAGTCAAATAGTGTCATCACAATGATATTTAACCTTAAAAAAACAATGAAAAACAAACAATGAAAAACAAACAAAAAAAATCAACAAACATAATACAAACAATTACAGAACATATTTAATGTATTATGATTCAAAGCCGATCCCATTAACTCACAGATTATCCATAACTTATCGATAATACTGAGGTTAAAAGTGTAGAATTCGACACATTTTGAAATACTAAAAAATAACGGTTTATACATTCAATACGGACTATCGGCTACCATAAATGAATAAAGCTTTTCATTAATTAATATTTAACTCATTTAGTTTACTAATAAACATTATTCTTACGAATAAAACATGAATAAAAAATTATGAATAAAAAACATATATTAAATGTCAATTATGGCGTAATCGAAAAAAAAGAGAAATCACCTTTACAAGAAGGACTGTTTACTCGAATAGATCTACTCAAAGGATTTAACTTTGGTCCCGTACTATACCATCAATCGCTTATCGGATTGTTTGAAGAAGAAATATTACCCTATCATGCAATCAGCTTTCATCCGTATTACCGCCTTAAAAACAGCCAATACATTAATCATTCAGACACGGCAAATTGCGTGCTCGTTAAAAAAGGAAAAATTATTTATCTTGTCGCATCGAGAGCCTTACATGCAGGGGAAGAAATTACATTAAATTTCCCCCAAGCATGTAAAATAAAAGGCCTTCCAGTCCCAGAAGAATACCGTTACTTAGAAGATAATCCATTCATTAAAATAATATAAATGATCCAAACTTCCACATTGGATCATTTCACCTTAGATTATCAGAATAACAAAGGCTTATTTAAGTGTAACTCAACGCTTGCCTGTTTTGCTTAGACAGATTTTTCTTCACTCTTCGGCTATACCAAAGATAAAACCCCGTGAAAGATAAAAATAAAGGCATTCCCCCTAACACAGACCAGAGAATACGAGAAGTCAGCCCCGCAAAGGTTCCAAAATGTAAATTAATAAAACTATCGAGTATTTTTGCCCCCAAACCTGAGCTGCGAATATCCCACTTCACCATAAACGCGCCATTGTTAGGATCATAGTTGACTCCACTGGAATAATCACTCATCAAAGAATTATCAGTCGGGACTGAACCTCGATAAGAAATATTCATTCCAGGCTCAAAAGGAAAAACCAGATAAGTCAGCTTAAAACCATCAATGCGCTGCATTGCATCTTGATTTAATGCATCAAAAGAAATGCTATCACTATAACGTTTATCCTGTAGAACAAAGCTTTTTTCTTCTGCTGTATGACTCATTTCATGAACAAATTCAGCCAAGTTCCAGTATCCCCCCGTTACCGCTAAAATAATCAATACTGGTGATGCCGTAATTCCCACCATTTTATGGAAATCACTGAAAAAGACCCGCATCTGCTTATTCCAACGCAAGGTAAAAAAACGTTTCCAAAATTGACGATAAAGAATGATCCCTGAAATGCCCAAAAACAATAAAATCATCGCCGATAGCAATCCCACAAAAACTCCAGCCTCTTTCAATAAAAAGGTGTAATGTAGTTCCACTAACCAATCGGTAAGATAGTGGTCTAATACAACAGGCTTGCTTAACACTTGTCCAGTATAGGGATTTAAATACACTTTAAACCAATCAAAGGTATCACGTTTAATCACATACACAGCATCAGCGGTTTGCTTATCATCAAAGACCTCCCAAGTACCCAGTTCATAATTCGGTAATTGAGTATGAATGTTATCAATGAGGCTATTTAAACTCATGCGTTCAGTCGCCACATCGGTGAGCGTGGCATTTTCTGGCATCAACCAAGCATCAATTTCAGGCTTAAATACAATAATACTGCCTGTAATACTGATCACTAAAATGGGGATCATCGCCAGCAATGCTAACCATGAATGTAATTTAAAGAGTTTTTTCTTACTCATTTTACTCCGCCTCTTTTGATGCTTTTAAGTCTCATCAAACCACTTATTAACATTGCATCTGGATAAACACGCTTTAAAAACGCAAAAAGTGCCTAACCTGTGTTGTTAGACACTTCTTACAAAAATAAGACTTAACTTATTGTTTTATTATTTATTGTATTTCTCAATATTCGCTCTAAAAATCATAAGTTAATGTCGCTATGACCGTTCTTTCTTGGCCATAAAAACAATCCCCTCGGCTCATACAAGTAGTGATCACTTCTTTATTCGCCACATTGTTCACATTTAGCGCTATGCTGTAATCCTCATATTGATAACCTATCATGAAGTCAAATAAGGTATAACTATCAGTTTGATAAGCGATGCCGTCATTAAACACAGGTGTTACATCCCCTGTTGACAGATAATTCGCCACCATGGCATCAGTATCACGGGTTTGTAAAAAGAAATCAGTATGACCCACATATCGAACCCCAGCACCAATTTTAAAACCTTCTATTTGTGCAGGACGATAGCTAGCCCAAATTGCGGCTTGGCTATCTGGCGTTGATTCAAGGGGACGACCCACAAGTTCATCCGTTCCTTCTTTGACTTCAGAGTCGGTAAAAGCATAACTGGCATAAATATCCAGTTGCTCCCAACCCAGCTGCGCTTCAAGCTCCACCCCTTTAATATTCACCTTGCCAATTTGATCTTGTTGTGTGGGTGTCGTGCCATCAACATTAACCACATAGTTTTTCTGATCAATATCATAGGCACTTAAAGTGATTAAATGCTCAGTGCCGCGAGGCTGGTATTTCACCCCAACTTCATACTGCTCGCCCTTTAAGGGTTTCAGCGCTAACCCACTGGGATCTTGACCATTGATGGGCTCAAAGGACTGACTATAACTCACATAAGGTGAAATACCCGCTTCAAACAGATACATCAAACCTAAACGACCCGTGACATCTTCTTGATCTTTCCAGCCCACATAGTTATTTTTTTGCTCAACTTTATCGTAACGCAGTGCGCCAGACACAATAATGCTATCGGCTATTTTCATTGAGTCTTGTAAATATACTCCCGTTTGCTTAGCTTCATCTTTTGAAGCAATATCTTGATACAACCAAGTGATATCGGTTGCCGCATTAAAGGCACTGTAATCGGGAGCATAAGGGTTAATAGTACCGCCGTAGCCATAGTCATAAACATTGGTATATTCAACATTTTGATAATCAAAACCAAAGACCACTTCATGCTCAATCACACCTGTATCAAACATGGCATATAATCGCGTATCTGAGGTAAAAGCTTGTGCCGTCGCATCACTGGAATAAACCGTGCGAGGCAAGCTCACATTATCAAGTGCTAATGCTGGTTTAAACCACGAATACATGCTGTCATAATCGGCTTGGCTATCCATATAGCGCATATTGGTTTGTAAACTGAACACATCATTAAACTCATGCTTAAACATGGCCGTTATTGAATAAGACTCAGTGTCATAACGATCAAATTCAGGCTCGCTGATAAAGGTAGTGCTTGATAACTCACCTTGGCTTGCATATAAAACTTGCTCCCCATAAGTCACATCACTCACAGGCACAACAGTACCTTCATGAGGGTAAAACTGCCCAGTTGAGCCCGTTTTTAACTTTTGATAATTCCCCAATAAGGTTAGCTCTGTTGCATCCCCCATATAAAACGTCATTGAAGGAGATAAAATAACCGCATTATCGTCCACATAATCAAACTGGGTCCCACTATCACGAACCAGCCCTATCATACGGTACAGCACAGAGTCATCACTGTTTAAAGAACCTGTGACATCACCCGCCAACTGATAACGGTCGTTATTACCTATCTCAGCTTGAATTTGACCACTGGTTTCAACCTCGGGGACTTTACTGGCTAAGTTAATGATGCCGCCCGTGGTGCCCTGTCCATATAATACCGACGCAGGCCCTTTTATCACCTCAATTCGGCTTAAACTATAGGGATTCATACGAGTATTATTATAATTACCAAACATGAGCTTTAAGCCGTCAAGGTAAGTAGTCGGTTCCGCTCCACGAATAGTCGACCAATCACCACGACTATCATAGCCGTAAGTGCCATTGTAAAGGCCAGCCACATAACCTAAGGCATCTTGTACTGTCTGCGAACCAAGATCGGCAATTCTCTGCTCTGTGATCACAGAAACTGAAGCCGGTGTTTCAATAATGGGGACATCAGACTTTGATGCACCCGCACTATCATAAGCAATCAAGCCCGTAGAGTTGACTGTAATAACTTCAATTTCATCTTCTTTTTCTAATGCGGACTCTTGGGCAAAAACGTTGCTCCCCCAAAAAACACTCATTGCGATCATTAATTTGGTTAATTTGACCCCATGATCTACTGCAAACATTTTTAAATACCTTAAATTATTATTATTTGAGACATGCTGAATGACACAGCAATAATATTACAAATGATAATCGTTCGCAACAAGATTCATAACATTTTTTATACTTTAGTCGCAAACTACAACTAAAGAGAAAACAATGACACAAAAACTATAACGTTTAAGATATGAAAATGATCAAGCAAAGCAGTAAATAGCCGTTTATGTCGCTCTTTTTGTTAACATAGAGCGAAAGTGGGGCATTTTATCTTTAACATATTGAACCAAAAAGGTTAATACAATAAATAAAGGAATAAGCGCAATCACACCTAATGTCGAAAAGGTTTGATAACCAAACACGCCCATGCCCCAACAAATTAATACCCACTGAATAATGTACATAGAGGTCACTCTTTGAGAGCAGTATTGCAGCAATGCATAAAATCGATTGGGTTTAGTGTGACGAATAATCCAATCAATGCCCCAATAAGCAAAAGCCGTAAACCCCATCAAATAAATCGCGCCACCAGGGCCTAAATGAAAAAAGTCAGCAAAATGATAATTAAAGTCATAAAAACATAAGCCTGCCCCTATCAGCATCATGGCGATACCCGACAACCTTAAACTTCGATATAAGAACACTTGATCGTATTCTCTTTCTTTATAGGCCATACCTATAAATAAACCAAAAAGTATACAGGCCATCCAAGGAAATAAAGGAAAATACACGTTGTATTGATTGCCCCATAGCAAATCAAGAAAATAGTCGACGCCAGGAATATCCAGTCTCAAGCCACTCACCAGTTTGCTTGAAAATATCATGATTAATCCAAGCGCAAAAACACCCCATTTATTCTTGATAAAGTGCCCAATGAATGCAATAAAGATCAATGACAAACCAGCAAGCTGTAAAATATCTCCAGTCAAAAACAGATAGTGTAATTGAGACAAAGATAAAGGTGATGACCAAGCATAAGCTTCGATGAAATTTTCCGGCATAGTATTAAATACACTAATGGGCACCACAAATTTAAGGGCATTCATCATATACCCTAATCCAAGCGTGTAAAAACCCCGTTTCAGTGTGCCTATTATTGATTGATCACGAGACAGAACATAAGAAATACCCATGGCCACTAAAAAGGCCGCAGTTCCTTTACCTAATATATGAATAATAGTGCCAAATAATGTCTCTCCTTGTGTGGCCACATCCCCATACATCCATAATGTATGCACCATAATCATGATAATAACACTGAGCCCTCTAGCAACATCAATTGCCTGTAATCTTTTTGGCTTTACAACCATTCTTATTCCTTTCATTTATCAATTTATTTTTTTATTTAAATTGGCCTTTTAATAAATAGCCAGTATTCAATATTAGGTATGATTATAAAAATTTATTAACCTTGTACACTGAGATACGCTTGCTTAATTCGTTCTATACGCCTTGCTTTGCATTGCTTAGGACAAGTCAAACACAAATCATCAGGATCCCGTAAATAGTGCATGCAACATGCAATTCGATCTAACCCTAAAATCTGCTTTTCTTTATTAATCTCTATAGGCATTAATCGGCTTTGTGAAGACAAGCCTAGTGCCTCAAGCCAAGCATTTGACCACATTAGGATCTGCTGATTACTGACAGGTAGAACAGTGCTTAATCGGTTTAATGCCGTTAACACACTGTCGGCCAATAAACGGTAGGCATTTCTGTGAGGCACTTTTGCTATAGATGATAAAACGTCATAATAACCCTCACATAAGGTTTTTAACCTTGTTGCAGCCACGGCAATCAAATCATTTTCATGAAAAAAATCCACCTCATTTTGACTGAAAAAATAGCCATAAATACTGCCATTTTGTGCATGTTGCTCAAACAAATCCAATCTCAGTACCACCTTGAGCCCATGAACACTTAATACACTCAACATAGCAGGTTGCCAATACATTAGACTCCAAGTACGTGTTGCCGCGTAAGCCTTACCCGCCTTTGGGTAAGCTTCAAGGTGTGACTGGTACAATTGACGCAGTGGCAAAGGATCTACTTGCGCCGATAACAGCACATCTTTTTTATCAGGCACTTGATAACGTAACGATCCATGTAACTGAGGTGACAGGCTTATTAAGGCATTAATGGAACTCAAGAAGAAAACCTCTCATTATGCATATCGCGCCACTTCAATCTAAAGTGACGCTAACTTTCACTAAAGTGACTGTGCCAATTAACGCTTAAACTGAGCAATGGGATTGATTAAATTACCCGCAAATTTTAAATTTTCAGACGGATCGCTCAAATTAATCATTTGCTGATTATTCCCTAATTGCAAACGATTTAAACAAGACAAAGTAAACTCTGGCGCAAACAAGTCATGCTGCTCAAATTTAGCGGCAAGCTCAGGATGTTCTGCTTGATAACCTTGAATACATTCAGCCACTAAACGCCAAAATGCTTGCTCTGAATAATTTGATTGCTCAACGAGGATCGCAGACATATATCGAAAGAAACAATCAAACACATCAGTGAAAATAGACAATACCTCTAATTCTTCAGGCATCTTAATGGAAATACGTTTCACTTGATCATCCAATTCGATATCAGTATTGAGTAAGCAAATTTCCTCACCAATATCTTTCATAATGGCTTTATGAGGCACATTATTTTCAAACTGTAGAATCAAATTCTCACCATGAGGCATAAAGACTAAACTGTGCTGGTAATAGCAATGCAATAGGGGTGTCAAATAGACATCAAAATAACGCGTTAACCATTCATCAATTGACATACCAGAAGAAGCGATTAATGCAGGTAGCAAAGCATCACCATTAGGATCAATATGCAGCAAAGATGCCATGGTCATTAAACGTTGATTCTCTTTTAAACGGGCCGTTGGACTCTCACGCCACAAGGCCGCCAACATTTTCTTATAAGGGCTGTCTTTAATCACCTCATTTTCATAATAAGGATTACGATAACCCACTGCGGCCACTTCCCTTAAAATACTAAAGCCTTTTAACTGCAGATAGTCATCTTCATTGACCAAGTTATTCACCCAATCATTAATTGCAGGGGTCGTGCGCATATAATAAGCCGATAAACCTCGCATAAAGCCCATGTTTAATACTGACAGTGCCGTTTTAACATAGTGCTTATTACTATGACTAATATTAAAAAAGGTTCGAATTGATTGCTGAGCTAAATATGCGTCATCGCCATAACCGAGACAAATTAAATCACCACAAGCAATATCCGGTGAAAAGACGGTCGCAAGCTTGTTATACCACTGCCAAGGATGCACAGGGATCAACAAATAATCATTAGGGTTATAACCTTTATCAGCGATGATTTGATTAAAGCTATCCAATGTGGCCTTATCCATCTCCTCTGCTAATAAAGTTTCATAATTCAAATCATGGGCCGATGAAAAATGCGCACGGCGCTTGTGTGCCGCTAAATAAATCAATTTAACAGAAGAAGCAGCTTCAGGTGCGTAGGCTCGATAATCGATAGCATCAAAACCAATACGCCCATTATTGGCTATAAATGAGGGATGCCCTTCGTTCATAGCCGTCTCAACTTGCTGAAAATCAGCCTGAGTTAATTCTTGAGACGTTAAGCCATTTTTAGTGTATTTATAGGCACTGCCACATAAAGTACTGCTGATTTCCTCCATATAAGTCGGCAATTTATCAGGATCAATATTCAAACTTTGACAAAACTCAATAATAAACAATAAAGAATCTAAATCAGACACCTCATCATTAATGCGTTTCTCAATAGAGTTTTCATCGATCAACCAATGTGACAAGGCTAATTTTTGTGCTTTAAAAAAATAGCTAACTCCAGCTTGATCCGCTTGAAGCTCATAGTGTTTCCAAGCATCTGTTTTATTTGATTCATTTGAGAGTAAAACAGGTGTGATCACTTTCTCATGAGCCAATTCGGCAATGCATTTTTTGACATGTAAACGGTTAACCAAAGCCCACACATCCGGCTGTATAGCGCTCACGGCCATTTCAGGATGAGATTGAAGATTGGCTGTATTGCTTGGCTGACTCATAGTTAATGTTTCCTTATACATAGCCTGATTAAATTGTTCTCGAGTGCAAAAGCCAAGATAGGCCGTCTTTTCACCCAGTTTAATTAAACGCTCATGGATAAAACCCGCGCGTTTATTTAAAGTATGAATATGAGTATTTTGATGATCGGGCTCTACAACAATGCGATGCGTATTAGGATCAGTAAATAAAAATGCCATCACATTACGAAAAATATTAAAGGTAAACTGTGGGATCCTCACCTCACAGGGAGCAATCAAAATATGCATCCCTTTATCCTCTTTCTCAACAGGATAGTGCTCACCCACTCGATCACGGCTTGGCTCATAAACTTCAATTAAAAATTGAGGCTTCCCCTTTATCCAACCAATAAAAGTTCGCGCATCATTTCCCGCTTCAATTGACCGATAAGCCTCACTTACTTGTTCAAGAGATTGATTTTGCATTCCCCAAAAATGGGCGTAATCTTGACTGACCCATTGATGAATAAAAGAAATATCTTTTGAAAGATCAATCGGCTTAATTTCAACTGTACCTAAGCCTGCTATATCCCTAATAAAAGGCGTTATTAAATGTTTCATATTCATTCTCTTGGCCACTATGACTTTTCAATCGCTAATTCATTTTGTAGATCTTGTTTTGCTTGAGCTTTAAACAAGTAAAAGAACAGCAATAATGTCAACGCAAAACCCATACTCGATACAAAAAAGGACATTTGAAAATCAGTACGACTGACCAAAGCGCCCACACTGAAAGACGCGGCGATCACCCCTAAATTTTGGAAAAAATGCATTTTGCTAAAATCCATAGCATAAGCACTGGGTTCACTCATTTTAAACAACATCACCTCAAGCCTCACTGTGATTTGAAAAATGGCCCAACCAAAAATAAGCCGCCCTAAAATCACTGTCCACATCTCTTGCGAACCTTGTAATAACAATCCAGCAATGCCTAACGTGAATGCCGCACAAATCATTTTGAAATTATCATGTTCTTTTTTAGCCCTGTGATTTATCCACAAGGCAAACAGTGCAACCCCGCCAGGAATGGAGTAAACCAGCCCTGCAATAATCTCACTGTCAATGTGAGAAATGACTTCCCAATAGCTGGAAAAGAAAGGACGGATCATAAAAGCACTAAAATAAAATAATGCTGAAATGACACTTAATTTATAAACAAAACCTATGGGCCGTTTAATTTTCACATCTCGACTAACAGGATCCACTTCTGCAGCAAAAGGCACATTGAGACGATTAATAATGTATAAACACACTATGACCTGCAATATATCGCTCGCCGCCATAATCAAATACACATCTTGCGGCGCAAAAACTTGTAGCACTAATCCGCCCACAAGTGCACCACCAATGGCTCCAAAATGCATGAGTACTGAAAATAACCCTATCATGCCTAGATGTTTGTCTTTCTCTTCTAATCGCAAGACAAAAGGATAAATCAATAAATAACTGGCCTTAAAGATAAGCATGATTTGTGAAACCACCCAAAACATGATTAAGTCAGTTGTATAAAAACAAACAACGCCTAGTATCGCTGCGGCAATTTGGGTATAAACCCAAAGGTGCAATTCATTCACCTTCTTAGCCAGTTTTGCCCACAGCGGAAAGGCCGTCATAACAGTGAAACAGCAGGCCGCAATGTAATATCCCACATGCTCTGGACTTGTAATACCAAAGGCTTGTGAGAAAAACTGCGGGTAAAAAGGCAGTAGCATGGTATCGGCGACAACCGATACCAAGGTCAGTAAAATTAAAGCAAATTTTAAATTCATGTTAAAGCGGACTCGGCAGAGGTAATTGTCGATAAACTATCTTGTTCGGCATTCAGCATAGTAAAAGGACTCACTGGAGATGTCGGTGTCTCAAATTGCTGAAATGCAATTTGTGTCTCCACTTGGTAATGTTCCACTCCCGTTATTTCTCGTAATAAATAAGAGTTTCGATAGGCCGCCATCCCTAAATCTGGCGTCACAAATCCATGGGTATGTAACTCAGCATTCTGAACAAAAATATTCTTGCCATCATGATCAATACTGTAGTTACGATTGACATCAAAACGCCCATGTTGATCCCATTTAATACGATGAGTGATCCCTTCAAGAAAATCAGGTAAGCGATAAGCATAACCCGTTGATAAAACAAGCCCTTCAGTTAACAGGTGATAACGCTTATCTTGCTCTTCTTGATGAAACTCAAGCTGAATATGATCATTATTCTCATCCATTTTTGCGCCGATAAGATTAGCATTAGTCAGCATGTTGACATTGACATCACCTGACAAACGTTTGATATACAGAAGATCATAAATCTCATTGATTAAACAACTATTAATGCCTTTATAAAGATGTTTTTGATTTCTTATCAAGTCATCACGCTTTTGAGCAGGCAAAGCATGAAAATAATCTACATATTCAGGCGATGTCATTTCCAGAGTTAACTTTGAATACTCAAGGGGGTAATAACGAGGTGCACGAGTCACCCAATTTAACTGATAGCCAAAGGTATCAATGTCTTGCAACAAATCATAAAAAATCTCAGCCGCGCTTTGTCCACTACCCACAATAGTGATGGATTTTTGTTGTTGTAATTTAGCTTTATCTTCCATGTATGTCGCTGAATGACTTGCTCTATGCATAATGCCTTCACATGCATCCGGAACATAAGGAGCTGGGCCCGTTCCTAATACGAGTTTTTTCGTTTTATACTGAAGTAAATCATGAGTCTGAGTGTTGGTAGCTTCAATGACATAAAGTTGTTCGTCCTCATCAAAGGTGACCTTATTCACACAAGTATTAAAACGAATATTAGACAACTCTTGAGTCGCCCACTGACAATACTGGTTATATTCTTGACGCATTAAGAAAAAACTTTCTTTAATATAAAAAGAATACATGCGCCCTTGTTTTTTAATATAATTTAAAAAACTCAGAGGGTTAGTAGGATCCGCCAGCGTGACTAAATCCGCCATAAAAGGCGTTTGTAAATGAGACCCTTCTATCATCATTCCAGGATGCCAATCAAACCCTGGATTTTTATCTAAAAAAATGCCAGTGAGATCCTCAATGGGCTCAGAAAGACATGCCAAGCCTAAATTAAATGGACCTAAACCAATGGCAATAAAATCATAAATAGGATCTTGCATCGAACATTCCTTCAATTTTTATAATATTTAAAAAAAATTATGCTTGTACTTGTAAATTAAAGAAGTGACGACCGTGTTCTTTAATTAAATTCAACACATCTTTCAGATCTGAAAGCTGAGTGCTTGGGTTTAATAAGGTAAATTTTAAATAACGTCGCCCTTGTACTTGAGTACTCGCCACAACAGCTTCTCCAGAACGAAATATTGCCTTACGAATATGTTCATTGGCCTTATCAATTTGCTCTGGTGAATATTCACCTTCAGGAATAAATCTAAAGACTAAAGTACTTATTTCAGGCTTATGTAACACTTGGATAAACTTGTCGGATTGATAAAGCTCATAAGCTTGCTGAGCTAACCCCATCACTTGTTCAAAAATAGCCCCTATTTTATTCGGCCCCATTATTCGCAGGGTTAACCACAACTTTAATGAATCAAAGCGGCGAGTCGTCTGAATACTTTTATTCACTAAATTGGGCGTGCCCTCTAATTGCTGGCTCAATGGATTTAAATATTCAGCATGATGAGTCACAACCGATAAGTTCGCTTTATCTTTCACAAAAAAAGCACCGCAGCTAACAGGCTGAAAGAATGATTTATGAAAATCCACAGTCACGGAATCGGCCCGTTCAATACCATTTAATAAATGACTATGATTTTCCGTCACTAATAAACCACAGCCATAAGCCGCATCAGCGTGCATCCAAAGACCATACTTTTCGCATAAATCAGCAATCTGATTAATGGGATCAATACTGCCAAAATCAGTCGTTCCTGTTGTTGCCACCACAGCAATGGGAATAAGACCTTGTTTTAACGTATCAATAATACGCTTCTCTAATACTGCCGTATCCATCTTAAACTTACTGTCAACAGGAATGGATACCACAGCATCATAGCCTAGGCCTAAAATCGCCGCTGACTTTTGCACACTAAAGTGACTCGTTTGGGATGTGAAAATTCTGAACTTGCTCGCATCGCTGGGCAATCCACGCTCTTTGATTTCATATCCAGGTTCTCTGGCCGAACAAAAAGCATCACGTGCAAGCAACATGGCCATTAAGTTTGATTGTGTTCCCCCGCTGGTGAAAATACCATCGCCACTCGCCCCAAAACCAATACGTCTCGCAGTCCAATCAAGTAAAGTTTGCTCTATTAACGTCCCTCCAGCGCTTTGATCCCAAGTATCAAGTGAAGAGTTAATGGATGACAAAATCAGTTCAGCTAAAATAGCAGGGTAAACAATAGGACAATTTAAATGAGCAATGTATTTTGGATGATTAAAATAAACAGCATCTTTTAAATAAACATCCTCTAATTCTTTTAATGCATCAGGAATATTCTCAAAGGGAGAATCTAAATCAATCTTGTCGAACTTAGGCGTTAATTCATGAGGCAAAATTCCAGTAAATGGGCCATCGAGATGGGTTAATTGCTTATTAATTAATGATAAACCTTGTAATATACTCTGTTTATATTCAACTAAGTTATCACTATTAAAAATATACTGACGATTATCTTCGTGACGGAACATTGCTGGCTGAACATTAAAAGCAACGGATGTTTCAGTATTACTCATTATTATTTTATCCTTACACGACATTAAAACAGTCAAATTGAAATAAGGTTCCCAACACTAGAACCAGCTATTTTATGGAACTTAATACAATCGCTTTCATTCATTTATTAACATAAAAGTGATTCGATTACGCCTTAACACCTCAGACGCTTCCACCTACGCCTTTAGTCTAATGAATTAAGGAGGCAAGAATAGTAATGATAACGGTTATCATTTGCAACATTATTCACAAAAAAAACACCAAATGCTCACTAAATAGTCAGATAGTTAACAAAAAAAGTATTGCTTAACACTCAATCAATGAAACGGAATGAATATTGGTTTTGCTTTTCAATAAAAAAGGTTTTGTATATCCTTCCCATTGAATTAATTTGAAGCAAAAAGGTATTTTCATCGATGCAGGCAGTCAATAATATGCAACATCTTGTCAATCAACTTCCTCTTGTGTTGGCGGGACCCATTTTACGGCATTGCGATGAAAACCATTTCACTCTTTGGTTTGTGAGCAAAACCCCCTTAAATACCCTTAGCTTAGAATTAGAAAATACGCCTTTTAATCGATCTCTTAATAATGATGAAATTTATTGCATTCAATTGGGACAACATGCCTACCAATACCTCATTACCATTAATGAAAATGCACTCCTTCCACAACAGACTTTCATTGGCTACACATTAATCGATAGCAAGTTAGGCTCTCTTTTTTCAAACATTGCAGATCTATTTTATGACGGTAAGTCAACAGCTCAATTTGTGATTAAACCAAACATTGATAATTTACTGCATGGCTCATGCCGTAATCCCCACCATTTTAGTGATGATGGCCTTGTCAGAGCCGATAAACATGTAGAAAGTGAATATACTATTGATAAACGACCCGCATTGCTCATGCTTAGTGGTGATCAAGTCTATGTTGATGACATCGCAGGCCCCATGCTTTACGCTATCGGCAAAGTGATCACTCTATTAGGCTTAAATAGTGAAGAATTTATTCAGGGTACCGTTCCAAATAGCAATGCGTTTAGCTATAACCCCTGCGACATGTACCAACGTCACAGCCAGCTATTGCCCAAAACACAATACAAGTCTAAAACCGCAATCACGCGTTGGTATATTAACCATCCCATTTTTACCTCATCACTGGCTGAAAATCATCTCATTAGTCTCTCTGAAATCATAGGCTTATACCTGCTCACTTGGTCTCCAGAATTGTGGCGTGTCATCGATATTCCACAAGAAAATACAGGATTGAATACCATTAACCAACAGCGTTGGAACAAAGAACTCAAGCACATCAAAAAATTTGTTAAAGGCTTGCCTAATGTGCGTCGATTATTGGCACACGTACCCACTTATATGATTTTTGATGATCATGATATTACCGATGATTGGAATCTGACCGCGAAATGGGAACTCGCCGCTTATGAACATGCTTTTTCAAAAAGAATTATCGGTAATGCACTGATTGGCTATACTTTATTTCAAGGTTTAGGTAATGCACCTAAAAAGTTTAAAGCTGAAATTATTCCCCATTTGAACCAATATTTTTCATCCCCCAATAGTCAGCATCAAGATAGGTTAATTAATGTATTGCTGAAATTTGAAAATTGGCACTATACCCTTAATACCTCTCCGAAATTAGTGGTGTTAGATACTCGAACAAGACGGTGGCGCAGTGAATCAAATTTAGCTAAACCCTCGGGACTCATGGACTGGGAAGCGTTAATGGATTTACAACATGAATTATTGGACCAATCAAAAGTCATCATCATCTCTGCCGCCCCAATGTTTGGCGTTAAGCTTATCGAAGCAGTACAGCGCATGGCCACCTTATGTGGCGGCTCTTTGCTCGTCGATGCCGAAAACTGGATGGCCCACCCTGGCACAGCCAATAGTCTGCTGAGCATTTTTCAACATAAGAAAACCCCCGAGCAATTTATCATTCTCTCAGGAGACGTACACTATTCATTCAGTTACGATATTCATTTACGATTTCGTACGGGTGGCCCGGATATTTATCAAATCACCTGTAGTGGCATTAAAAATCAATTTCCCGATAAGTTACTCAATGCTTTTGATAAATTTAATGGTTGGTTATACGGGCATTTCTCACCATTAAATTTACTCACTAAACGGAAAAGTCTATCCATTCGAGGGCGAAGACCCAATGGCCACAACAGCCAAAGATTAGTCAATAATAGTGGCATAGGCTATTTAGCGATTGATGACACAGGTGCGCCAACGCAAATTAGTGTTTTGCACAGTGATATGAGTACAACAGGTTTTCACCCTCCACGCCAACACAGAAAAGAATTAAAAGATCTTCTGTGACGCTTTCCACCAGTAGACACGACACTTTATATCAAGCCGTTGAGCGAATGGGTCAAAAATCGAAAACTGGTTTTTTAGAAGGGCCAGCCAATGCCACCATTGAACTCGCTCAATGGCTTTAATATTGAATCGTGTTTTTTGAACACAACCCCTTTTAATCACAGACGCTCATTTCAATAGAAAAGGCCAAATCGAAACAAAAAAGCAAAAATATTACTGAACTAATATTACCGAACTAATATTACCGAACCCAGTATTAACAATGAAAATACCATATTGGTTATGCTCACGCGCAATAAACATCCAACTGGCGTATTTTTTGCTTAAAAAACGAGATAAAACATCAAAATCTGTCGAAATATGGCCCTATTCAAGTTGTAAACAGGTATTATACTTTGCTATAATGCGTGGCTGTATTTACTTTTTCGACGCGGGAAATCGACACGGGGTTGATTTTCTGTCTGTGAAATATTTAACGCGCTTCATGCGTTTCCACAAGGCTACAACCCATGTCATCCAATGAAAAAACTTTCCGCGAACTCGGTCTAACCGAGCCTTTGTTGCGTGCTCTTGACGAACTTGGTTATGAAAAACCAACACCTATTCAATCAGAAAGTATTTACCCTCTGATGGAAGGCAAAGATATTTTAGGTCAAGCACAAACCGGTACAGGTAAAACCGGTGCCTTTGCATTACCTTTATTAAACAGTATCGATCCAACCACCAATGTCCCTCAAATTTTAGTTTTAGCACCAACTCGTGAACTTGCGGTTCAAGTTGCGGAGGCTTTTGGTAGCTACTCTAAGTTTATGAAAGGGCTACACGTTCTGCCTATTTATGGTGGCCAGAGCATGCAACAGCAACTCAATGCTCTAAGACGCGGCCCGCAAATTATTGTGGGTACACCTGGACGTGTCATGGATCATATGCGCCGTGGCACACTAAAATTAGACACACTAAAAGCCATGGTACTCGATGAAGCCGATGAAATGCTAAAAATGGGCTTCATTGATGACATTGAATGGATCTTAGAACACACGCCTCAAGAGCGTCAATTGGCATTATTCTCAGCCACTATGCCTGAGCAAATTAAACGGGTTGCCAATAAATATCTAGACAACCCAGTACAAATTAAGATTGCTGCCAGCCATACAACGGTTGCATCCATTGAACAACGTTTTGTACAAGTATCACAGCACAACAAGCTAGAAGCCTTAGTTCGTGTATTAGAAGTTGAAAATACTGAAGGTATTATTATCTTCGTCAGAACCCGTAATAGCTGCGTTGAATTAGCTGAAAAATTAGAAGCCCGCGGTTATGCGTCATCTCCACTTCACGGTGATATGAACCAACAAGCCCGTGAGCGCGCGGTTGAACAACTTAAACGTGGCAAGCTAGACATTTTAATTGCTACAGATGTTGCTGCTCGTGGCCTTGATGTTGAGCGTATTGGTCATGTGGTCAACTATGATATCCCTTATGATACTGAAGCTTATGTACACCGTATCGGTCGTACTGGGCGTGCAGGCCGTAACGGTATGGCGATTTTGTTTGTCACTCATAGAGAGATGCGCATGCTACGCACCATTGAACGTGCAACCAAAAGCCGCATCGCGCCAATGAATATTCCTAGCCCAGAGACAGTGACCGAACGCCGTTTGTCCCGTTTAGGCGAGCAAGTCTCTAACATTATCGCTAATGATTCTCTAGATTTCATGAAAGGGGCTGTTGCTCAACTTTGTCAGCAATTAGAAGTCGATACCGATATTCTTGCCGCTGCCTTGTTGAAACAAGTACAAAAAGAGCGTCCACTGCAATTGCCTGCCATAACAGAGCGTCAACGTGACAATCGTGATTCTCGCAATGAACGTGGCTCACGGGATCGGAGTCGTCGCGGTGACCCACGTCCAACGCCAACAAACTTAGGTAAAGCGGATCCTTTAAAAGACAACCCTGATGTTAAAATGTGTCGTTACCTTATCGATGTTGGACGCGATAATGGTGTCGGTGTCGGTAATATTGTTGGTGCCGTTGCTAACGAGGCGAACATTGATAGTCGCTACATAGGTCAAATCCAATTATTCGATCAAATGACCGCCATTGATTTACCTGATGGCATGCCAAAAGACGTATTACAGCATCTGAGAAAAGTGCGCGTTTGTGGTAAAGCCCTTAATATTCGCGAAGCTGAAGGTCAAACGATAGAAGTCAGTGACAGTCGTCCAGCACGCCGTCCACGTCGTTCGTCAAACGACCGCCGTCCTTCTGGCGACAGACGCTCACATCGTAGAGCCCCAACAAAAGACGCTGAATAATCCGACGTTAAAAACGCTTATTGATATAATAAGCAATAGTGAAAAAGGAGCCTAATGGCTAATGCCGATCATTTAACGATTTATTGATCGGTTGACTGATCGTTTAAATGCGTCAAAATCCGAGTCCTATCTCT
>NZ_CANLZC010000017.1 GCF_947495455.1 uncultured Shewanella sp. | reverse complement strand
TCATTGTGTCACCTATATTGATATGAAACTGATTATACAGTCTCTAAGTAGGTGGCCAAATTCACTATACCTCTTCAAACCTTGATAACTTGGTTAGGCTAGAGAGAATTTCGTTGTTGATTGATACTAAAAGACATATAGCTAAACTTGGACATAAAAAATCAGAAGAGAAAATTACTACGCTAGCTGACTTGTTTGCACTAGAACACTTAAAAGGAGAGCAAAATGCTTAGAGGGAAAAAACTTGACGATGCGATTGAAAAAGAATTAATGCTCATGCTTAAAGAAGGCTTTGAACACTCCCCTATTACGCCTAAAACCCTTCATGACAGACTTAAATATAGAGGTTTAGTCAATGGTGGCCTAAGTACTCTAAGCACTGTAAACCGTAAGAAAATCATAGCTCTGTATACAGAAGAGCAACTCAAATCACTAAGCCTCAATACTAAAGAGAAGCAGTTGTTTGCCAACCGTAAAACTCGAGAAGCTCTAATGGCTAGAAATGCTCAGTTAAGAGAAGCTATTGACGACCTGGAAGATAAGTTGAGATTAAATACAGAAACGTTGTTAAATATCATTCAAGAAGTTAAAACAAAAACCCCCGTAAAAGTTGAACATTTACTGGCTCCTCATCTTATAAGTTTTGAGTAAAACAAATAGACTTTGATGACCAAGTTTTCGAATATCTAGGTGATTTTAGGTGTACTAGCTCAAATCTAACAGGCCCTTCAAAAAACGGGTAACTCTCAGATCAGGTCTGAGCTAGTACATGTAAACCGATGGTGTTAACTTCATCACCGATAGATACGAAACGCTCAAAACTATTAATTTCTTCTTCGGTACAGTCTTCGAGGTTAATAACTGTTTTACTAAAATTTATATTAAGTTAAATCTCTTTTGTATACACATGGCAAGATTTCCTTAAACTAGTGGCGAATTTTTCTTTCTAACCGACCTTGCTGATCATGGTTTTCTGCTTCATTTTCATACCCGTCAGCAATATCTTGAAGTACTGAAGATACAAAAGGGAAATCCATTAAGATAGCCTGGGAATCTTTGCGATAGCCCTTTGCTATTTCTCGTTCTTGGTCTCCATTATTAGGTGAAGGACGCCAAGTCGCTCCTCGTTTATTATATTTTTCTGTTTTAAAACTGCTTGCCATATCATCATCGCAAAAATGTTCAAGAAGTGAACGCGATAGTTCGTTTGGCCAAACGTTGTCAGCTCCCTTACCACAGTTTGCTAATAAGCCTCCAACATGAATTTTTGTAACTGCAAGCCTGTCATGCTTATTTGCTATTTCTAGAAGAGTTGAAATCCAATTAATTCCAGCTTTGATTTTCGAATCGAGATCAACTTCGTCTTCGCCAGGGACAAATGAAACATTTCTTAGAATATGATATGCGTTCTCAGCCAAACCTTTAATTTTGTCCTTTTCTGCGGGTAAACCTAGCTCTTTATAATCATTCGCTCTATCTTTTCTTAGGTACATCATTGCTATTAATTGAAAAAACTGAAAAGTGTCTTTTTTCAGAACGCTACTTAAAACAGGAATGCTTCCTTTGTTTCCTTCTCCTATTAATATAGGAGCATAGGCGAATTCAATATAAGCCATTCTAGCCTCGTCAAGAGCAGCTCTTCCTCTTAATTCTTCAATTAACTTGCATGTCCAATATCCATCAAGATTTACTTGCATCTCATTACTTGGGTCAGCCTTCAGTGCCACTTCGAGCAATTCAGCCATGGTGGCCGTTTCTATTTCACCACCAGTATGATAAGAGACCTGCAATGCTGCAAGAGGGCGATCAACCGAAATCAAATTATGAATAATTTCATTTATATCGGAGTCATCGCCTTTAAAATATGTCGGACAAACTTCGCTCCAATATTTCTTATTCACTTCCTCCCCTAACTCATTAACCAAATCGAACGTGACTTTGTCAAAGGCTAACAGTTTACAAAACTCCGCTTCATCAAATTCTATATTTCTACTCATTAACTTCGTTCTTAAGTCGTAAAATATTTCTAAAACGTGGCCTTTGAATTTGCTTAGCACGCCTACAATAAACCGTAATTGCTTGGCGTCTAACTTTCCATTGTTTTCTACATAGAATTTTAAAATTAATTCTCTAGATTTACTTAGACTACCGTCAAAATCTGCAAAACTCCATCCAACAACAAAAGCGTCTTCAGAATATTCTAGCAATTTAAGAATGCCAAGTTCCTTAAACTCGCTCCATACTGCTTTTATTGCATTTTTTCTAGCAATTTGAATTCTTTCTTCTCTCTTTGAATAAGACTCTTTTCCTTGGTCTTCCTCATATATTTCATCCAATGACTCTTTGACATACCGCTTTAGAAAGAGCCATGAATTTTCTTCTATTACATTCCTTGGTGGAATCGCTGCCAAAAGAACTTTACCATCAAAGAAATTAAATTCACCGTCCTCTTTTTTAACCTGTCTTTGTTTAACTCCTCTTCTTGTACGAGTTCTTAAACGTATCTTTTCGCGTAAATAAATTAAATCTAATGAATCGGCAGTTTTACCCCAGTTTGAAAAAATAGAGAATATTTTGTCTTCATATTCTGACGGTAGTATGTCAGAGATATCTATAATGTCTTCCAACTCCGATGTTGAATAAATCTCTTTTGATAAAAGCAAATTTAAACAAGCTTTTTGATAGTCCCAACTTTCTTTATAAGTAACAGTATCCTTCGAGCTACAAGCCCAATCCCTCCACTGTGGTCTACATGTACCTGAAGAAGAACCAAAGCGTGAAAACGACGATTTTGCTAGCTGCCATCCAACTTCTGGATACTTGATAAAAATAGATTCTAAAAGGTTAGCTCGCTCCCCTACATTCAAACTTGTATGAGGCAACCAATGAAGAAGTACTTCCTTTAGACTATTTAGCGGCTTGTTGACCCAGTTATCGTCACAGTGATACTTACACAACCTTGCTAATGCATAGGTGGAAAGAACAACATAATCATTTGACCAAGCCAAAACTTCTAACGCCCAAAGAATATCAGTTCGGTTTGGAGAAGAACTAAAGTAACTAGCATTTACCGATTCAAACATTGTGTCAAATACGGAGTTTTCAGAATTTAACTCCCTGTCTACTGCTTTCAAAAACGATTTTGGAGATGCTTCTGCATAAGTACGTAACACTCCATTTTGGGACAACCAATTATTAGATGAACCATCTTTTAAAAGCTTTGTAATTAATTCATCTATCTTGTATTGAATTTGTGTGCTTGTTAAAGACTTAATATGTGCACTTCCGTGAACGGCAAGTATGACTAGAGTTTCAGCAATGCTCTTTCTTAATACCGATGAACTTTTTCTAGTTTTCTCATAAATTGGTGCGGCCCACCTTTTATCCTCATCCAAATCCAACGCTGGATCATATTCTGACAAAAGTAATTCAGCTAATTGAAAAAATTCATTTAGTACTTCCTCGCTAATATAAGGACCCAGTACATGAAGACAATCTAACTTAGAGTAGACTCCTCTGTAATCTGATTCCATCCACACAGGAGCCTCGTCTATGTTTGCTAAACATAGTAACTCTTGTTCAATTATATTTTGCTCCTCAATTCCGATGGCGGAAGCCAACGTTTCTACGAAAGCTACATCATCTTCTTTTCTTTTTCTCCAACACCCCGCGAGAAAAATAACGATCAATGCTGACTTTTTCTTAATATGAACACTCCAATTAGGAACTTGAATTTCAGGTGTTTTACCCAAGATGCGTCGTAGTGTAGATGGAGAGCGATTAGAGTTAGCTTGTAACTGTTCTATTTTGGCTTTATTAAAACCCATTGATTTTAAAGATTGCTCAAAAACTTCAAATTCTGGTAGATCAATAATGATGTCTGCCTCTTCATCAAATCTAACTGTTTCTGTTCGAGCGATAACAACTGGCCTATTTGAGAAAATTTGCACACATTTCTTAATAGTTTCTGGATCTAATGCCACGGGTATAATGTCTTGGCTAGACTTAGCTAACTTTGCAAGATCACTATTTGCGCTAACAATCACAAAGTTTACCAAAATATCCCGCAGTTCATCGTCAAGAAGGTAAGCCGCACCAAGAAACGCCCCTACTTCGTCACGTGAACTACTTTGAATTGTGAGAATATGTCCTGTATTTCCTGCTAACCAATGTTTCAACCTATTTTTAAGAGACTTAAGATTATGCTTGAATAAGTGAGGAGATAACTGTGGGTTTGATGAATTGCTCCAATAATACCAATACGAATCTAGTGAATATACATCAGAAGTGTCAATACCAAGCTTTTCAGTAAACCAAATTTGAACACTTGGTAAGACTTCAATCCATTGCTCAAGATTAGAGCTGTCATACACCTTAACACTTTTATAGTCACCAAGTTCAGATTTACTTTTTGCCCAGCTTTTACCTTGAGGCCATTTTCTTGGAGTTACAAAAACAAAAGTCGTATTCTTTCTTTCTGCGCTGTTTAATTTCGATTTTTTGCTCAAGCTCTTATTGTAATCATTTTCTGCTTTTTTTCTTGGGTCTTGATTAGTACCAAGTTCCCAAATTGCATTTTCCTTTGGAACGTGAACAGAGTTTTCGTTAGTCTCTGTTATTCCATCCCACCCAGTTCTTTCCGAGTTATCGCCTGCATGAAAATCACACTTTATTAGTGATTTGTTTTCTGCTCTAACTAGCATTCGAATGAATTGAGGAAACTCATCCCTTCCAATTTTTTTTCTACTAAAATATTCTTCAATGTCATCTGAGCAAATTGCATGATATTGACTTGTAAAACTTCTAACCTTTTCTGTTGCACGTTCTATTTTGCTATCTCCAGCTTCACGCCGTACTTTCAATAGTGTATCAATGTCAAAATTGAACGCCTTACATAGCTTTGCTGCCATTTCATTTGAAAGCGCGCTATGCCCGTTTAATACCCTAGATACAGATTGACGTGTAACCCCAAGCTTTTTGGCTAACTCAACTTGTGTTACCCCCTTTGGAAGTATTTTGTCTTTGATATATTGTCCAACTATATTATTAGTCATAGCTCTAACCTTAAAAGTTTCATGTAACGTTACATGTTACATTACAATATTTGTTGTTACTGGTCAATAAATATACCGATTTGTTATAAATAAAGCCCTAAACTTGACTTTATAATCAACGAGATTATTAATCTTCCGTGCGTAGCTACCAACGCTAGATATGAGTACCATAGACTCTCTGGGAACTTCATGAAGTGATATTTATAGTGAAGTTTGAGTTTGTGTAAAAGAAACTTATTGATACAAGTGGTTACTTGCTATAAATTAGAAGGACATTGCTGAAGTGAGATTTTTATACAGATAAGGTAAATAGGGTCAATGTAGATGCATTAATTTATCTGTATATCTCTAAGTTTGTCTGAATGAGATTTTCATAGCAATAAACTCACATAAAATGATTTTGTGGAACCCCTGTTTCCCCCATCCTTGGGGATAATGAAAATGGTTATGCCATCATTTGTTGGTACATGTCTTGTAATGCATAGACATCTTCTGGGCGCTCTACAGCACGATGATGGCCTTCGCTTCTGACGGCCAATACAGCATCACTGACACTTTTGGCTACTTGCGTGATGTCGGTTTGATAATAATGAGTATTAACGGTTCCTTGTTCATTTGACAAATTATTGCTTTGTGAATGTTCAGTGACGATTTTATCCAGCATATAAGCAGATTTTACCGTTCCCGAACGGCCATCTCCCGCGCCACAATGAATGGCCACATTTTGCCCTTGGCTTTCATATTCTCTGATTTTATCAACGATGTCACTTAGCTTGTTTTTTGGTAATGCGCCTTGAGAGAAAAAGTCTTCAATAAAATATGTGGCTTCATTAATATGCTCTATGCCTTTGATATTAAGCTCAGCAGTTAACCCTTCAGGAGCAAAAGCATCAATGGAAATGAGCACCCCAACATCATAACTTTTCAGCATGCTAGCATATGCTGATAAGTCTCCATTAGGCTTGCTCGTTGACATTAAGCAGCCACCTGGTGCGACATGAGCATTAAATTGATATTCATCTTTATCTATAATTTGTATGGGTAATGCTGTCTTGATTTGTGCTTGCTCATAAGCCTCAATGATGCTTGAAAAATCCATTTGTGTATTTGAATCTAATACAGCTTCATAACCCGCATTAACAAGGTCAAGTTCATTTTCAAAAGAAAATACCACATTGCTATCGTTAAGGACGCCACGAAGATTTAATTCATTTTGTTTAAATTGATAGCCTTCATGTGATCCAGCATTGATTGTTGTGATGTGAGCCCTATTCAATAGTGTGCTTTGGTTGATATTATGATCATTTGTCGAATATTGATTGTGGATTGGGCTATTAAAAGCAATGGACATATCGACTACTCCCCTTAGGGTCTTAAATTAGTGTCTTAAATTATTAAGTCGCGTATTAAATGATAAATTTATCCTTGTTTCTATTAGATTTTTATATAAAAGACTTAAGTTGCAATCATTGATTTTCTCGATGATGTTTATATGGGAATGTAGGGGGCAATTCGAATAAAAAAAACGCTCAGCCGCTGATGAAGACGACTGAGCGTAAAAAAGAGGTGCTGAAAAATAGTGCACTCAAAGTAAGGACGCGTATTAGACCTTAACTCTATTCATACCACCATCAGGTCAACACCTGAAAGACTTTAGTCTTATAGCTTCTATCGTTTTTAAAATTTGATACTAAGTAATTAATTTTAAATAAATTACTTAGTATAGTTCTGGTGAATTAATGGTCGCCAGAGGAGATCATTGGCCGTTAAAAAAATCCACTTGGTCGATGATGAAACCCAAGTGGATAAAAAGAGTACACTGATGGCAGGAAGGTAAGCATGCACAGTGCCTCAAAACATGTCGCTATCTACTATCTACTATCTACTATCTACTATCTATAATCATATTGTTGATGAACAATGTCATTTCAGCTTAACAGACTTATTTTTAAATAACTTTGGTGACATCAAAAAATGGTTTTAAAGCGTGTTTTCATGATATTTGTAGTAGACATGGCTTAGCATGTCTACTCGCTTGTTTCATGAAATAATGGGTTAATGACTAGCGAGACAGATACACAGCGGCAACTGTCTTATCAGCGCTTTGATTTAATAGTCGAATGTTTAATCCATATTGAGGAATATTTCTACCTGCATCAGGGATCGACGCATGAACATAATCTCGATGATCTTTAAAGGTCCGCTTTGCACTAATACGATTATCTTGCATTGTTTTCCCCAGTACCTCATCTAAATCAAGAAATAGCTTTTCATGACGACTGATTGTTAATGTGGCATCATGAATTTGATACCTTGTATCAGCGACTTCGCCATCACTCCAAAATATGGGAGTTTGATCCATATCAACTACGCCTAAGAAGCCTTCGCCAGGATGGATCCCCACCCAGTTATCACTATATTGACCGTCAACATACCACACCAGTAAACCTTCTTCGTAACGCATAGTTTCACCACGGACATTAAGGTGCGCTAAACCTTTGTCCACGCCTTGATGGGTACGCCACTCCAGTAAGTAATAATGATTTGATAATTGAATGCCTGTATCAGCACTAAAGCCTGCAAAAGTGAAGGCTTCATTGTCAGTGTCATCTGCATTGGCCTGAAATATTAGGCCATTATTGGTTTCAATACTGATATCATCTATATACATACCCGCATTACTGACAGCGACATCAGTTTGATATAGTAACCCCAATTGTATGTGTTGACCTGTGAAAGCCGTTAAATCAAACTCTGCATCAACCCAACCTGCTGACTGACCTGTGATCCCATTACCTTTATTGGCATTATTTGGATCCTCATTAGTGGTCAAGTTGCCTGCTAAGTAGGTTTGCCCTTCATTGGTTTCGATTACTAGATAAGCATAATCATAATCAATTTCAATATCGTACCAAGTTTTAAATTTCACAAAGGCTGATGTCGCATCACTAAGATCAACTGAGGTCCACATTTCGTTATTTAAATTATTACCAGCACCACTAAAGTAAGTGTATTCACCGCTGACAGGGGTGGTTATTACGGTCTGCTTTTCGGGTAAATCGATACGAATAGCATCTAAGTTGGTGCCTTTACTTACCGCTTGGTCCAGTAGAGCGATAACGCCATTTTGAGGAATATCGTTAATATCGATTTTCGCGCCTTTTAACCAATTACCGCCTAAACTTTGCTGCAGCATTTCTTTGGCGTAAGCACTGAATCCACTTGGCTGAGTACCACCAATCTCCCCTGCCCAGCTGCCAGAAGACATTAATGACCAATAAGAAACAGGCTCGCCCTTCCCTGTGTAGTTAGTGTCATATTCATCAGGTAAGCCTAAATCATGCGCATACTCATGGCTAATGACGCCAACAGCACTATCAATCGGTGCAATGGTATAATCATAAGCGGCCATCAAGCCGCCCCAATAAGGGATATCGGTCCTTGTGCCTTCGATGGCAAAAACATTGCTTAAATTTGAGCGGTGAGCCCAAATAGCATCTTCCCCGATTTGTCCGCCGCCGGCTTCTTCGCCAACACTGGAATGAAATACCATGACATGATCAATCAGACCATCAGCCTCCCAGAGATCACCATCACCATCAAGATCATATCTGTCTTCAATATCAAATTGGCTCAGATCTACATTGGGATCCATGCCAACAGCAGCTAGCCCTTCACGCACTAAACTCGCTGCATCTCCATCAATATTGTTACCGTAATAAGCAGCGGGTTGACTGGCCATATACCATCCTGCCACATCACCTGTGAGAGAATAACTGCCACCTGATTGCGCTTCATACATTTGTTTAAACGAATTGGCATGAAAACCATTTGGCGCTATCCAGCCATTTTCACCAAATAAAATTTGGCGATAATGCGCTTGATTGTAATCTTCATAATACATCTTACTGTCTTCTGGCAAGATGCTGTTATGAGGAAAATCAGGAAACTCCATTAAAATAGCCAGCACACGCCCTTCACGTGTTTCCCCCCCATAGATTTCTTCAACCATATTTTCAGGGTGATATTGGCGTCCTGAACTTAGCTTGCCATCCATGCTGGGATGACGATAAGGGTTTTTACGTTTTTGCCTAACTTTAGGCTCCATTTCAAAAAGATCAGTTACAGGGGCTTTTCTTAAACGACGTTTCTGTATTTCTTGCTGCTGACGGGACGTTAAATAGGCTTTAAGCGCGATTTCAGCTTCTGAAAGAGAAGCATTATGGGCAATTTTTCCTGATTTTTTTAACATATCAATGAGACGTTCTTCGTCTGCAATGACCATATCTAATGGTGTTGAGGATAATGTATGAGGTGCTGCAATGGTAGCGCCTGGAATGATAGCTAACGCCACAGCGAGGGATAGAATGCTCTTTTTGATCATAAAAATGAAATCCTTGCTTGTTGTTTTTTGCCTATGTCCTTTGTCCACGCTTTTTCATCAATATAAAAATGGCTTAAGTCACAGGAAGGTGATTATTTTTTATTCTAAAATCAAACCCTGCTCTTTTTGAGCAGATAAAAAAGACTACAATAGCCCTGATTTTACTGCAACAAATTAAAAACACTTGATTAACATTTTGGCTGTTTGATAAGGGGGATTGATACATAACAGAGAAAAATAACTGCGTCACATTGACTTTTCATTTAAGTTAAGCCAACTGCTAACTGTTTTAAGCTTTATATATAACTTTGTTTTAATGGATTGGATTGGCAAAAAATCACCATTTTTGTGACAAAATAAGCAGAAAACTGATTTTATATGGATTAATTTTGACATTAGCTTTAAAACCCTTTTTACTGTGCCACCTAATTAATTTTGTTAAATTTCTTAGGCTTTAGTTTTCAAATTGTATTTTTTGTAAAAAATAGCGTTTCCCTCTAAGGTTACAGCCTATTGTTGGCTGGAAGAGGTTAACCTGCTTTAAATAGATCAAGGGAGGATTTATGTTAAAAGTATTGATTCAAAGGGCATTTTTACCTGTAATAGTGGGTATTTTGTTTCAAGCCAATGCGACAGCAGATACGATCAATGTGCCTGTATTTAGCCAATGTGATAGCGAGTTATCACAAAGTAACACTCGAAATAATCAAGTCTATAATGTGTACTCTGATTTCTATTATGAATACACAGATCCTAAAGAATACGCACTAGCGGCATTGACTGAATTAACACAGCAATTTGCCGAAGAAGGTTCAATGTGTCGTCAATATACACAAGCAAGCACGGATGATATTCAATGTGAAGCCCAAATTGGAGGAACAAGCATTTGTACCCTTGAAAGTGATACGGGTGACTTTGTCATTGTAAAAGACTTTGTGGATGCCAGTAATATTGTCTTAAGTAAGCACAGTAATGAAACTTGGCCTGCTATACACAATAGTAATGATGCAGAGGCCTTATATGTGCCTAATCCTGGTTATTGCTATGACGGGCTTCTTCAAGGAGGAATGGACTCTCAAGCTTATTTAGTGGATGCCAGTAGTTATCGATACTTCGGTGATTTTCGTTATGTTTTAGCCAGAACGACTCGAGATACCGTAAGAGAAATCGCTAATCGGAATGATTATTGCTATTACCGCACGACTGAAGAGGTGGCATCGAACATGCAATGTTCAGTATTAGCGTCTGGCACTCAGTATTGCTCTTTACCCAATACACAAGCCGGTTACTTTGTTTTTGTGACAGGCGCAGATCATAGCGTTCATATGATTTTTAATCGTTGGGATTAGCCTCATTGGTGAGTTTCCATTTGCTGATTGAGTTTTTGTTTTAGATGTGAGCCCCATGCAGCTTGAGGTTGCATGGGGAAATTTTGTATTGCTTTCAATTAATTTAGCTTGGTATTAGGTCAATTATTGCCTATCTTCTATGTTCATTATGGTTTATGTTATTTGCATGTTTTGCTTATAAAACATTATCAAGGAGAGATACTATGCAATACTTAAAATCAAGCTGCTTATTATTGTCTTTGTTATTATGTTCACCCCTTAATGCTGATGAACTTGAAGCCATGGCAGATAGCCAGCAATTGACTAAACCTGCTCAAGATCATGAACAATATGGTATAACAAGTGTGGGACCTGTTGCTTATGGCACTGTGCTTTCTACTGGGGCTAAATACGCCGGCAGTGATAATTGGTCATCCACTTATAATGCAACTTATACACGTTATGAGATCAGTATCACTGGAGAGAGTTATTATTATTTAAGTTATGCGACCGTCATCACACCAGCTGGTGATCAGCGCTATTGCAAATCTAACAGTGTTTCAGGCAAGCTCTTAGTGGAATGTTATGATAGTAATGGTAATAAAGCGACATCACGTTTTGGGTTTGTAAGCTTTAAGCCCTAAAGCAAGATCTGCATCTAAATGCATAATACGGATCTCAAAAAGCCAGTTTTCAAAAAAGGCGCTTTTTTGAGCCTTTTTCTTTTGTTGGCTTCTTTCTGCTACTATGCTGGCTTTCATTTAGTGCGTTGCTAGTACCCATGAACATTGAGTCCATTTTATTAAAGCAGTTCAATGCGCGTCTTGTCCAAAAAGTGGCTGTTATACAGCCTTTATGGAGTGGTTATGGTGACATTAGCCGTTATCATTTGACCTATTCTTCTATTGAGCAACAAGGTCAAGAGCCTGCTTCTGTCATTGTAAAATACATTCAGCCCCCATTAAAAAACCATCATCCTAGAGGATGGAATACGCAGGCTTCTTTTCAGCGTAAGCTCACTTCTTATGATGTTGAAGCGCATTGGTACGCCCATTGGGCACATTTATGTTCAAATAGCACAATAATGCCCACATGTTATGGTATCTTTACCGATCCCTTTAAGGAAGGGAATGAACAAGAAAAAATTATACTATTGAGTGATTTAGATGCGCAAGGCTTTACCTTGCGTTATCAAAGTGCCAGCTTTGAGCAGGCAAAAGCTTGTTTAACTTGGTTAGCCAAGTTTCATGGGCAATTTGTACAGGAAAATCCTCAAGATGATTGGATGAAAGCCCTTTGGCAAACGGGGACTTACTGGCATTTAGCGACAAGATTAGAGGAATTTGAAAACATGCCCTCTTCTCCCCTAAAGATGGCGGCAAAGCAAATTGATCACATATTGAGTGCATGCCGATTTCAAACCTTAGTCCATGGTGACGCTAAAATTGCCAATTTTTGTTTTTCAAATGATAATCAAGTTGCAGCGGTTGACTTTCAATATATCGGTGCGGGTTGTGGCATGAAAGATGTGGCATATTTTTTAGGAAGTTGCCTGACAGAAGAAGAATGTCATCAGTACACTCAAGCATTACTTCACCATTATTTTGCGGTACTTAAGAAGGCTGTCAGAGACGCTCACCCACAAGTCGATATTGCACAACTTGAGCGTGAGTGGCGTGATTTGTTTGTTATTGCTTGGGCTGATTTTCAACGGTTTTTATTGGGATGGTCTGCTAACCATCCCAAAAACAATGGCTTTAGTCAAAAGATCACACAAGATGCCTTGTCTCTTTTAGTCCGCTCTCCTGCGTTATTTGAGAAAGAATAACCCTCTCAGGTGTCATTTTTATCATCAATGATAACCCCAAGAGCATGGCGATTCCATCAGCTAAAGGCAGCGCAATTAATGCAGAAAGATCCTGAAATATCCAAAAAGTAATGATCAGTAACCCACTTGGAAGAATAAAGGTGCGCAGAATAGCAAGTATGCTTGAATGTTTAGGTTTGTGGATCGCGGTAAAATAGCCAATGGCAATGGCGTTAATGCCTGACGTGATAAACAAAGGCCAAATAAAGGCACTCATCTCTTGTGCGAGTTTGATGGCTTGGCTATGTTGGGTCCCGATAAACAAACCCACTATTGTTTCAGGGAAAAAGAGAATGCTAAGCATAGATATGACACCGATGACGAAAGCGGTGATAAAACCCAGATGACGTAATTGATAAATTCTTTCACTTTGTTTCGCCCCAAAATTTTGGGTTATCAGCACCTGCATAGCATCGGATAAGCCAAAAGTGATCACCATAGCGATCATTAGAACATAATTTAAGGCCGAAAATGCGGCTACCCCTATGGCGCCTGCTTGTTTAATAAGCATCCAATTAATGATGATCACCATGATGCTATCGGTGATCCCATTGATTAATTCTGATACACCATTGAAACAGCTTTTTGCCAATTCGTGGATTTTTTTGGTTGGGACAACGAAAAATAATTGCCGCTCTGGTATAAAAAAATAGCGGAGTAGAAAAATCAATTGGATGCATTGTGACAGCCCGGTTGCCCAAGCTGCGCCTTTTATCCCTAGCCCTAATGGCACGATAAAAATGGCATCTAAGATAATATTGGTTAATGCTCCAATGATCAGCGCTGCAGCGGCTAAACTTGGCTGTTTATCGACTTTAACAAAGAAATACAGAAATAGACTCAGTATTTGAATGAGGATAAAAGGCAATAAAATGTGAAAATAATCATAAATAAAGGGGAACAAGCCATTCGGCACAGTCATTAAAGATAGAAAGTTATTTAAATTCAGTGTAATAGTTAACACCACCATACTGGAGATAAACACTAATAAAATAAAGGATTGAGTGAATATTTGTGAAGCACCTTGCGGATCTTTCTCACCTAACCGTTTTCCAGCAGACAGTGAAGTGCCAATACAAATCATTAATCCAATACTGTAAATGATCGAAATAAAGGGGCTGATCAGGTTAATGGCAGCGAGTGCATCAGCGCCGACCCAATGGCCAACAAACATACCATCGATAATACTGGCTGTTGAAATGGCTAATAAGCCCAGTATTGAAGGCCATGCATACCTAAAAAATAAGGGAAGCGGTGCTGAGGTTAATGGATCAAGAGTTTTACTCATAAATCAGTACGTCCTGAGTGAAGTGATGAACACTCCCATTAATAAGGTGTATTCTGTCAGTGATTTGGCTAAATTTGATATTAATCTTAAAAATTAACTCGTTAGAATCCATGTTTTCTGCAATAAAAATAGCACCTCAATAAGCTATCTATTGAAGTGCTATTTGAGTCAATTAGCTCGCTTTATCAAAGAAAGCATTAAACTCAGGGATATAGTTAAGCAAAGTATTAATGAATGCTTTATCTTCAATATCTATATTTAACAATATATTAGCAACATGATGTATGTTACTTTCATTAATAAAGTTTTCAGTCACTGAAATACCAGCTTCTACATTATTAATTTGATGCCACCAAAGACTTGGCGTGAAAACAATATCTCCCGGTTCTTGAATGCAGCTTAAACCTTTTGCTTTAGCCAAATTGGGATATTGATTAAGATCAGGATTAAACAAATCTGCTTTGCCTTCATAAATGTTATCAGTCTCATTAGGATCGAAAAACACCCATTCCTTCTTGCCACTTATTACGGCGTTCCATGCCGAAGTACCCACGATATCTTGATGCATTGACGATCCACTGTGTTTAGCGCCTATGTATATCCACCGGAGTAAATAATCAAATTGCTCTCTTAATAGCTCAGCATGGGGAATGCGACGTAACCAATTTTCAAAATAAAGGGGAACATCATAATCATTCATGAGCTCGGGAAATTGTCTTGAAAAACTCCAATCAACTAAGTAATAAGGATCTGTATCCTCAGTTGTTTGAATGTAATCAAGATAAGATGCTAATGAACACGGCTTAGTGATATCTTTGTTAGCCCCTTTTTTAATGACAACCTCTTCGTCCCCACAGAGATTAACAAAAGCATCGGAAGGCCATTGAGTGAAGGCTGGCCATTTCTTTGCTGCACCTTTGATCAAAACAGGACGTTCTTGTAGGACATATTCTTCCATAATCATATGGTAGTTTTCAGTCATCACAACATCCATAGGACGCATGTTATTTAATTTCGCCATATTAGCTTTCCTCTTTAAATGTTGGGTTATTTGGCTGATCTTCTTCAGTGCCGTCACTGCTTTCATCTAGAAGCGTAAAGCCTGTTTCAGTGCTATAAGCAAGCTTAAAGAGACTATTGTCGTGATCCGCATTGAGGTTTATCACCTTCACCTGATTATCGATATAAAGGTTGGCATCGTTATCTGGATTATTGTTGAGATAATAGGCTTCAATACCTTGCTCTAAACTGATGTCCTCTACTTGATACACAGGTAATGTTGCTTTAAACAAAGTAATATTGATATCTTCATTGAAGCGCACTTTTTCAGGTTGATAGCAATAGTTAACATTATTATATAATGGTTTAATTTCTGGATGTTTCGCTGAGGTTTCTTCCATGGCTTGACGCATATTAAAATAAGGATCAAGCAAGGTTAAATGTGACACTTTATCGCCATTGTCATGCAGTTGTCTTGCGATTTCAAAGGCCAATACGCCACCAAAACTCCAACCGAAAAGTTCATAAGGGCCATAAGGTTGGATCCTTTTCATCATAATAATGTATTCACTGGCAATATCTTCCATCGAATATCGCTCAACATGTGTTTCTCCATATTTTTCAACTAATTGACTTCTAAAGTTATTAAATAATACACATTGACGTTCAGACAGTTGAGGAAGTAAATGGTTATAGTAACTTTCTGCGCCAAAGGTCCCTGGAGGCAGCATGAATAGGGTATTTAAGCGACCTGATTGTACACCACTATAATGTGTTGGATTTTCCTTCACATAAGGCTCAAAGTCGAATAAGTCACTCACAGTGTACTCTTCTTGATGATTGTCTATGACGGTTAAACAATGTTCAATAATCGTTTCAATGTGATATTGCAGACGCTGAGTGATCAAGTCATGTTTACTCTGGATCAATTGAGTATTGATATCAAATAATAAACAGCCATTGATGATCCCCCCGCTGATGTCAATAATCGCCGATGAAGGGTTGCAAAGCGGCATACTGATCCCTGATAACTCCTCTGTAATATGCCAATGATTCTCTTGCTGAATAAATTGGCCTAAATAGTTAAAACTAATGGCGGGCAGTGAACCTGTTAAGCCTTGGTATAAACCACTGTGTTTCAATGCGCCATAACCCAATCCTTTATGTGGCAGTTGGCGCCTTGTTTCTTTCATTTGTTTGATTAAATGACGAATATCATGGCTATACGCCAATTTAAAGGGACTGAAAGTAGTAAACCAACCGACTGTATTATCCAAGTTTAATGTGCGCTGCATTTGTTCTCTACCATGGCCTTCAAGAGTAATGGCATGAGATTGACTTTGATCCCATTCGTATAGAGTCAAAGATAACGCACTTAATAACAAATCGTTGATATCGGTGTGATAAGCATTAGATACTTTATTCAGTAGCGCTTGCGTATGTGTTTCAGTTAGCTGAATATGCTGAGTGCCACTGTTTTCACCTAAATCTTTATGTTCATGATAGTTAGGTGTATTTTCTTGCTGGAAACGCCAATAGTCGATTTCATGCCCTAAGGACAAGCCATAGTTTTTCACTGCTTGTGTCCATTGCCTATAACTGGTGCCTTTTGGATTTTGCTCTAACATGTGAGCAATATTTAATTCCCCTTTTATAGCATGTTGATAAAAATCAGCTAAATCATCTATTAATATGTTCCAAGAAACCACATCGACGATTAAATGATGCAGTGCAAAGAAGAGTCGATAACTTTGCTGTTCATCATCGGTTAAATAAGCAATGGTCCATAAGGATCCTTGAGACAAATTAAAATGCCCCTGAAGTTCACTTAAGGTATCTTGGCATTGTTGCTCAGATAAACCTGATATATCAATGGATTGAACCACAACATGATTATCATTATTAAACACTTGCTGATATTGTTCAGTATCAATGTCTTTGACAAAATTTGCCCGCAACATGTCATGTTTTATATTTAGCGCATTAACGGCTTGTTGTAATTTATCAAATTCAAGTGCATCAACTTTTACCATAAAGCTATGGTTCCAGTGATTGGCATTGGTAAATTGACCCGAATTGACTTGATCAAAAAACCATTGCTGAATGGGCAGTAAATCAAATTGCCCTTCGAGGATCCCTTGCTCGCTTTGCATGCTAATACCTGAATGCTCAGCTTGTGCTAATAAGGCTAATTGCTGGACACAACGACAGTCAAAAATATCTTTAACAGAGAATACAAATCCGGCTTTTCTCATGGCTGAATTGAGTTGGATACTTAAAATGGAATCCCCACCTATGGTAAAGAAATCATCTGTTACTCCAATCGTTTCAATCCCTAAGACAGTTTCCCAAATCTGACATAGCTGCTTTTCAATGTCATTACTCGGTGCAATATAGTGACTTTTATTGGCGCCAAAAACAGGTTCAGGTAAAGCTCGACGATCCAATTTACCCGCAAGTGTTAATGGAATCACATCTAATGGGATAAAAACGGATGGGATCATATAATCGGGTAATTGTTTACCTAGCGCATTTCTTAGCTCAGCCTCATCAACCTTGTGTTCAAGGCTTGGCACAAAGTAGGCCACTAAATGATGAATGGAACCTTGAGGCAACATTTGCTCCTTCACTAACACTTGGCATTGTTCAATGCCCTGAAGGTGAGTCATGGCTGTTGCAACATCCCCAAGCTCAATACGATAACCACGTATTTTGACTTGAAAGTCATTACGTCCCACATAAGCAATATTGCCATCAGGTAACCAGCGGACCAAATCCCCAGTTTTATATAATCGATCATAACCTTTTGCTCTATCCTGCTCAGTGGCAAATGGATTATCGATAAAGCTGTTCTGGGTCAACTCTTGCTGATTCAAATATCCCCTAGCAACGCCAACGCCGCCTAAATACAATTCACCGACAGCCCCTACTGGTACTGGGAGTCCATTGGATAAGACATAGGTGTAAGTATTGGCAATAGGTTGACCAATAGGGACTTGACTAACAGGTGTGTTCGGACAGTCAAATGCGCTGACTTCAATAGACGCTTCAGTGGGGCCATAAAGGTTATGTAACTGAACAGGTAAATCTTTATGGTTTAATGCAATAAAGTGATTCACTTGATGCGATTGTAAGGCTTCTCCACTGGTAAAGACATGTTTTAATGCCCTAGGTAGTGTTTTTGACTCCGCTTGTAATGTGCTGGTAAATGCTTCTAGCATAGGTGGAACAAAATGAATCACACTAATGTGTTCGGCCTCAATCAGTGACGCGATATAATCACTGTCTTTTTGCGCGCCGGGTTTCGCGATGACAATTCTAGCCCCAACACAGTTTGCCCACAGTAATTCCCACACTGACACATCAAATATATAGGCCGTTTTTTGCATCACTGCATCATTTTCACCTAACGGATAAGCATTTTGTCCCCACAGTATGCGATTGACAACCCCTCTATGCTCGACCATCACTCCCTTTGGATTGCCTGTTGTGCCTGAGGTATAAATGATGTACGCCAGATTTCTATGATGATAAGGAAGATTGAGGTTATCCCTTTCATAATGCGTATAGCCCTCAATGTCATTCACATTAATGGTACAGATTTCATGGGTATGACCTTGAATATGGCTTAAAAACGCCCCTTGTAATGAAGAGTCTGTAAGCAAGATTTGGCTTTGAGTATCATTGACAATATAAGCGATCCTTTGTGCTGGGAAGTCGGGTGAAACAGGCACGTAGGCACAGCCCGCTTTAAAGGTTGCAATAATAGCCACTATCATTTCAATGCTGCGCTCAAAATACAACATGACTGGCGTTTCAATGACTAATTCACAACCTTGCGTTTCATGATAGGTGTGCCTGATTGCACGCGCGAGTTGATTGGCTCTTTGATTCAGTTCGCGATAAGTGACAGTGTGTCTCACTTGCTTATCATCGGTGAAAACCAGCGCAATGGCTTCGGGTGTCTTATTGACTTGTGCTTCAAATAATTGATGCAAAGATTGCTCACTCAATGGCACGTCAGTGTCATTCCAATCTGTTATCAATAGTTGATGTTCATCTTGAGTGATTAATGCCACATCTTGAATATTCACATCAACAGAATCAATTAATTGATCTATGGCTAGTGTAAAGCGTTCAATGAAACGAATGATAGTTTCACGCTCAAACAAAGCCGTTGCAAAGTTAAAGTTCCCTTGCAATGTCTCATTACTGTCATCAATCAGTACCGTCATATCAAATTTAGCTGCATCGCTATTATCATCTAACACCACAGGTTCTAAGTGAAGCTGTGGAGAACGCGTCTGTTGTTTGTTTCCAAAGCTTTGTACGCCAAACATAATTTGGAAAATAGGATGGCGACTCACATCACGGCTGATAGACAATGCATCTACCAATTTTTCAAAGGGTAATTCTTGATGTGCTTGCGCTGAAGCCACCATTTGATTGACGTCTTTTATGAAGCTTTCAATAGATTGGTTTTCTTTAATCTGTGCTCTCAGTGCGAGAGAGTTAACAAAAAAGCCCACTAAATCCTGTGTATCAGAATAATTTCGATTCGCAGAAGGAGTGCCAATAACGAGATCGGTTTGACCACTGGCCTTTGCCAAACTCATATAGAATGCACTAAGCAATAGTGTATAGAGAGTCACACCTTGCTGAGTGGCTAATGCCCGTAACTGTGTTGAGCGCTTCTCATCAAGACTAAAGGGAATATTTTCACCTGTATAATCGATCTGTTGAGGCCTTGGTTTATCCAATGGGAAGTGCAAGGTTTCATGATCTGATAATGCCTGAGTCCAATAGTCTATATCGCGAGTCAGTTGCTCACCTGTTAAGTACTGACGTTGCCAGACTGCGTAGTCACTGTAACGAATAGCCAGTGGAGGCAAGTTTATCACTTCGTTATTGATGATAGCGCGATAAGCCTGGTGCAATTCATTTAACAGAATATCAGCAGACCAACCATCAAAAGCAATGTGATGCACTAACATAAATAAGTAACTTTGCTGTTGACCAGTATAAATCACCGTTTTAATGGGCATTTCACTGGTAAGATCAAACGGTGTTAAAATTAACCTATTGGTGAGTGTGATTAATTGCTGATGCTCATCACTGTCAGCCGATAAGGTTTCTTGTGTGATATGCAAGCCTTCCTCTTGCACTTGAGGGTAATAATGGCCTTCTTGAGCTTCAACAAAAACTGTGCGCAATACATCATGTCGGCCAACGACAGCAATGAGTGCTGTACGCAATGCATTGATATCAACGGCTTGATTATCAAATTGATATAACATTGGAATATGGTAGGCATGACTCCCTGCTTCATATCGCTCGACAAACCATAAACGCTCTTGTGCAAAAGAAAGCGGTGGTTGCTCAACTGCACTTCTGTCTATGTGTATAGCTTGTTTAAGGCTAGCTATTTTATCCACTATCGCTCGAATGCATTTCAGCTCAAAGAGTAAGGCAATAGGAATTTCTCTTGCGATCACCTCTTTCATTTTATGCAAGGCTTTAATCGCGAGAATAGAGTTGCCTCCGATTTGGAAAAAGCTGTCTTCTATTCCTACTTGCTCCAATCCAAGAATGTTTTGCCAAACTTGACAAAGTTGAACTTCGATTTCATTACGCGGTGCAACATAGTCACTATGATCAATCCATTCTGGTTCAGGTAATGCCTTTTGATCTAACTTACCATTAATGGTTAAAGGCAGACGTTCTAAGCAAACAAATACCCCTGGGATCATGTACTCAGGAAGTTGTACATTGAGTGCATCTAACAATTGTTTTTTGCTGATTTCGTTTCGTTCTAAATAAGGTGTGTTAACAAAATCATGATCCCAATCACTTGTTTGGACTGGATTGCTGTTAAGCATATCACTCGTTATGCGAGTGAGGACTTCTGCTGAACGGCTAAAGACAAGGTCGAAGTATCCTGCATTGTGGCTTTGTGTGGTTAACAAGATTTTAAGTTGATGCCCGCTTTGCTCAGCTTGCAAGTGTAGCTCTTCAAGAGATAAGCAGTTTTCTAAAATCAGTTCATCATGAGCCCCTTGCTGTAAGCTTGACCAAGCATCCCAAACACGCAGATTAGGATAATGGCGAACAATCAGCTTTTTATGGGCATTCAATAATGGAACTAAATCGTCATGAGTACGGTATTCATGTTGATAAAAATGCTCAATCAGATCATCTTGGGCTGCAACATCCTGTTGTTTATTAATGTGTACCAGCACATCAAAACGATAACGGTTCATTTCATGCTGAGCATGACCTCGTTTCGGCAGTAATTCAATATGCGTGACACTGGGATGAGTGTTTTGCAAGTCAATAAAGTAAGCCGGTGATATTAATAACTCTTTATCTTTTAATGCATACCATTTTGCCCGCTGACTTAGCTGTGCCATGGATTGCTCAGGCTCTCTATGAGCAAGGATGCTTAAATGGAAGGCTTCTAGTAATCGATTGTCACGTAAATCACCAAAGAACAAGCGTCCTTTGTTGGCAATTTTATTGATAGAAGATTGAATGACACTGTCAAAGTAATCTAGGCTAGGGAAATATTGCGCCACAGAGTTACAAATGATGGTATCAACATCCTCTCGATGGCATAGGGCATTGACCTCATGTGCACCGCAAGCCAAGCTATCAACTTTTTCACTGATATTCAGATCTTCTGCTGCGCGCTCTATTCGCCTAATCGCTTGGGAAGACAGATCCGTTGTCACATAGTGCTGTATATGCTCCACTAATGGGTAGAATAATAGCCCAGTACCACTACCTATTTCTAAAATGGACTGAGGTGACACACTCAAGATACGACTTACAGTCGCATCGACCCACTCTCTCATCTCCTCATCGGGGATTTGAGCTTGCGTATAGGAACTGTTCCAGCCACTGATATCAAATGTATTCACAGCAACATCGTCGACAGTGTAGTTCTCGTCAAAAACATCTTCCCAAGTATCAACAGAGGACTGAATTTCTGCGTCACGATCCGTTTCTTCGACATAGCGCGTGTAATAAGCCACCAGTGAATGACTATTATTTCGCTCATAGGCCATGACATGGCATTGTTCAACCCCTTCTACTTTAGAAAGGGCATTTTCAATTTCACCCAGTTCAATTCTAAAGCCTCTTATTTTAACTTGGTTATCATTACGTCCCATGTATTCAATAGAGCCATCAGGTAACCAACGAACCATATCACCGGTTTTGTATAATGTCTTTTCATCGTTTTCGAGCTCGTGGGCTGTCGCAAAAGGATTGCTGATGAATTTTTCATTAGTTTGTTGAGGGTTATGTAAATAGCCCCGCGCAAGCCCTGCACCGGCAATATGCAATTCACCTACCGCTCCCATTGGAACAACCTGCCCATTTTTAGCCAATACATACACTCGGCGGTTATTGATGGGTGAGCCAATAGGCACCGTTTGCTGAATACGACTATGACATGCATAGGTTGTTGTAAATGTTGTGCTCTCAGTTGGACCATAACCATTGAGGATCACATTAGGTCTGCTTTCTTGCTGGCAAATATTTTTAATCAAACTGGGTGTTAATGCTTCCCCACCGACAAGTAAATAATTGAGATCATCGAATAAATGATTATTAATGGTATACAAATTATCGAACAGTGTTCGCGTTAACCATAGAACAGTGATCTTTTCTTCTTGCAGTGTTTTTTGTAGCTTCTCAGGTGTCAGACTGTCTTTACCGCTATCAGCGATGACGAGTTGTGCACCATTGAGCATTGCCCCCCAAATTTCAAATGTCGCTGCATCAAATACCGGACTTGAGATCTGCAAGAAAACATCCTGATGATTGATGTCGACAAAGTCACACTGGTAAGCCAATGAGATTACATTACGTTGTTCAACCATGACACCTTTAGGCTTACCTGTGGTACCAGAGGTATAAATCACATAAGCCAAGTTACGTCCATGGCTAAAGGAGGGTAAGTTATTGTTGTCGTATTGGTTAAGCTGAAGTTCATCCAGTGCTATCACTGTGACTGTATCATTTTGACTGTCAAATTGACTGCGCAAATGTGACTGAGTCAAAATCATGGCTGTTTGAGTATCGTTGGCAATAAAGTTAATACGACTTTGCGGTGACAGAGGGTCAATGGGCGCGTATGCCCCACCCGCTTTTAGAATGGCCAAGATGGCGATCATCATCTCAATGCTTCTATCAACGCATAATCCAATCAGTGTATCGCCTGTGAGTGGCTCGCCTGTGCGTTCAAGATATTGTGCACGAATATGGTGAGCCAGTTGATTCGCACGACAATTAAGCGTGTGATAACTCAGAGACTCTCCTTCATATTTAATGGCTGTAGCCTGTGGAGAACGTTCTACTTGTTGTTCAAAAATTTGACTCAATGTGAGATTTCTTGGGAATCCATTGTCAGTTTGATTATGCTCAATCACTAACGTCTGGTATTCCTGAGGCGGAACAAATGTCATGGCCTTAGCATCATGGGCTGCCAATTGTTCAACATAAAAGGTCAAATACTCGATGAAACGATCATTGGTTTCTTGGCTGATAAAGTCTGCGTCGCCAACTAAATTCAACATAAATTGACGACGATGTCTTGATACAGTGAATAACAAAGGAATATTTGTTTTTTCAAACACTTCATCTATATCAACATTGCCTTCGTCATAAACCGTTTCACCAATATGAAAATGAACATAGTTAAAGGCACATTGATAAATGTCATCATCTAGATTCAAATCAGATTTTACTCGCCCATAAGGGTAGCCTTTATATTGTAAAAGCTGTGTTTTTTCTTTAAAGATATAACGTAAGAAAGCTTGAGAGTCATCGAGTTTGTCTTGTGTCAGTGCCACACGCATTGGCATCATATTTAAGAAGAGGCCGAACATACGATCCCCCCCCTCTTTTTCAAGACGGTTATTAACCGGAACACCAATGGCAATATCTTCTTGCGCATAAAAACAAGAGAGTAAAGTGGCATAAGCCGATAAAAAGAGTGTATCCACTGAAATCTTCATGGATGAAGTCAGTGCGAGCACTTGCTCACTTAATTCGGTCGATAGTTGAGCTCGAGAAATCGCTTGCTTATCTTTATGCAGAGGTTCATCAATGATGAAGTTAGAGATTTTGGTATCATAATCGACTAAATAGTCATGCCAAAAGTCTTGATGTGCCTTGTCATTCAAAATACCTTGTTCGATAGAAACATATTCACCAAAGCTCGGTAAATTAACTTGTTCAACAGCCTGTTTGTTGACATAAGCTTCTGTAAATTCAGTCATTAATGAAGCGACACTCCATCCATCGGTTATCGCATGATGAAATGAGAAAATTAATGTAAAGCTTGTATCTGTTGGATTTACTGCAAGTAATCGGAATAAACCGGGTTGTAATGTATTAAAATGACAATTTCTTTCTGTATTAATACGCTCAGATAGATCCTCTTGTTCAAGAAAACTCAGTTTATCTTCAATATCAATGGTTTGATATTGTAAATTCAGATAAGCATCTTTAGCGCCTTTTGCTAATGCAACACGCAGCAATGGGTGTTTTTGAACAAGTTGATGCCAAATTTGTGTAAAGCGCGCTTCATCAAGAGGTTCATGAATATGATAAGAAAACACATCATGATAAGTCCCATCGGCGGCGCGATCCGCTTCTAATAACATCCCCATTTGAAGATAACTTGCAGGATAGCAATCTTCAATTTGGGCGGTATCGTAACCCAGTTGAGTGACCTCTTCTAAGCTAATTTGACTAAATGGAAGGTAATTATCAACACGAATGTCATTACTTTGCGCTTCACTTTCAATGATATGGGCTAAATTTGCGATGGTTTTAGCGATGAAAATATCTCTGACACTAATCTGATCACCCAAGGCTTTAATTTTAGCCACTACACGTAAGCTAAGAATAGAGTCTCCTCCGATGGAGAAGAAATCATCGTTAATGCCAACTCTATCAAGGCCAAGTACTTGTTGCCAAATGTCACATAACGAGACTTGTAAAGGCGTCTCTGGTGCACAATATTGATTTTCATTTGGCGTTAAGTCCGGACTCGGCAAGGCTTTTCTGTCTAATTTTCCGTTGATAGTGGTTGGGAACTCGCGCATTTCCATAAAGAACTGCGGTAACATATAATCAGGTAATTGAGCCGATAATCCCGCTAATAAGTGCTGTTGCTCAACGGTTTCTTCCGATGTTGTGATGTAATAAGCAACAAGGTAATAGCCATTGTTTTCAGGACGTTCTTTAGCGATAACATGACATTGTTTTATGCCTGCTTGTTGTGCTAATACATTTTCTATCTCAGCCAGTTCGATACGGTGACCATTGATTTTCACTTGGAAATCATTACGCCCTATATACTCTAATTGACCATTTGGCAGCCAACGGACTAAATCCCCTGTTTTGTATAAGCGATCATACCCAGCTGCTTTTTCATCATCACTGGTGAATGGGTTAGTGATAAAGCTCATCAAGGTTAAGTCAATTCGGTTATAGTAACCCCTTGCTAAGCCCACACCCGATAAATGTAATTCACCCACTGCCCCCACAGGCACTGGAAGCCCTTGTGGAGAGAGGACGTATAAACGCATATTAGCGATAGGTTGACCAATCGGAACCACTTTCGGATCATTATCGATACATTCAAAGTAACTGACATCAATTGACGCCTCTGTTGGACCATAGAGATTATGAAGCCCAACAGCATGTTCTTGAGAATGCAAAGCATGCAACTGCTTAACTTGTTGAGGTTGCAGCGCTTCACCACTGGTAAAAATATGTCTCAAGCTCAATGGCAAAGATTCAGACAATGCTTCTAGTTGTGAAGTAAAGGCTTCCAACATTGATGGCACAAAATGTATGGTGGTTATCTGATGTTGTTTAATTAACCCAATCAAGGCATCTGCATCTTTATGGGCATTGGGTTCGGCCATCACAATTTGTGCGCCATAGAGGTTTGCCCAAAGCAGTTCCCATACAGAAACGTCAAAAATATAAGGTGTTTTTTGTAAAACCTTATCCTTTTCGCATAAGGGGTACGCGCGCTGCATCCAATCGAGACGATTCACGACACCTGCATGCTCTAACATTACCCCCTTTGGTTTCCCTGTTGTGCCTGAAGTGTATATGGCATAAGCCAAATGATGAGCTTGGCTTTTACCCAGTAGATTATTTACATTAAGATGTTGATAATCTTCATGTTGGTCTACAAACAATAAATGGGGAATAGGATGATTTGATTTCACTTCACCCTTTTCTGTTAATGTTTGAGTCAGTTGTTCGGCCCACTGACGTTGAGTGATCACCATACCGCTATTCGCATCATTGATGATATAGCGCACTCGCTCTGATGGAAAATCTGGTGCAACAGGGACATAGGCTCCCCCTGCTTTTAATATCGCAAGAATAGCGATCACCATGTCAACACTGCGCTCACAATAGAGGGCGACTAAGGTATCTGCTGGCATGTCTATTTGATGTGACGCAAAATAGTGCGCTCGAATATGACGTGCCAACTGATTGGCGCGTTTATTCAATTGATCATAAGTTAATGACATTTGACTGTCTATTAAGGCAATTGAGCTGGGTGTTTTCGCCACTTGTTGTTCAAATAAACTGTGTAATGTATGTGACTTTGGATAGTCATGTTGAGTGAGATTATAATCTTGCAGTAATTGTTTCGTTTCTGCCTCAGGTAATAATGATAAGCGATCAGATTGATTGGCTATTTGTTCAAGATAATATTGAATATAAGTGCCAAATCGCTCAAGTGTGATTTTATCAACAAAAGAATCACGTCCAACAAATTCAACATTAAATTGGTCATTCATGCGGCCAACATTAAAGACGAATGGAATATTGGTCTGTTCAAATGCGGCATGAGAGTCTATGTTGCCTTCTTTTACGTTCTGCTCTGCAACATGAAAATGAACATAATTAAAGGCGCATTGGTAAAGATCTTGCTGACGGTTGAGATCGGAACGGATCTTTCCATAAGGATAAGCTTTATATTCAAAGAGCTTCATTTTCTCTTCGGCCACTTTCAATACTAATGCATTGGGTGTGAATAAAAGCCGTTCATTCAGTGAAAGTCGCATTGGAATGGTATTGAGGAATAAACCAAATAATGCATCTCCGCCTGACTTCTCTAGGCGATTATTCATCACTATACCAAAGGTAAAGTCTTTCCCTTCATACAACCAAGACAGTAATAATGAATAAGCCGACATGAAAATCGTATCCGGTGAAATATTATTCTCAGCGGCTAATGCAATAATTTTTTCAGACAGTTGAGGAGCAATGTCAATCTCAAGTTTTGATTGATTGCTTACAATACTCTGCTCTTCAGTATTATGGCTCTCTTTATTCGGCTCATGATGATCGATACTGTGTAACGATTTCAGTTGGCTATCGAAACCAGAAAGGTAATGGTGCCAAAAGCTTTGTTGCTGTTTATCGGCCAAGGTTTGCTGCTCTAAGGCAATGAATTCACCATATGAAAGCGAAGGCACTTGAGTGTCTGCCAGCTCATTAGCTAAGTAACAATCAGTGAACTCAGAAAGCAGAGAAGCCACACTCCATCCATCAGTGATAGCGTGATGGAAAGAGAAAATCAATGTGAAATGCGCTTCAGTTTGATTAGCAACAAAGAGTCTAAACAAACCAGGACTTGTTAGAGGGAGTGCTTGTAATTTTTCAGCTTCAATAAAGTCCTCTGTACAGACGCCTTCCAGTACAGTCAGCTTATTTTTCACATTGTGGCGAATGGGGTCATACCCATATTGTAAGTTGATATAAGCATGCTCATCATCATTGACAAAAGCAACACGTAGTAGTGCATGTTTATCCACTAAGCTATTCCAAATTGCCGTGAATCTATCTTCATTGAACTGAGCTTTTATCTCATAACTAAAGACATCATGATAAGTGCCATCAGCTAATTTCTCCGATTCTATTAGCATTCCCATTTGTAAATAGCTCGATGGATAGGCATCCTCAATCCAATCTTTATCTTGGATCAATTCAGGATGTTGGTTAAATAAATCATCCTGCTTGATTAATGAGAAAGCTTGGTAGTCAATCTCGCTTGCGGCCACATTGAGAGCATGACTTTCTTCTATATGGGAAGCTAAGGCTGCAACCGTCCGTTGTTTAAAAATATCTTTAACACTCACCTTTAATTGATGGTTATTTAATAAAGAGATGATGCGAATACAAAGTATCGAATCTCCACCGACGCTGAAGAAGTCATCATTGACGCCAATATTATCGACATTCAATACTTGTTCCCAAACATGACAAATTAAGCTTTCTAATCGATTGCTGGGGGCTTGATATTGTGTTTCATCGCCACCAAAAGTCGGTGTGGGTAGTGCATTACGGTTAAGCTTGCCATTAATCGTAATGGGAAATTTATCCATAAACACAAATGCACTGGGGATCATATAACTGGGGATCGCATCCGCCAAGGCTAAGGTTAATTGTGCATGGGATAACGCTGCCTCACCAATGATATACGCACATAAATATTGGCTATTGTCTGTTGTGTTATGCTTATTCTTTGCTAAGACAACACATTGCTTCACTTCATCAAGGTTTAACAGTGCATTTTCTATTTCTTCAAGTTCAATACGGTAGCCTCGTATTTTCACTTGGAAATCATTACGTCCCATATATTCCAGTTCGCCAGCATTGGACCAGCGAACGAGATCGCCTGTACGGTATAGACGCGATGATGAATGATGTTTCTCATCTTGAGTATAAAATGGGTTAGCAATAAATTTCTCTGCGGTCAGTTCAGGTTTATTGACATACCCTCGTGCTAAGCCGACACCACCTAAATAAAGTTCACCCACCACACCAACAGGCACAGGTTTTTGTGACTCATTAAGGACATAGGTTTGTATGTTATCAATAGGTTTTCCTATAGGCACACAGCTGTTATTTGATGGCAGGCACTCATAATATGTCACATCAATAGCCGCCTCTGTAGGGCCATAAAGGTTGTGTAACTCAATTTTGGAATTATGTTGTTTCAATTCATGAAATTGCTTTACTTGATTGACTTGTAATGCTTCACCACTAGCAAAAACATGTCGCAAACTCGGTGGCCAGCTTTGTCCACTGTGAGCCAATGCGCCCATATAAGCATCAAGCATAGAAGGCACAAAGTGCATAGTAGTGACAGATCGCTCAATGATGAGTGTTTGTAATGCTAAGCTGTCTTTTTCCAGCTCAGGCGCTGCAAATACTATGTGCGCTCCGTATAAATTAGCCCACAATAACTCCCAAACAGAAACATCGAAAATGTATGGCGTTTTTTGTAAAACAACATCATGAACGTTGAGAGGATATTGATTTTGCATCCAATGAAGTCGATTAACAACAGCGCTATGAGGCAACATGACGCCTTTAGGTTGCCCTGTGGTACCTGATGTGTAAATGACATAAGCAAGGTGAGAAGGCTGACAGAGGGCACCTTGAATCTTGTTAATATTGTCATTGAGATTGCTAGTGGGTTGATCTTGGTAGCCTTCATACTCATCAACGGCTAACAAATAGGGTTGTTTCACTGTCGACGTGTTAAGGGTATTAATTAAGCTCTCTTGTAATGCTTGCTGAGTTAAAATGAGCTGACATTGTGTGTCTTCAACGATAAAACAGCTTCGGCTTTCAGGGAAAGAAGGAGAAATAGGCACGTATGCCCCTCCCGCTTTCATAACGGCTAAAATCGCGACGAGCATATCCACACTTCTTTCCATATAAAGCGCAATTAAGCTATCAGGAGTCAATGGTATACCTGTTTGTGTTAAGTAAATATCACGAATACGGTGGGCAAGTTGATTGGCTCGCTCATTTAACGTTTGATAGGTCAATTGTGAATGAAGATCACTGGTTGCGATGTTTTCAGGGGTTTTGTTTGCCTGAATTTCAAACAATTCATGCAATGTTTTATCTTCAGGAAAAGCTCGACGAGTTTGATTGTTATCAATCAATAAGGACTGACGCTCTTCAATACTGAGAATGTCAATCTCAGCCACTGAAGCGTCGAGGTGATTAATTAATTGACGAATAACGGCTTGGTAATGCGCGCACAGCTTTTCTATTGTTTGTCGAGTGAAAAGAGACGTAGCAAAATTCATCACTCCCTTCATCGCAGGAGACATTTCATCAACAAACACACTTAAATCTAACTTGGCAACCTTATATTGCTCATCGACTGGGTATTCTGCGATCCCAGGCGTTGATTCAAATAACGTCTCATTAGAGAAGGTATAGGTACTGAACATGGCCTGAAATATTGGATGCCGAGAGGGATCTCTATTCAGTGACAAACTATCCACTAGTTTTTCAAAAGGTAAATCTTGATGCGCTTGTGCACCCAACATGGTTTGTTGCACTTGCTCGATAAGCGATATCATCGAATCATCAGTGCTAAATTGTACTCGCATGGAAAGATTGTTCACAAAGAAACCTATCATATCTTCCAATTCGGCACTTGGGCGACAAGTGACGGGCACACCGACCACCAGATCCGTTTGCCCTGTGTATTTGTTCAATACGACGAAAAATGCACTTAATAGTAAACTGTTAACGGTCACTTTACGCTGTTTAGCAATGCGTCTTAACTGATTGGACTCGGTTTCCGTTAAGGCAAAAAAGACATCATCACCGTCATATTGTATATCCGCAGGGCGTGTATGATCCGTTGGTAGATTAAGAGGTTCACAATCGGCCAAGGCATTGACCCAATAATCCAGTTGATTTTGTAAATAATCCCCTTGTAATAAGGCTTTTTTCCATACGGCAAAGTCTTTATATTGCAAGGTAATTTCAGCAAGATTGGCTTGTTTACCTGTACTCCACTGTAGATATAAAGCAGACAGTTCTCGATTAAAAATACCGCTTGACCAACCGTCAAAAGCAATATGATGCAACAGAACTAAAGCAAGAGTGCGTTCTTGTGTTTGATAAAAGGTGATCTTGATTGGGTGTTCATTTTCTAAATCAAAGGTATATTCAATTCCTTGACGTATTGCTGAGACTATCTCATCTTCTGATATTTGAAGGTATTGAATAGCCAAGGCTTGATCTGTTACATGCTGGTAACTGTGACCATCCTCATCTTTGCCGTACACAGTCCGTAATATTTGATGGCGCTCAACAATGGTGCGAATGCTCTTTTCAAATGCCTCAACATCCACATTAGCAGCTAATTCATAAGCCATGGGAATATTATAAGCGAAGGCGCTTTCTTGATATTGCTCAATAAACCACAGGCGTTCTTGAGCAAAAGAAAGTGGGATCTGTGTGAGTTGCGTCGGCTGAATGCTCAAGCGAGATTGCTCGGCGGTATGGGCTAATATACTTTGAATATTACGATGCTTGAAAATGTCTGCAATCGTCACTTGTTGATCAATTGCTTCGCTCATTTGATGTGCCACTTGAATGGCTAAAATAGACTGACCACCGCTGGCAAAAAAGCCGTCTGTTAAGCCTATTTTCTCTTGACCGAGTAGTGATGCCCAAATTCCACAACATTTTTTTTCAAGCTCGCTGCTCGGAGCGACATACTGACTCACATTGACCGTTTGAGGTAACGGGAAGGCTTTTCTATCCACTTTACCATTGGGCGTCAATGGAAAGGCAGACATTTGCAAAAAGCCTGTGGGCATCATATATTCTGCCAGGTGTTGAGATAAGTAATTAACGATTTCTTCTTTGCTGATCTCACTTATCTCTTGGTCAACCACATAGTAGGCTGCCAAGTAGGCTTCGCCGTTATCGTGTTTTTGAACCAATACGCAACTTTGTGTAATATTGGGAATATTAGCCAGATTTTTTTCGATTTCAGTGAGTTCAATACGATGTCCTCTGATTTTGACTTGGAAATCGTTTCTGCCAATATAAGCAATATTGCCATCATCTTGCATGCAGACCAAATCACCTGTTTTATAAAGGCGTCCGTGGGCGGTCCCACGATGTGCTTCTTTGACAAATGGACTGGGTATAAAGCGCTCAGCGGTTAATTCATTTTGATGTAAATATCCCTCGGCAAGGCCAATGCCCCCGATATAAAGTTCTCCTGTGGCGCCTTTTGGCATAGGTTGCAAAGCTTCATTCAAAATATAGAGTTGCGTGTTAGCAAGAGGCTTACCGATTGGCGTAACACCTGACAGTAAACGCGTATCTTGCTCTCTTTCATAGTAAGTACTATCAATACTGACTTCAGTGAGCCCATAGGTGTTAATGACTCGAGTACTCTTTGAGACCAGTGACTCAATGAAAAGGTGATCTTTACTTTGCCATGCATCTGAACCTATCACGAGGATTTTAAACATATCCAGTGTGAGAGCGTGTTTATCGACGTATTGTGCCAAGCTTAACAACACAGCGGGTACAAACTCCGCCATTTGAATATTGTGTTCAATAATTGTTTGGTACAACTTAGCCGGATCGATAAAGGTGTTTTTCGAGCATAAAACAAGCTGGCTGCCGGAGCATAATGCTCGAATCCAATCTCCACTAAAGACATCAAATGCTGGGCTGGCCATATTTAACATGGTAATAGGCGCAATATCATTGAGCCTATAAAGCTTGTCCCAACTCACGTAGCGATTGACTAAACTATCATGAGAGACCATGACACCTTTTGGATTGCCTGTGGTACCCGAGGTAAAAATAACATAGGCCAATGCATTACTGGGAATAGGTAAGGCTAAATTGTCGATAGCGTCAGCGGCCAATGCAGGAAGGTTATCCATATGAATAACCTGAGTCTCCTGAGACTCAATATTAAGCGCAATATGGCTATGAGTTAATATAATGCTTGGCTGACTCATCTCAAGCATATAAGCAATACGTTCCTCAGGGTTATTGGGATCGATAGGAATATAGGTTCCACCAGACTTGAGAATGGCTAATAAACCTATCATTAAATCAACGGACTTATCCATGAACAGGGCGGCAAAAAATGGCCCTTGTTCAGATTGATGTTGAGCAGCAATATAATGAGCAAGTTGGTTGGCTTTTTGGTTAAGCTCTAAATAGGTCAACTGTGTTTCATCATCACTCACAGCGATTCGATGCGGTGTTTGAGTCACTTGCTGTTCAAACAAGGTGTGTATTGTGGTATTAACGGGATAACTCACCTGAGTGTGATTGTAATCTATGACCCATTTTTGGTATTCCGTTTGTGTCAGTAGTTGTACTGATTTAACTGACACATTATTGTGATCTAGAGTGGGATCATAGGCGTCGATGAGTTGACGCAGAATATTTTTATAGTGCTTAGCTAATTGTTGAATAAAGCTTCGAGTAAATAAAGCGGTAGCAAAATTGAAGGTCCCTTTTATATTCGTCTCACTGATATCCATCAATGCACTGAGATCGAATTTTGCAGTTTTATACAAAGACTCAAAAGGAATTAAATCAAATATATGCCCTTCTTGACCCGCTTTAGTCACTGTGTTTTCACCTATGGTTTCAAACATCATTTGAAAAATAGCGTGCCTTGAGGGATCACGCTCTAAAGAGAGTGAATCTACCACTTGCTCAAAAGGAATATCCTGATTTTCTTGTGCTTTGATCATGGTTTCATGTGTACGTTGAACCAATTGAGCTAGCGTATCATCGGCATTGATCTGAGTACGAATAGCCAATGTGTTCACGAAGAAACCAATAGAGTCGACAATATCAGCATAATGACGATTGGCGACTGGCGTACCAACAACAATGTCATCTTGGCCAGTGTATTTAGCCAATAACAAGTTAAAGGCAGTCATTAAGAAACTGTGCAGACTGACAGATGCACTTTTTGTGACATCTCTAACTTGGTTTGATAATGATCCACCTAATTCAAAAAAGAAGTCGTCTCCAGCATAATCCTGATCTGCAGGGCGATTAAAGCTAGTGGGAAAGTTTAATGGAGTTGCAGATATTAACTGCTCTTGCCAAAATTGAGCTTGCTCTTTCATGGCATGGTGCTGTAGGTATTCTCGCTGCCAAATGGCAAAATCTTTGTACTGGATGGCTAATGGCGCCAATTCAAGGGGCTCATCATGGGCGAAATGACCATAGTAAGCCATAATTTCATCATTAAGCACATTCCCTGACCAAGCATCAAAAGCAATATGATGCAGTAAAATAAGCGCAATATTTTGATGTTTACTTTGATAAAGGAAGAGTTTCACTGGGCCTTCATGGGTTAAATCAAAAGTCGTTTGCATTTCGGCAAGCATCAATTGGCCTATGTTGTCAGTATCAACTCTCTCATTATCGAGTCGACTTGCAATATCAATATAGGTAAATTCAGGCGCCTTTTGGAGCTGATGTTGAAAGTAGCTCCCCTCCTCTTCTTGGGTATAAACAGTGGTTAAAATATCATGCCTTGCAATAACCGCGTAAACACTTTTTTCAAAGGCGTCAAGATTAATCGTATTCGATAAATTAAGTGCAATAGGCACATGATAAGCTTGAGATCCTTGCTCATATTGCTCAATAAATAACAAACGCTCCTGAGCAAATGATAAAGGTGCTTTTATTTGATTTGATTTGGGAATACTCACTAAATCTTGGTTTGAACAATGGGCTAAAATTTGACGGATTGTTCGATGGTTAAATATATCACTAATGGTGATCTGCTGGCTTAATGCTTGGCTCATTTCGTGAGACACTTGAATCGCCAATAATGACTGTCCACCTATGTTAAAGAAGTCATCTTCAATCCCCACTTGTTCAAGTGTTAAAACAGATTGCCAAATGGTGCAGATTTTGGTTTCTAATTCTGTTGAGGGGGCAAGGTATTGCTGCGTCTTCGTTTCCCAAGTGATCTTAGGTAATGCACGACGATCTAATTTACCGTTTGCCGTTAAAGGTAGCTCTGGTAGAACCTTAAAGGCAGAAGGGATCATATAATGCGGCAATTGTGCGGCCAATGTCTCTTTAACTAAAATTTCATCAAAATCGGTGTTATCACAAACCACATAGGCTGCCAGTTGCGTGCCTGAAGGCGTATTACAAGTGATCACCACAGATTGCTGAATCGATTCAATGTGATTGATTTTTGCTTCAATTTCGCCTAATTCAACTCGGTGACCATTGATTTTTATTTGAAAGTCATTTCGTCCAATAAATTCAATTTGTCCAGCATCATTCCAACGACCCAAATCACCTGTTTTGTATAATTTGCTTGATTGGTTTTCACTATCAAATGGATTAGGAATAAATTTTTCGATGGTGAGCTCGGGGCGGTTAAAGTAGCCACGAGCAAGACCCGCCCCACCAATGAGAATTTCACCAATGGCGCCGACAGGTACAGGTAGCATGGCATCATTGACGATATACACCTTTTCATTAGCAAGGGGTTGACCAATGCTATCTTGGTAATTTTCATCAATTCTCACTCGAGTTGACCAAATGGTTGTTTCTGTAGGTCCATAAACATTGGTTGCAGTATTGAAAGTGCGATAAAGCGTATTAGCCAAGGCTTTATTTAATTGCTCTCCACCGACTAAGCAGTGAATATTATTAACAACACAATGTATATGATGTAGATCATCACCGATTTGATTGACCAGTTGCCCCCATAAAGCAGGTGTTTGTTGTATAAAGACAATGTCATCTTTATACCGTGTTAAATCAGCCTTAAAGTGATCGATGTTAGTTAAAATGAGTGTGCCACCAGTTGTCAAGGGTAACGCATATTCCAAGCCAAAAATATCAAAAACATAATTGGTTACACTTAATGTCGTTAATGCATCATTGTCACCTTCAAATTCATTGGGGAATGCTTGAATAAAGTCTGCAAAGTTATGGTTCTCAACCATGACACCTTTTGGTTTACCTGTGGTGCCAGAAGTGTAAATAATATAGGCCAAATGTTGGCTATGGCAGTAACCCGTTAAGTTTTTTGCACAATAGGTACCATATGGCAGCGCATCAATGTCAAGAATGCCTTGATTATTGAATATAACTGGTGTGGCTGCAGCCACTTTATCGTGTAATGCTTTTTGAGTGAGTAAAAGGCTCAAATTAGAATCGGAGATGATATAGGAAATCCGATCCGTTGGATAACTGGGATCAATGGGAATATAAGCCCCGCCTGCTTTTTGAACGGCCAAAATCGCAATGATGGTATCAAGACTACGCTCTATGACTATGCCAATAGGCGTATCAGGGTACAGCTCTATCCCATTGAGAGTGTGATACTTTTCTCTAATGTGACGAGCCAGTTGATTGGCTTTTTCATTGAGCGCCGTGTAAGTTAATGCCTCATCACCCCACCTAACTGCAATATTATTCGGAGTTTTGGCCACTTGAGATTCAAAAAGTGAGCCTAATGTTTCTGGGTGTGTATCGACATGGTTTTGATTGTTATCAATGATAAGCTTTTGGTATTCATCTTCTTTTATTAAGGATAAACCAGGCGATGTTTCATCCACTAGCTGTGATAAGTAATGCGTGAGGTAATCAAGAAAACGGGTGATGATCCCTTTGTCTGCAAAAGTCGATTCTGCCGTTAAATTAAGAATAAAGTGCTGTTCTTGTTTAACAACAGTCAATACCAGCGGAATATTGGTTTTTTCAAATCCGCTTCCCATATTGAAAGTGCCTAGCTCTTGGCTATTGTCCAAATTATGGAAATGCACAAAGTTAAACGCACATTGATAGATATCAGACTGAGTATTCAAATCCGATTTAATTTTTGCATAGGGATAGGCTTTATTCTGATTAATCGAAAGCTTTTCTTGACTCACTTGTTGGATCAGTTGGTCTGTGTCTAACAATGTGTCTTTGTTAAATTGAACACGAAGAGGAATGGTATTTAAAAACAAACCAAAGGTTTCATCCCCCTGAGGGATTTCTAAACGATTATTGGCGACCATGCCAAATGCAATATCATTTTCGCCATAAAAGCATGATAAAAGAATGCTATAGGCGGCCATAAACACAGTATCTACGGAAACACTCAAATGGTGAGATAATTGATTAATCTTTTCAGATAACTCATTCGCTAACTGAGTATGGGATGCCAAGGTTTCGGGTAAAGTCGCCGCTTTCATAGCCGAAGTATGATTCGGATTGAAACTCTCTATATGGCAGTCGTAATCGTCTAAGTATTGTTGCCAAAAGTGTTTGTACGTCTTATTTTGTAAAGCTTGCTGCTCAGCTTCAACATAAGCGCCAAATGAGGGGATCTGAGTACCGACTTTTATTGATGATTGTTCCGCATAAGCCTGCATGAATTCAGACAATAAAGAAGCCACACTCCAGCCATCAGCAATGGCATGATGAAAAGAAAAGACTAATGTAAACTGTGATGTTGTTTTTTGTGTGACAAATAATCGGAATAAACCCGGTACATCAAGATCGAAGTCCGTTCCTTTTTCCTGATCAATAAAATGTGTTAAATCATCAGTGTCTATTTCTGTGAGTTTATCTTCAGCTGTTATGCTCTGTGCAGGGTGCTGCGCGCACACATAACCATAACTACCATGTTGAATAAAACGTGTTCTTAATAACGGATGCTTTGCGATAAGTGTGTCCCAAAGACGAATAAACTTATTTCGATCAAAGGAATGGAAAATATTATAGTTAAATACATCATGATAAGTGCCGTCATTGTTTCGTGCTGATTCAATTAACATACCCAGTTGCAGGTAACTGGCCGGATACAGATCCTCTAAATTCAATGTATTGGAAAATTGACTTTGTTTGATAAGGTTAAATGCTTGATATGTCGGTTGAATGGATGTTGAAGATGACTTCTCTATCGTATCCGCTAATACTTTGATTGTTTTACTTTTAAAAACATCTTGTACACTGAGGTGATAACCCAATGATTTTAACTCAGAGACAATGCGAATACACAGAATAGAATCCCCACCTAATCGGTAAAAATTATCTGTCACGCTTATTGTGTTTAAGCCTAAGACTTTTTGCCATACCTCGCTGATTTCTAACTCTTTAGCTGTGGTCGGGGCGATAAATTCAGTTGTTCCAGCGGATAAATGATTATCTGGACTGGGTAAAGCTTTGGTGTCTAATTTACCATTAATTGTCATAGTAAATTGTTCGACTTGGATAAAGTATGCGGGGATCATGTATTCAGGCAGTTTTTTCCCTAGAGAATCCGCTAATACATCACTGCTTATGGGGTTATTCACGTCTTCAGAGGTGAAATAAGCAACAAGATATTGGGATGAACTTTCTCCATCTTGTCTAGACTTAACTTGTACATGGCATTGATTAATCAACTCTACCTGAGTTAATGCTTGTTCAATTTCACCTATTTCAATTCGATGCCCTCGAATTTTGACTTGAAAATCATTACGCCCCATATAGAGTAGTTCGCCATTAGGTAAGCGCCTAACCAGATCCCCTGTTTTATAAAGCCTATTAAGTCCTTGTTTTATCTCATTGGTTGATGCATAAGGATTATCAATGAAACGTTCAAGGGTTAATTCTGGACGGTTCAAATAGCCCAAAGCAAGCCCTGCTCCACCAACATAGAGCTCACCTGTCACACCCATTGGAACGTGATTTAAATGGTTATCTAATACATAACAGCTCAAATCATTTAAAGGCTGGCCAATATTGGAAAGATCAGACAGATCCCTTGAGGTGACTTTCTTATAAGTGACGTGGACTGTTGTTTCTGTGATCCCGTACATATTGATTAGTTCAGGCTCACCTTCTTTATGCTGTTTCCACCAAGGTAATATTTGTTGAAGATTTAATGCTTCACCTCCAAAAATAACATACCGTAAACTGTTTACTTTATCTTGTGGTGATATTGTCTCATCATGATGAATATATTGATAAAAAGCGGTCGGTGTTTGATTCAGTACGCTCACCTTTTTATCAATGCATAATTGATAAAATGCTGATATATCCCTTGTTTGCTCATAAGTCGGAATAACTAATTGACCACCATAATTTAATGCGCCCCATAGCTCCCACACACTAAAGTCAAACACGTAAGAATGGTAAAGCGTCCAAATGTCTTGCTTATTGAAGTTAAAATGCTCTTCGCTACTAGTGAATAAGCGTCTCACATTTCTATGCAGTTGCATGACACCTTTAGGGTGTCCTGTGGTGCCTGAGGTGTAAATAATATAAGCAAGATCATCAGCTGATGCGCTATGGTCTAAATTATCAGATGAATGCTTGTTATATTCAATGCTATTCAATGCTAAAGCCGCCACCTGTTCTTTAATTTTGAGCGGCAAGTTTTCAAGCTGTTCTTGTTGACCAATGATTAATGGTGCTGCGCTGTCATTTAAAATATATTCTACCCTATCAATAGGGTATTTAGGATCAATCGGAACATAAGCGCCACCCGCTTTCAAGGTGGCCAATATACTCACAACGAGATCAAATCCACGTTCGCAGTACAAAGCAATGAGTGTATTAGCTGTTAAAGAATGGCCTGTATGAGCTAAGTAAGATCCACGTATGACATGAGCCAGCTGATTGGCTTTTTGATTAAGCTCACCATAAGTCATGGTATTGTTTTCACAATGCAGGGCGATGGCATCAGGTGTCTTATTCGCCCAATACTCAAATGTCTGATGAAGCGTGCTTTGAGCAACAGACATCTTTTGTGGCTGGTTGAAACTGAGTAAATGGGTTTCTTCCTCCTCTGTAATAAGCTTTAATTGATCAATAGGCCCTGTCAATGTTGTTATGTTTTTAAGTAAATTAACTAATTGTTTTGAAAAGCTATTTGCAACGCTACTGTCTATGGCTAAGGCACGATATTCTAGTCTAAATGAGAGTGAATCATTGCTATATGGGTCGTATTGTAATAAGAGTGAGTAAGGAGTATGTGCACTTTCTCCTCCGTTTACAGATTCAATATTGACTCCAGATAATGGCATAGTGACGGTATTTAAATTGGCTTCTGCTATACCTATATTGAAATAGTTCTCACCTATGTCATCTCTTACTTGTTGTTGATCTTTAATAATTTGACTGAATGAATATTCTTGATGGGGCTTGATTAATCGACGTTGCTGTTTAATATCATTTAGCAATTCGGTGAAACAAATTTTATCATCTAATGCTATTTTCAAAGGAATATTGTTGACAAAACAACCTATAGTAGATTGATATCCTTTAGGGCGAGTATTAACAGGATAACTTAAAGCAAATTCTTTTTGATTAGCATATTTGGAGAGTAAAATACTATAAGCCGATGCCAGTATAATAAAGAGCGTTGTTTTTTGTTGCTTAGCGAAAGATTTAAGCTGTTTTAAATCATGTTTATCAAGGGAGAAGTATATGGATTGGCTTTCTGTTCGCTTGATATTATGTATATCGGAATATGGAAAATCGACGGAAAGTGGTGTTTGCCCTATATAGTCTTTCCAAAATACTTGGCTTTTTTCTGAACCTGCTAGAATAGTCTCATTTTCAATGGTTTTAGTAAAATCAGTGTTTAACTTCTCATCAATAGAAGCATTATTAACCAGTGTATTATAGATCTCTGCTATTTCATTATTAATAATACCGCCAGAAATTGCATCAACAATGATATGGTGAGCACGAATGATTAAATAACATTCATCATCTTGAGTGTTTAAAATGAGAACATTGTATAGAGGGTCTGAAGATAAATTAAAAGGAAACTCTAACCATGATTGAATGAATTCACTAGCTGTTTTATCATTGGGAAGTGATATTTCATTGATGATGTTTTTTTCATCTTCTTTAATAAAACACTGTGTTTTACCATCCAAGCTAATTCTAGACTGTAAAATTTGGTGACGAGAGTAAAAAAGATAATTAGCCTGTTTTAATTTATCTTTATCAACAAAACCGCTAATACGGTAAACCATCGATGAATTGTAGGTGCTTTTTTCTGGTTCCAGAGCCCATTCAACCCAAAAACGCTGCTGAGAGTGAGATAAACGATAATTTTCTGTTTTCATAATGAGTCCTGTATTAAATAATCAAAATAAGTAACACGATTTATTTATATTTATATTGGAAGCTATATGAGAACTGGATAAGCTCTATATGAGAACCGCAGATAAATCAAATTTATACCTTTTTTATAATAAATGAACAATTAAAGTCAAATGAACAAGAGTTTATTATTTTCGGCTAAACATAGAGTGGAGGAAAAACAAACGTTCACGTTATTAATATGTTTTCGCCTTTATATATACTTAAAATTAAAACAACAATAACGATTAAGATGTCAATAACACAGCAAATACAATGTGTAACCTACTTTAATGAATAAATTTCAACTTAATTCCTTGTCAATACTTACATTCATTTACTCTATCAATTATCAATCTTCAATTTTCATTCAGCATAAATATAGGGGGTGAACATAAAAGTGAAATTTAACCAAAGTTGTTAATTGGTTTTTAGGTGAAGTTTAATGCGGGTAAGCAAGTTTATTTTTACTTAATTAAAATATAAACGACTAAAGTTTTAAATAGTCGTTTACATTTTTTTATCCTGAATTAGTTTCTTGGTTGGATCATTAAGGGTTCTAAATCAACAGTGGCATTGTTACTCGCACCTTTATGGTTAGTATACATTTGATCCTCAAAAATAGTGTAAAATACATCTAGGTAGTCATCATCATTTGTCCACCATGAATCTGGCATGGCTTGAATAATGGCATTCGTTAATTGCGGTATAATGGCATAACCTTGAACAGTCGGATCAGGAATGAGTCTGAGTACTGCTTCTGCAGCTGCTAAGATAGTCTCGGCAAGCGCTTTATAGTTGGTATTATCATCGTTTTCCATAAGGAGAATATCGACAGCTTGCCAACGATAGTTTTCCCATTGCACAATAATCTGATTCGGCGAGTAATTCGTGTCAGCTTCATTCAGATAGGGAAACTCTAAAATATCAAGTTGAGGGGCAACATCTGTATTTTCAGGGCTTATTCCGGATACAATAGCATAAACTTCCGCATCTCCTGATATCCAAGATTCCTCTACATTTTTAAGTTTAATATGTTTAATGGCGGTTGTTGATAATGGCTCATCTGCTGAAGCTGAAAATTCACTATTCAATGTACTTATGCCGTTATTGACTTTCGTGGCATTGAACATAGCGCGCATTGTTTCGATGCCTTCTTTCAATGTTTGTTCATTATTCAGTTCAATAATGAACACAGGTCTATCTGGTACTACGTGAGCATCGAGTAAATGAATATTACCTGCTTCGTCAAAGGCTTCAATATACGTCCAATGAGTATCATTTCCTTCCGGTGCATAAGCAAATAACGGGGATTGCCCCCCTTGCCACTGACTTAACATTTTCACATCAGCCAAGCGTAAGTCGATGATGTTACTGTTATATTTTGTGATGCCTTTTAATTGTCTAATATTTTGATTAAGGTGCTTAATATTCGTCTCTGTTTGTGAGTTCAAATAATGAAAATTTTCAAGGTTGATACTGAGTTGATACTGATTGACTTGAGACTTTAAATGGCGATGGTAGTGTTTATAATTTATCGCAAGTTCTTTTGAAATAGCTCTTTTTTCATTGGCTATCGATCTTGATAACACTTCTTTTTGGTATAAGGGGGGCATTTCAACTTTAGATCCATTCGCAACAACTTGTAATGATGTAGAAAATAAACCTATTGACGCTAAAGTTAAGATTAAACTTGGTATCAGTTTCATGTTATTCCTTTACCTTTTCTTATTGAATTTATAAAGTTAGGCTTTATTTAATCGTTTTTATAAACCGCTTTTATTAATAAAAACAAATAAGCAATACTGGTATATCAGCTGGTGCTCATATAAACAATGCGACTTTTTTACTAAATAAATAAAATTATTTTAAAAATAATTTTGTTTATTTAGTTATGGTAAAAGAATATTGCTATTTTACTTATGAAGTTACAGACTATAATTCAATTATATATCCATGTAATAAATAATTTAATCTATATTAGTAGTCAATAAAGATAAGTATATAAATAACCATTTTCTAGGGAAGGTTTTTGATGAATATAAAAGTAAGAAATATCATTCTAATAGTCAATTTATTAGGACTTAGTGCCTGTTTTGAAGACAATAATCAATCAAGGTGTACAGCTCCAACTTATAACAGTGATGGCACACTTGAACAAACCAATATTATTAGGTGCTATACCCCACAAGACATACAGAAGGCTTATCAACTGGATGAATTCTATAATATGGGGTTAACAGGAGCGGGTGTGAAAATCGTGATTGTTGATGCTTATGCGAATAGAACAACAGCTGAAGAGTTAAGTGTATTTCATGATGCTTTTTTTCCTAACCGTGATATGCCTGATTTTCAGAGTATTACGGTAGGCGATCCAGAATATAACACTAGTTGGGAAAGTGGTGTAGCCGTTGATACCCAGTGGGTTCATGCCATTGCCCCGGATGCTTCCATTGATTTAGTCATGGGACAAATTGATACTTCATTAGATAGTTTGGCTGATGTGATCAATTATATTGTCAATGAGGGTGATTATGCCGAAGGAACAATAGTGTCCATGAACCTTGGAGCAATTGAAAGTCATTATAGTGAAGATCAAATAAAAACTATTGAAACCTTACTAGAAAAAGGAGTGATGGATAAAGGGATCACGTTTTTTGCCTCAACCGGTGATTATGGCAGTAGTAATTATGAGGATGAACCGACTATTTACTATCCCGCATCCAGTGCTTATGTGACTGCGGTTGGTGGAACACTTTTACAATATGGTTGGAGTTGGTATCCAACGAGTAACACGCCTTATCTGGATTCTGATGACAAAAATCCAGATTACTTTAATAGCCCCGACAATCCTAGTGTTCGGTTAGAAACCGTTTGGAATGAAGCTTGGGCAGAGATCGCCACAGGTGGTGGGATCAGTACACTGTTTGATATTCCTGATTTTCAAGCACCTGTTGCAGAAATAATTGATAATAACACAGCAACAGGCCGTGGGATCCCCGATCTCGCTTGGAGTTCATCCGTAAACGGTGGTGTGCTAGCTTATTATGACGGATCGTGGGCGATTCATGGTGATGCTGCAACGCCACAAGTTGCCGCTTTTTTCGGATTAATTAATCAGTATTTAGCTGAACAAGGCATGGACTACATTGGTCATTTAAATACTTGGTTGTACCAAATAGAGGATAAAAATGCCTTCAATGATATTTTACCCATTACTCAAGGAACCGTTTTAGCTGGCCAGCAAGTGAATAATCAGTTATTTGAATATTTGAATGATGGCAGTGTGGCTTATGGTGATGTGCTCGGTTATTCCACGACAGCAGGTTGGGATTTGACCACAGGTTTTGGCTCGCCAAGGGGGAAAGATTTTTTAGAAGCGTTAGTAAAAGTGATGTCTGAGGATTAGACTCATTATTTCCCCATTATATTCATAATAGTATTCATAACAGTGAGCTTGATGATGTTCTTCCGCTCACTTTTTAGTGAATAGATTAGGGGTTAAATGCCCTTCCTTCACTTATTTCTGACTATGACCCTTTTTCACTAGTCAGTTAACCTAGTTTTCAGTTTGCTAATATGAATAGCACCTTATTGAACATGAAAGTCTCTATACTCAGGTTGACCAATAATCAAGTTCGTTGAATATTTAGAAGATGGAACGATCACATGGTCGTCTTTGTGGCATTAGGCTGGAATAAGGCACAGATTTCGATGACCAAGTAGCAATGACTTTTAGTCAGCACTATTTGATGTTTAAGGCGATTCAAGTTCTCTGAAAAGTGAGTTGAAAATATGATTAATTTAAAAATCGGTCCTAGTGTCAATATAAGTGTCGGTATATTACTGTTATCGGCCTGTTTCGACGACAATAGCACTACTCGTTGTGTTGCACCGACTTATAATAGTGATGGCAGTTTAACCCAGTATGAAAAATTAAAATGCTATACCCCAACAGATATGCAAGAAGCTTATCAGCTTTATGAGTTGTACGCCATGGGATATAAAGGGAGCAAAAACTCAAATTGTCGTTATTGCTTCTTATGGCAGTCAGAGTGCAGAAGAAGATTTAAATTTATTTCATGATGCTTTTTTCCCAAATCAAGCAATGCCTGAATTTGAGCAACGTTTTCCTTTGGGCTTACCCGATTACAGTAATGTTGATTCTACTTATGATTGGGGCAAAGAAAGTTCACTTGATATTCAGTGGGCCCATGCCATTGCCCCACATGCCAGTATTGATTTATTGGTTTCACCGAGTGACGCCAATGATAATTTTTCCGATGCAATAGCAGACTTTACCAGTCTTCTTCAACATACAATAGATTATTATTCTCCAGGAACCATTGTTTCATTAAGTTGGGGGGCGAGAGAAAGTGATTATACAGCTGATGAAATCACAGAAATGGAAGCGAAATTTAAAGCAGGTGTAGAAAAAGGCATTACTTTTTTTGCATCAAGTGGGGATGAAGGTAGCAATAATGCCTCTTTAACCGCTTTTGAAGATAATCATACTCCTAATGTGCTTTATCCTGCATCGAGTCCATATGTTATAGCGGTTGGCGGAACGCAATTACAATATGCTTGGAATTGGTATCCAACAAGCAATGATCCTTATCTCGCTTCTGCGGATAATTCTGGTGCAGTGGATGCAGTAGCCAATCCAGATTATTTTAATTTTATTGATGTCCCTTTTCCACAAATTCCTTTACAACAAATTGAAACAGTCTGGAATGAAGCTTGGTCTGGAGATGCCACTGGTGGAGGCAATAGTGATTTATTTGATATTCCAGATTGGCAAGCACCAGTTGCGGATATTATTTATACACAATCAGGCCGCGGCCGTGGTATTCCGGATATTGCTTGGAATGCTTCAGTGAGTAGCGGTGTACCCGTTTACTATGACGGTACTTGGCATGTCGAGGGGGGAACCAGTGCATCTGCACCTCAAGTTGCCGGTTTTTTTGCATTAATAAATCAATATCTAGCTGAGCAAGGAATGGATTATATTGGTCATTTAAACCCATATTTATACCAAATAGAGGATGATACTGCTTTTAACGATATTGTGCCGACCACACTCGGTACTGTGTTGGCCGGTGAACAAGTGAGTAATCAAGTATTTGAATATTTGAATGACGGCACGCTCATTTATAGTGATGTGACTGGCTATCCCACGACAGAAGGTTGGGACATGACCACAGGTTTTGGCTCGCCCAGAGGTAAACATTTTTTGAATGCGTTAGTAAAAGTTATGTCCGAGAATTAGACCGATAATGCTCACTATATTGAACGCCATAGTATAACAGTGAGCTTGATGATGTTTTGTCGCTCGCAGTGCAGGGTAAATCAAAATCAATGCTAACCTCAAGGTGCCCAGCTTCACTCGCCGATTTTTCACAATGCTCCTTTTTCACTAGTCAGTTACCCTAGTTCTCAGTTTATCTATAAAAATTGTGCTTTATTGGATATTAGATTTTCTATACTCAGATTGACTCATAATTGACTTGATTTAAACCACTAATCTCATTTCAAAATACATCTTAAAATAAAAGAAGGTAAACATGATAGATTTAAAAGTCACTCATATTCTTAATATGGTTATTGGGTTGTTATTGCTTTCTGCGTGTTCTGATGATAATAATCAAGTTGAATGTATTGCACCTAACTTCGATGCCGATGGTACGCTATATCAACCAGCCCCCCTTTCTTGTTATACCCCATTACAAATTCAACAAGCTTATGGACTCAATACCCTTTACGATATGGGATTAACAGGGACAGACCAACACATAGTCATAATGGATAATTATGCAAGTGGCGATCATGCTGCTTATTTTGAAGTTTTTCATAAGCAGTTTTTTCCAAATCGAAAAATGCCTGAATTGCAAATCGATGAATTTGATACCTCTTATGATGATGGAGGTAATCTAGAAATTGCAATTGATATCCAATTAGCCCATGCCATAGCTCCCGATGCAACGATTCATTTAGTCTTAGGCAATATCAGTGACGGAGACTCTTGGCTAGCACTATTGAAACATGTTGTGAAAACCTATTCATCGCCAGGTACCCTAGTTTCTATGAGTTTTGGTGCAAATGAACGAGATTTCACCGATGAGGATATCGAAAATGTTCTAGATCCCATGGAAGAATTATTTGAAGAAGGGGTAAGCAATGGCATGACGTTTTTTGCCTCATCCGGGGATTATGGCAGTAAAGGCGGCTGGAACGATCCTGATGCGAATGAGCAAAATGTACAATACCCGGCCACCAGTCCCAATGTGACTGCGGTGGGTGGTACGTTTCTGCAATATGGTTTTGAATGGTACCCCACCAGTAATCAAGCTTATTTAAACTCCGGTGACAAGAATCCTGATTATTTCAACATCAAAGACAATATCCTCTTTCGACTAGAAACCGTCTGGAACGAAGCATACCATGGCAAAGCCAGTACTGGTGGCAGCAGTATCTTTTTTGATATACCCGATTGGCAAGCATCAGTAGCGGATCACATTTATGCTCAATCAGGCAGCGGCCGTGGCGTACCGGATATCGCTTGGCAGGGCAGCATTAATGGAGGGGTGTGGATTTATGTAAATGATTATTGGGATGTTGTTGGGGGGACTAGTGCCTCGTCACCTCAAGTTGCCGGTTTTTTTGCATTGGTTAATCAATATTTGCAACAGCAAGGTATCGATGCATTAGGCAATATTAATCCTTATTTGTATCAAATGACTGACAACAATGCCTTTAATGATATCTTGCCCCTTTCTCAAGGCACAGTCTTAGCGGGCGAACAAGTCAGTAATCAGTTGTTTGAATACAATGATGATGGTTCATTAACTTATAATGACATACCTGGTTATCCTGTGACAGAGGGCTGGGATATGACCACAGGTTTTGGCTCTCCTCGTGCTCAATACTTTTTAAAAGCCCTAGTCGATGTTATTACTGAAAATGACTGATGACATCATTGCCTCACTTTAGTAAGGATACGAAATGAAAAAAACGCTCATATAGGTTGTTCAGGTGATGATAACAAGGATCCAACGAGACTTATCACCTCCAATGGTGGAGCTAATGATTACATCAATGAACTCATGGCCACAGAAGATAGCAGTGACTCAAATTGCGTGTCCCCAGGCTTTTTTAGTTTTAATCCATTACGTTGTTTAACACCTCAAGAGATCCATCAAGCCTATGGCGTCGATATATTACATGAGATGGGGTTAACAGGTGATGGTATGAAGCTTGTTATTTTAAATGTTTATGCCAATGACACGGCAGAAAATGATTTACAGATCTTTTTTTGCTTCATCGGGTGACGGAGGCAGTACCAATGATGAAGATACTTTTGCCGTTCAATATCCAGCATCAAGCCCATATGTGACTGCTGTGGGGGGGAGTTTCTTGCAGGTCGACTGGCAGTGGGATCCCACATCGACTCGATTCTTGCTGGATATGGATGATTATTTTAATGTTACCGATAATTCAGGACAGCAAACAGAAATGGTCTGGAGTGAAGCTTGGATCCAAGCCATGTTTAGTAATGGTACAACTGGCGGTGGCGTAAGTGATCTTTTTTCTATGCCTAATTGGCAATCACCTGTTGCAGATCTCATTGTAGATAATGGAAACGGAAAATCCGGACGCGGGCTCCCTGATATTGCTTGGAATGCGGCTTTTTATTCAGCGGTATTCATTTACAATGGAGGTTTTGTCAATATTGGTGATTATGATTTTGGTTTATGGCAGCCAGCAGGCGGAACAAGTGCTGCATCCCCTCAAATAGCAGGATTTTTTTCACTCATTAACCAATACCTTCTTGAACAAGACATGGATGCCATTGGGCATTTAAATCCCTATTTATATCAAATAACAGATGACAGTGCGTACAATGATATTCAATCCCACACTGTTGGAACAGTGTTAGTGGGTGAGCTGACAAGCAATCAATCATTTGTATTTGATGATAGCATTGGCGCATTAATATCTGGTGACAGCTTTTCCTTTACAGATACGCCAGGTTACCCTGTAACAGAGGGTTGGGACATGACCACCGGATTTGGCTCTCCCAATGGTATTGATTTCTTTAATGTTATCATAGAAGTGATATCTTCAGAAAATGAATAACTTATTCACTGTTTTTAACGCTAGCATCATGCTCTGATAAAAGGTTATCTATGGCTTGATCGACACTATCAAATTGGTATTTTTGCATATAATGTTTGAGTTTAAAAATAATGTCATTGCTGACTTCTAGATGGGATTTTTTCTGGCGTTTCTTGATTTGCGATAATTCTTTTCGAATCATTCGCCAGCCTAAATCACTAAAATAAGCATTGAGTGAGACATTAACTGTTTTCAGCAAAGGAAGAATATCTTCACCTTTTTTACGTTGTTGTACAAGTTGAGTGAGTAAAGGTTCAAGTGCAAAATAAGCTTGCTCTTGGTTGTCGATGTTTTCATTAAACCAAGTCGGTTGAAGTGAAGCATTTTTGGCTTGTATGCGACGATAAATTAATGGTAAAGCAAGAGGTAATTCATCTGGTTTAAGTAAAACAAGTTTGCGTCCTGCTTTCGGCGCTTTCCCATGATATTGCCATTGGTATTCTGACATTCAATATATAGATATTTGTTATTTATGGTGCAACCATTTTATTTTAAAATAGAAAATATCGCAATACCCCCATATAACAGAAATGGCTAAAAAATAATGAAAATCATCTTTTAGCCACTTTTCAACCTTTATGAGATAACCCTCTAATTAATTACTGCAATTCTCATCTGTGGTACGCCAAACCCCCCACTCGCCTGTGGTACCTGGTATATCCCCTTTTGTCCACCAATGAGCCGTATAATTGCAGCCCTGATAAGTCACAACATCACCTTTGTAGTAAATCATGTCTGTTACATAAGTTGTATTTCCAGTGGTGTTGTCATTTGATGCGCCATCATCACTGTCTGCGGCACCACTATCTGTCGCTCCAGAACCATTGGTGTCATCGCAGCTCGTATCATCGGTGCGCCAAACCCCCCACTCGCCAGTGGTACCGGGCTCTTCACCTTGGGTCCACCATTGTGCATTCCATGTGCAATTTGAATAACTAACAGTATCACCTACATTATAAATAGTGCTTGAATTCCAAGTGTCTGTACTACTATTTGTATCATTATCATTGTCGTCATCAGTCGCTTTGATTAACGATAGTTGATAGCTGTAGTGACTATTTGGTGCAAATACTTTATTAGCATAGATATTTGTCGTATCAAACATGTAATGGCCCATGCTTTCACTCCATATACCTATGTACCACTCACCTTCAGTGGTGTCATTAAATTGAGCGGCTAATACAGCGGGCCAAGTCGTTAAGTTGTTATTAGTCACACCTAAAGTGACATCGGTTTGCTCTTGGCCTGTTGCGGTAAATGCACGAAAGCGTAAGGTATCTCCCACTTCTATATTACTAAAGTCTGTACTAATGAAATAACCAATATCCGTTAAATTTGCACTAATATCATTTCCATTATCATCACTATCAGCATCTTGATCAGCCTCATTGCCGCCATTATTTGCAGAGCTGCCAGAATCATTACCTCCACTGATCGTGATATCACTGCAATTATAAAAACCTTCACCCGCAGGATCGTCACGCTGCCAACGTGTATATAAAATAGCATCACCGGTCCGACCCGCAGGAACCGTCACTGTCATCACATAGCCGTCGCTTGTATAAGCGATATCACCTTCAGTTGTAATGAGTGTAAGATCACTCCAAGTTAATGGAGCCGAGAAGTCATAACTTTCATTTGTTAGATAAATTTCCCAATAAGAGGGATTATGTGGGGTTGTCGCATAAAAAACCAACTCAAACTGGTTATTTTCATCTAGATTAATGGTCGTTTTTTGCCATGCATCAGAAACCACATCTAGCCCTGCTTTGGCACTATCACCTGCAGCACATAGATTGCCATCTTTTACCACAGCTTTAACGGCATCGATATTGGTATAATCGAGAACATTAGCAGACACTTCATTACGTTGCACAAAAGGGTAATATCCTGATACATCGTATGCTGCTTGGCAAGCATCGTTAGGGATCGAAGAATTCCAAAGTCCGCCATCTTCGTAACAGATATTTTGTCTCGCATTTGGAAACTCTACCCAACCATGACTGTGTGCGAATTGACTATAAATGAGAGAAGACAATATTGCAGGTGTGAATAGTGCGAGCGTTTTTTTTGTTTTTTTCATCTATCATTATCCTAAAAATTATTATTTTTTATTCCAGAAACTAGAGCTACAATAAAACCTCTTTATATTACTTAAAGATGATTAAAATATAACTTATCGACTTTCATTTAATAAGATAGTTACCTTTAGCATTATGTCGATAACGTTATTATCATGATCTTCCCTGAACCTCGGCTGATTATGTTTATATAAAGTTACTAATATTTAAAGCCGCCCAATAGGTGTGTATTATTAATGTTGAAATAACATTCAAAGGTATAACGATTAAGCTGAATGGATTGGTTAATGAATAAAAATAGACGCTGATAATAAATGATGAGTTAAATATAGACTATTAAGTGGGTGATGAAATAGTGAGTGAGGAAAATAAATGAGTTGATAACCAGATGAGTTATCAACTCACATTCAATTAAATACGATTAAGAAGTGTATATTTTAGGCTGTATTTTAGTTAGCGCAATTTTCATCGGTTGTACGCCAAACGCCCCATTCCCCTGTGGTGCCTGGCTCTTCGCCTTGTGTCCACCACTGAGCTGTATAAGTACAACCTTGGTAAGTCACAGTATCGTCTTTATTGTAAACGGTATCAGCTACATAACTCGTTGTAGATGCACTTGAGCCACTGTCTGAGCTACTACTTGAGCTATCATCTGTACTGTCATCACTGTCGCTACTCGATGCGCTATCACTTGTTGAATCGCAGCTAGTATCATCCGTACGCCAAACGCCCCACTCTCCTGTGGTACCAGGCTCATCGCCTTGAGTCCACCATTGTGCATTCCATGTACAATTGGAATAAGTCACCGTATCTCCCTCATTATAAACCGTGGTTGAATTCCAAGTATCAGTGCTGTCACTGGTATCACTGCTAGAATCATCAGTCCCTTTAACTAACGATAATTGATAACTGTAATCTGCCGATGGGGCATAAACTTTATTAGCATAAATATTGTTGCTGTTAAAAGTATATTGACCTTGATTCTCACGCCACACACCGATATACCATTTTCCTTCTTGTCCTTCGTTAAAGGTGGTTGCCAAAGATTCGGCCCAGTTATCGAGGTTATCATCTGTGATAGCATAACTCATATCGATAGCTTCACTACCACTACTGCTAAATATACGTAGGCGTAAACTGTCACCGGTTTCGATGTTAGCATTAGCAAAATCAGTACTGACAAAGTAACCAATATCCGTTAAATTCGCATCAACTTCATTGCCATTGTCATCACTATCAGCAGCTTGATCACTACTACCACTATCAGCAGAGCTGCCAGAATCGCTTGAGTCACTGCCACCACTAATGGTGATATCACTACAGTTATAGAAACCTTCACCTGCAGGATCATCACGTTGCCAACGAGTGTATAATACGGCATCGCCGCTGCGGCCAGAAGGAATCGTCACGGTGATCACATATTCATTGTTACTATTAACTGAAATGTCATCTTCAGTATCTATGAGTGTGAGATCATCCCAAGTCAGTGGCGATGAAAAATCATAGCTTTCATTGGTTAGATAAAATTCCCAATAAGAGGGGTTGTGCGCCGCAGTGGCAGTAAACACGAGCTCAAACTGATTATTTCCATCTAAATCTATGGTGGTTTTTTGCCAATCATCAGAGGTCACATCTAAACCAGCTTTAGCACTGTCACCTGCCGCACATAAGTTACCATCGGTAACAACGGCTTTAACGGCATCCATATTGGTATAGTCAACGACATTGGCAGCGACTTCGTTACGCTGTACAAATGGATAGTATCCCGACACATCATAGGCTGCTTGGCAGGCTGCATTGGGGATCGAATCACTCCAAAACCCACCATCATTATAACAAGTATTTTGACGTGCACTGGGAAATTCTACCCAGCCGTGGCTTTGCGCAAATTGACTAAAGATCAATGAAGAAAGTAATGCTGGAGCAAAAAGCGCAAGTGATTTTTTTTTGTTCATAATTTATATCCTAGAAAAAGCATTGACTAAACACTGTATTAGGCAGCAATAGGCCTTTATGATTTACAGTGTTTATCTTTATTTTAAAATTGATGGTTTATTGTATTATTGCGCGACGCGCCAAACGCCCCACTCTCCTGTCGTGCCTGGCTCATCACCTTGAGTCCACCATTGTGCTTCCCAATTTTGGCCTGAATAAGAAACCGTTTCGCCTTGGGTATACACAGTTGAAGCAGACCATGAGTCACCGGTTACGTCGCTTGAACCTGAGTCGCTATCAGATGTGCTATCGTCACTTGTCGTATCATCGCTTACCGTACTGCAAGCAGTATCATCTGTGCGCCAAACGCCCCATTCTCCAGTAGTGCCTGGCTCTTCGCCTTGTGTCCACCATTGTGCCGTCCAAGTTTGTCCTGCATAAGATACAGTGTCATTGGCGTTATAAACGCTAGTACTGGACCAAGTGTCAACACTACATTCTGTAATGTCTTCGCTGGTGACTGTGATCACCCGTGACAATGAGGTGCTCGCTTGCCATTGATCTTCAATGGTATAGGTTAATGTATAACTGCCTTCAACTGCAGTATTCACTTCCCCTTGAATAGAAATATTATCTGTTAAATCACCCTCTTGTGAATCTGTTGCACTGACGCCTTCTAGAGGGTCAAACTCACTATTGAGACTGATTGTTGCATCATCAATGCCATTTAATACTGGCGCATCGTTATATACTGTGATGGTTCGCTCAGCGTTCAATTTATTTCCGTTGCTATCAGTAACGGTGTAATAAAGGGTATAAGTGCCTTCTTCCGAGGTATCGACGCTGCCAGAAGTGGTAATGCTGCTAGTGATATCCTTACCTTCTGCATCTGTTGCACTGACACCGTCTAGCGCATTAAAGCTTTCACCTCGTTGCACTCGCATGTCATAAATACCAGAGAACTCAATGCTGCCAGTGGCTTCATCGCTACTACCGTCATCACTACTTGCCTGATCGTCTAAAATAAATGAAGCATAATCACTAACAAATTGACTGTTATAATTCTGGCCACTGACATTGGTCCCCATATCCCAGTTGACAGACCAGCCCATAATTCCTTTTAGTGGATGCCCTTCATCACTCAATTGAGTAAAAGCGGTATACAAGTCTTGAGGATCTGAAACATAACCATTATTAGCTGCATCGATATTAGTGGGTAAACCAAAGACTAACTTATCATTGTCTATCTGCGTATACCCATTAGTGCCATTAATGAGTGAATCGGCAATATAGTAAATGAAATCACTTTTAACAGAATCATCATTTTGAGCCAGCCAACCTTTTCCATCGATCCAAATACCATCCCCACCTTGATTATAAAATTGAGGATTAATAAAGTCGTAATAACCTTCTAACTGTTCAATGTATGTGACGTAAGCACCACCATCTCTTAAATAGGGATATTCAGGTGCCATAGTGATCATGAAATTCAGACCCTGCTCTTGATAGTGCTCCTTAACTTGAATTAGGGCTTGAGGAATAACAGTATTGTTATCTCCAGCACTAATTGCCGATTGCTCTAAATCAATATCAATACCATCAAAGCCATAAGTATCAACAAGTCTGATGATTTCATTTGCGAGTGCAGTTTCATCACCACTGGATAATTCAATATGCGCATCAGCACCGCCTAATGACAATACAACACTACGCCCTTGTTGATTTAATTCACTTATTTGTTCAATAAAGTCATTTTCTGTGATTCCCAATTCCGATTGAACATCGGTACTTAATGTAAATGTAGGAATAGAGGAGTCACTACTGGCTGTCATAAAAGAAACAGCAACAACATTATATTTAGTATTAACATCAGTCAGCTTAATACAAGCAGCCACGCCGCTTTGATAACCTTGGCTATTACACCAATTATGCCAATAACCCATAAGAACATTGCCTGACTGCTCAGGCATAATATCTGTACTGGCATGAGAATTAAACGATGCAGCAACAAGGCATGCAAGGAGGGTTTGCTTCAGTTTCATATTATTAATCTTCCTATTCAATCATCATTTTTATTGTATGCATCACTAGGCCTAATGAAATAAATATTCATTAAACTTTTTATTGTCTAAAATTAAAACGACAGAAAATGGTGTACTGATATTTCTAAATAATAAATTACATCAACTACCAACCTTTAATCATTTTATATCGACATGGCTATTATCATTAATTATGCTGAACCACCGCTGAGCATAATTAATGATGTGAATAAAAATAATTATCATTGCAATAAAAAGCGATTATAAACAGTATGTTAAGTGGGAGTGTAAAATTAATGAATTAATATACCCTTCCAGGTCTTAATTAATTAAATCTCAGAAAGACATATATATAACAACCTATTTATAGAGTAAATAAATAGAATTAATCGTTATAGAAAACATTATTATTTTTGTGTAAATGGATATTTATGATGATTAATCATTAGACAACCAATGTTGGAATATAAATAAAAGATATAAGATAATTTTATATTAATACCAGAATAGAACCTTTAATTCTGGTAAAATTTATGGTCAACACAATAGATTATTAGATTATTTATCAATTTTTGGTCGAATTGTAACCTCCTTTAATGCAATGAATCGAAGGATCTGGCATATGTTGGTTCAGCGATTATGTACCTTATAAGTGCTGTACCCTACGTAGTTTGTTTCTCAGATTTGGCTCAAGCTTCTTAGATATAAGCTTAATAGCTCACTTCATTAGCTTGAGCACCAGGTTGTTTGTTGTTCACATACTATTATGAAGGATACAAGTTGAAATTTTAATTAAACCATTTCAACTTGTACTATACCATGTTATTTACTGCCAACTTCAATCAAAGTTTCTTCAAACTGTCGGTATTGAATGATTGATTTCCTGTATATAATGTATGTTCCCACCAATGATTAGATGCTTTCCATCCAAAAATATTAGTACTTTTAATATAAGTCCTTTCATGGACAACATAAGTCCTCAGGTTAAAATTAAAGTTACCTGAAACGGTATTAGGCGATCCGACCCAAATGGCTTCCGCTGAATATTGTACTCCGTTAGCCGATATTGATGGTATAGATTTCATTTTTGCTTTTTCAAAAGTCTTTTTACTTATCCAATCACTAATAGACTTATATTTATTTAAGTGATAGTCCCATTTAGCATCATAACCCGTATCTGAGCGAGTCGTCGCAGCCCAATCACTTAAGTTAGTACTTTCTGATTGACTGGATGAATAAGATATTTTACCTCCCATTGACGGTTTTTCAGAGACGCTAGCACTAATATCATAACTCATACCCGATGTTGTCGATACGCTGGTTGAACCATTTTGATTTTCAGGAGTACGCCTATAAAGCATCATACCTGCAGCAGTCGGTTGTTCGACGGTAATTTCTGGTCTAACCTGTTTTATATAATATCCTCTACTTGTACTAGAGTTACTTGTTAATGTAGGATTGGCACTGCCCCATGGGCTAATAAAAATACTTGTTCCATTATCAGTACGATATGCTGCATAAGAATATTGATGAATGACATTTATTTTTGCACCATCTCGATCAAAATAAAAAACGCCATTTGTTGTTATTAAATATGAAACACATAAATTTTCAGCTTTAGCATCTTCAGGGCAAGGGTAACCGACTTGCCCGCCTGATGAGATTGAACTGGTTTGGATTAATGAGGCTGTTGCTGGTGTCAATAAAGCATTAATTGATTTAGAAACTTGTTGAAATACCTCTTCTTTTTGGTGATCCAGCATATCATCAAATCTTCTGGGAAACGCATGCGGATTGTTCTTGTATGAGCTATTAATTTGAGAAAAATTCACGACATCATCTTGTTCGTTTTGGCTTGCATCTTGTAGCCCCTCCTCTACAACAGGCTCTTGAGTTCCAAAAGTCACTATTTTATCGGGAGCATTTGATCTTGCTTTGATAACAGTGATTTCTGCGTCAAAAAACATTGGAAAACTGGTTAACTGATTTTTTTTCATATTTTCTAATACGATGACTTTATTCTGTTTAATGCCTTCTTTAATATAAGCATTCAATTCATCTTTTTCTTCAATATTATTGGTTAAGTCTACATAAATAATATCGGCATCAGCGACTTTGTTTTTTATTTCATTATTAAGCTTAGTACCGCTTGCTTCTCCCTCTGGGTAAATAATGTCGTTTTGCGGCACTTGTTCTAAAAAATCAATTTTGGAAACGCGATTATTTTGCTCTAATGCAGTTCCAACAAATGTTTCACTCGCGCCAATTTGTAGAATATTTTTATTCTTAAGGACAGACTGGGGATTTGTAGCTATTGCAGATTGGTTCATCATAAAAAAACCAACTGAAAACAACAGTATTCTTTTAGAATTATTAATAATCATTTTTCACTCCATTTTATATTTATAATTAACAGCGTTAACCTTTTATTTTTGGGTACGTTTGAATGTATAAAATTATTCTTTAACATTTTATCGTTTTTATTTTCAATTAATACCACCTGTTATTAGTTGTGATCTTATATGCTGTTATTATTCTTGTTGGTTAAAAGATCTACAATATTACAAATATTAACTTTATTTAATTTTTTAAAGCTATAATTGTAATTTGCTGAATTATATCTATGTTTTAATATTTTTGATTTTATTGAAATTTTATTTCATAAACATTTACACTTTAAATATGGAAAATAATCACAACAATATGATCATTTAAAGGTCTATAAGCACAATAAATATACAAAAATGAACGCACATCTTCATTGTTTATATACTTAGCTTATTTAATGTTATTATTAGTAATGAAGAGTAAAGTTGATTGATTTGTATGATTATCATTTGTCATTTTTTCAACTAGTCTCACTTCTGCTAAGCAGAACACAATTAAATTTTGGTTGCTTTCCTCTTTGTTAAAGTTAACGTTTTTACATTTAAAAAAATGCTTAACCATTCTATTATGCTTTTGAAATAGGCTGATATATTTCGCTAAATAAACAAATTCACCCACTTAATATCTTCAGTTATTATCTTTTCTTTCTGTTGTTTTTTTATGACACTCAATATAAAAATGTTTAACCATAAATTAAAGTATTTGTATTTTCATCAGTTAACCCTCCCTGCATAACAGATGACAACGTCAACATATTACTAAGCCTGTTGTCAAATCCCTTTCTTTTCACCTTGTTTTTCTTGAAATAAAAGCTACTTTATTCAAGCAATTTATTGCATTTTTATGCTGATAAAACCCAACACTCTCTATTCTCTCTCTTCGTCTCGTTAGTTCAAAACTTACTCAGCAAATGTTGTTTGATAATCTCTACCAGTGATAATGACAATTATCACTGGTAGAGATTGAGGATTATGTTATAATAGTGACTAATAAAGAGGCTAAAATTAGAATGATATTCATATAATTAGTCTAATTTTAGCCTTGTTAAATACGATTTCAGTACTCAATATCAATGAAAAAATCCTTAATAAAAAACTCGCTTGAGCATACTTATTCATTAAAAGATGAAAATACAACTGATACAGATTTAATCCAGAATAGAGATAAGTTCTTTAAGGAAGCGCATCTTCCTTTATCCATACTGGATGACTATCAAAATGCGGCTCAAGAAACGCGCTATGAAATATCAAGTAATACGCGTAGAATTTATCAATCGAGTTTTTCAATTTTTGAACAATATTGTCAACAACATCAATTGAATGCTTTACCTGCAGATCCTAGAACAGTCATTTCTTTTATTGGTCAACAAAAAGAAATGATCCAAGCTTCAACGGGTAAACAGCTTTCAAAACAAACACTCAACACCCGTTTAGCTGCAATTCGTTTTTTTCATATTCAAGCAGGTTTTCATTCTCCTAGTGAGCACCCACTAGTGTTGCGCGTCATGAAAGGCCTAAGTCGTAATCAATACCGACAGATAAATGAATATGATCAACAACCTATTATGTATGATGAATTAGAGCTTTTAATTCAAGTGATTGATCAACAACCTCAGTTATTAACTCGAACTCGAGATAAAGCGATTTTACAATTAGGCCTACAAGGGGGCTTTCGTCGTTCAGAGCTGGCCAATATTGAAGTCAGTCATATTGCATTTTTACGAGATAAACTTAGAGTGCGTCTGCCCTATTCAAAAAGTAATCAGCAAGGCCAAAAAGAATGGAAAGTCTTACCTAAATCTGAACCATTTTCTGCTTATGACGCGGTTAAGGATTGGATAAGATTAGCAGGGATAACAAATGGGCATTTGTTTCGCTCCCTTTCAAGAGACGGAAGAAGCTTAAGAGAGTATCACGTTCGAGATAAGCAGGATGAAAATAAAGATAAATTGCGCCAATCAGGCTTTCTTAGAGGGGATGATATTTATCAAGTGATTAAGAAATATTGTCAAAAAGCAGGACTCAATGCCGATTTCTTTGGTGCACATAGTCTACGCAGTGGTTGCGTAACACAACTTTACGAGAATGATAAAGATCATTTATACATCATGTCTCGAACTGGGCATAATGATCCTCGCTCACTTAAACATTATTTAAAACCGAAAGATTAAGACAATAGTCACGTCACACATTTTTTAACAGATAGAATGCTTAAAACAAAGGGAGCAATACACGACTTTACTCCCTTTTTCTTTTTTCTTATCAAAATTTCTCTCAAAAAATCAATAGAAAGTAAAAAATGATAAGTGGTATTAGTTTGCTATGATTGTTTCAATATACCAATTTGATTCAGTGTCATTTTTCCCTGCGCCACCACTGACATACACAGTACCATTGTTCTCATAAAACCACATATAATCATTCCAACGTTGATTGAGTAATGTACTGCTGCCAGAATCTGTTTGTATTTCATAACTGGCATTAAGCGGAGTATCGGCTAACTTCACTTTACCTGAAAAGGTGGCATAGCTTAAAAATAAATCGGGATTATCTTTTGCTCTAAAATAAGCCACATCTTCTTCATCAGTATTGACTTGAACAAGATCTAATGGCTCACCTTGCTCCACATAAATGATTGCATTATCTGCTAATGCTTGGGAATTAAGAGTCATAGCTTCATTATTGACCGCACTCACAATATTCACGAGTTTACCGGAATCCGCTTCTTTTTCTTCAGGCAACCAATTACTATCAGGTGTTAACCAAGTGGTGGCAGTTTTCCATTTCCAATTATATGGAATATCCATATGGGGATCATTGACGTCCTCATAGCCTGGCTCGACTTCCATGTTATACATACAGGTTAATCTGTCTTCCTCTAGTTGCTCGACTTTTTCTTGTTGATTGCCAGATCCAACACCAATATCTATCATACATTGTTCTTGAGTATAATCAGGATTGAGTGCATCTAACATGGCCACATAAGTCTCATCTTGATTCGTTTCCTCATCATACCAAGAAAGCGCCGATAAGGTATCAATAGCTAACCAGTTATTCACCAATGTTTGTGCTTCGATTAATGCAACTGCTTCCCTTTCTTCGATCGGCGTGCCCATGGTTCTAAAAAAGGCGGCCCATAAGTCTTTACTGGCTTCAGTGGCCACTAAAGCAATATCTTTCATATTACTGGCTTTATAGCCATTCCAACCAGAATCAAGACGCGACCCTTCCTTCCAAATGACATCATCACTGCTGTAATCAAGTACTTCCATTGAATCATGTGTATGCTGCTCTGAGCCTTCAGCACACAAGTAACTTTTTACTTGATAAACCGTTTCATAATTATCATTGCTCAGTCTTACTGTATGCTCGGGACTGAAAGAATCTTGGAACAAATGCACGGCTCTTCCAAATAAGAAATATTGATAATTCACATTTTCTTGAGCGGAATAGGCACCGCCATCCCAGACTTTTATTTGTTGATCTTTTGCCATTGCGGCATCAACAAAATGTTCAATAAAACGCGTTTGTGAACGAAGTGCGGCATCGATCCCACCTTGATTGCCTAAGTCATCATAACGACGCATATAATGATCTTTTTGAAGTTCAGCAGGTTCTTGAGAGACAACATCAAAGCAATTAATATCCCCTAAACTTGATGTTGTCACATTAAATCCACCTAAATCGACCCAACGCTGGCCTAAAATGGTTGAATGGATAAATTGGTATGTGGATTCATAACGAGGATCATTCAATGGTGTGGCCAGTAATTGGTTCACTTCATCAAGCGCATTACTATCAAGTTGTGTATTATAAGCTAAACCAGCAGACCAGCTACTTCTTGGATCTTCAGGATCTGCACTCATAATGGGATCGTTACCTATGACTTCAAATGCCGACATACGTGTTAACCATTCATGTCCCATTGGAACGGCGCTACCAATAAAACCGACACTGGCACCGCTTTGAGTAAAAGCATGAGCGGGTAAAAATGCCTGTATACTCAATAGTAACGGGCAGGTGATTTTTAACGCAAATTTCATTTTTTCTTTCCCCTCTGTATATATTTTAAAATTTAGGCATACATGATCCTTCCCGTATAAATGAATAAAGCTTATGGGAATAAAACAAAGATCAAGTATTAAAATGACGTTTTTATATTGATAAAACGCGTTTGGCTAATCTTGTGTTGCACTCTTGTATTGCACTCTTGTATTGCACTAAAGGTGAAACAAAGTGTTACATTTTGATTTTATTTACAGCAATTTTACTCATAAAGAGGAATAAATCAAACTTAAATTTAACTAATTATTAACTTAATCGATATTTTCAGTCGTTTGCAGCAGATTAGTGACACTTTCAATGAAAAAACAAAAGAAAATGAAGGGTGAAAATATGGGTCTTTGGTGCTTAATTTTAGTGCGACTAATGGGGGAATAATTCCTAGTATTATCATGCTCGTTCCTTTAACCACTATTCTTAAATGAATGCCGTTGGAACGAGCGGTTTGTTTGCTATTAACCTCTTCTATTAATCTCTTCTATATAACCAAAAGGATTTGACTTAGTGAAGTGTACAAAGAATGTTAATGACAAACTTGGTTTCTGCCTTTTCTTTTTGCTTTATATAGCGCCTCATCTGCTTTTTTTAATGTTTGTACAAAGGATTGACCTGGCAAGCGCTCAGCTGTACCAATAGAAATCGTCACTTTAACGGTTTTGTATTTCTTTGTCGAATGACTTTGGCGCTTAGCTTTCGTTTGGTTTTTTCGTTTCTCACCTCTTAAAACAATATTGTAATCTTCAATTGCCTGCCTTACTGCATCTAAATGTGGCAATACAAAATGCGTATTTTTTCGTGGAAAAATAATACTAAATTCTTCTCCGCCATAACGAAAAACTCTTCCACCACCTGAAATGTTCGATAGTTTAGATGCCACTAATTTTAATACTTGATCCCCAACATCATGGCCATATGTGTCATTAAATTTTTTAAAATGATCAATATCTAGCATGGCGACACTGTACTTCCTACCAAGAGATAAAGATAAATTAAACAGTGCTCTTCTTGAAGGCAGACCTGTTAATTCATCCCGATAAGCCAAAAAATAGGAGTCAACTAGAATAGTCATTAAATAAACAATAGCAAGAATGGATAATAAATAAGATAAAGGCAACCATTGGGGTTGATAGTAGTGCATAATCCAAATAGCCAGAGAAATAAAAATAGCCGAATTGACTAAATTTGTATGGCGAATAGCATTAAAACTGACTAAAAAAGAACAAATGATCATTGGGATCAAAAGCTGATATTGAGGTTTGAGCCCCGTTGTCAATAATGCGCTGATCTGTTTTTCATAATGATTAAGCGCCCAAAACCACAAAAAACCGAGACTAAGACACAAGGTAATGGAAATAATCCTTACTAGCCCATGGCTTGATAATACTCCCCTGTCTTTAACCAGAGCAAATAAACTAATCACCAATGTACCAGCGATAACAACAGGTTTATCATTAAACATATCTAATGATAATGCCAAAAAAAGATTTTGATGAAGCCCATAGTAAGCCATAAATAACAAAGATAAAAAAGCAATGCGACTACGATTAAATTGCAGCGCAATCAGTGTTGTGATCATCAATAACCAATAAGGAAGCGCTGAAATGATCTCAGCCCATACTTTTAGACTTGCCTGATAAACTTGACTTAATGTTAACGCTATAAGGGTCAATAGCACTGGAATGAGTAAGTGCCTAAATCTGTGATATAAAAATGTCAAACTTAACCTCTATTAAATACAAGAGAAGAAATAAAATACGTTTAGGGTAACTTGAATAAACCCGTACTTTCGTAAAAAGCGACCATTCCTTTGTTATCATAAAATCAATCTATATCGATTTTGATGCTGATTTTGAGCCTAAATGATTATAGGTATCCAATTTCTGAATACTTGCTGGTGGGGTTTTCTCAAGAAGATTCAATGATTGCTTTAAATTAGCTTTATAAAATGATTTGTCTATATTTATAACTAAATGATTAATCGTGGTGATAGGGTTAAGTTTATAAGGGGTAAGGTTAGATTATGATAATAGAAAAAATATCCATTAAAATAAGCAATCCTTACATTCTTTTTATCTCAACCTGCTACATTTTTACCCATCTTTTTCCCCATCAAAGCCTATCTGCCAAACCTAAGGAGACACACATTTTTTCTCAAGCCTCTCATGTTTTAAAAGAACCCGCCATCTTTATTGATAATATGAAAATGGAAAATAGTCCCTATGCTCATTCCATCTCTATGGTTGACAAACAAGTCACTTATACAGACCAAGAACTGTCTAATGCATTAACCGCCATTGCAGTATCAAAAAATGGCAAGCAGTTTTCTTCTAAGATGAGTATTGAGCAACTAAAGCAATTTAGCCCAGCAATTGCAGTAGAACCCTATTTTGATGGATACAATGAAGCCGCTTTGGATCCACTCAAACATTATGCTGAAACATTAAATATTGAGGATGCCATAAAACCTATGGTTGTCTTGGGACAAGACAATCGAAAACAAGTCACCAATACGACAGTGAGTTCGCCTTATTGGCATATAGGAAAATTAGATATCGGCTGTACAGGTACACTTATTGCGCAAAATGTCGTATTAACTGCTGGCCACTGTATCTCCGATGGAAACGGTTTTTGGTATAATAACTTAGACTTTTCCGTTGCACAGAATGGCACTTATTTACCCTGGAAGAAATGTACTTGGGAAACCGCCGTAACGACTGAAGCTTGGCATTATTATAGCGATTCAAATTTCGATTATGGGATTATTATTTTAGATTGTATTGCCAATGGCGGTTGGTTAGGTTTCGGTCCTTTTGTTTCAGGCGTTCACAGTATCAGTGGGTATGCCAGTGAAAAACCTTACGCGACCATGTGGACAGATGAAGGTCCAGTAACCTCCACTTCCCATCGACTATGCTATCAAATTGATACTTCCAATGGCGTCAGTGGAAGCGCCATTGTTGACAGCCAACTTTATATTCGTGGAGTACATACGACAGGCTCAAGCTCTCGCAATTGTGGCACTAAAATTACCCATGAAGTTTACAGTACACTGCATTATTGGATGGCGCTTTACCAATAAAAAAGCAACCCGCAGCTAACCAACTATTAATATTTCTGGTTCGGTAATATTTTTTACTGCTCCCTTGAGTTACCCTATAACAAGCGTCTTTTATAAGTACAGTATTCTCGAACTGACCGAGAGCGCCTATCAGGAAAAAACTTTTTATTTTTCCAATGTTCAATCACCTTCAGACACATTACCCTAATACTTCTCAACGAATAAACCTGCTCACTATGACGCAGCTTATTCGCTAAAAGGCCCCCTGAATAACTAGCAATTTAGTTATCATTATGGTGTTTAATCTAATCATAAGAAATAGTAGTTTCTGGTTTTTTTGCTAATTCAGATAACATCGCGATAAATCAAGTCGATGGATGCTGGTGGCCTAGATCATAGGCAATAACGTAAAAATCTAATTTTTTACGTTATTAATTGAAATAAAGACGTTTTAAGACTAATCTGTTTATTATATTTTTAATGTAGGTAGTGAGTTTTGCAAATACAGCCAAATTTTGAAACTGAACTTAAACAGCATATGCAAGAAATGCAAACGTTATCTGAACAATTAAAAACGCATTTAATTAAACTTCCAGTAAAAGAAAGCCAATTATTTCAGCTTCCTTTATTTGAAAAAGAAGATGAAAACGACCAGCCGGAATGCATTTCTGTGACCGGTATTGCTGGAAAGGAAGCCTTTGAGCAATCACTCAATTCATTAACCGCATACTATGCGAAAGACAATACTCTAGAAAAAGAATACAGTACTCGACTTGTAAGGCGTTATCCAGGCTTTATTCAATTTGATTTAGATGCTTGTCCTTCCTATGTTTGTAAGCTTGTTCAAGCATTAAATGATACAAAAAAGCGATTTATGCATTGCTTAAAAAACAACACTAAAGATCATCAGCAACAGTGGGATGTCATTCATCACCTTTTTAAACGCATTATGACCCATCAACTTAAACGTCAAATCCTCATCGCAGACACACCCACAGCCCCTGCTCGCTTACGTTTTTACTGGGCAAAAAAAATGAGCTCTCCAAAAATCACAAAAAAACAAGCGCTGAATCAATTAGAGAAGTTACTTCATCAAGCTTCATTAGCAAAAGAACCAGAAAATAAAATACGGGATATACAATCACAAATTAATAGTCTGCACACTTGTAACGACAAATTGGTGATCCGTCGACCAGTTAGAGTCAAACCTATGATTAAACTGTCATATAAAAATGAATATGGCTCAGATCCAAGTACTCACCTTAGACCAAAAGAATGCAGTGCAACCACCCCTGTATTGGTTTTTTCAAAAGAAGTACTTAAAATCACTCCGCTCACTCATTATGTGAGGCCAGAAGTTGATAAAATTCATGAATATAAAGCAGACTTAATGAGTCCACAGTTACACCTTTATCGTAGCCCAAATGCAAAAACAATCTCATTCATGCATGATAAAAAAACTGACTAATATGAAGAGGTATAGTGAATTTGGCCACCTACTTAGAGACTGTATAATCAGTTTCATATCAATATAGGTGACACAATGA
>NZ_CANLZC010000016.1 GCF_947495455.1 uncultured Shewanella sp. | reverse complement strand
AGCGTTGGCTGGCGTCAAGGCGATGAACAAAGTTATTGGGCTAGGTATGCCTGTTCGACAGGCAACGAAATAAAACTAGGAAAACCTTGCTATAGCTGTATCTCAAGCAGCTATTTGATCAACAAGGCTGGTTAATGCTACTACGTATCTAATGAATTCTTTTCCTTCGTCATTAACAAAGTGTTGGCTACGATTAAATTCACTAGCCAGCCCAGTTAACTTATTAAGCTCTTTTTTAATTCAGTCAATGTATCTTGAACAATCCGAAGTTCACCTTGATCAACGGTTTTAGCCATACTGCCAAAAAATCGAGTAAATAATTCGTGTGGATTTTTAAAATAATAACCACTATATTTATTTTATAACTCGCCTAACCCTATTAAAAATATCGCTTTAACTTGCTGATATTCCTCTCTGATAGCCATTTTATTTTTTAATTCTAGAGTTTGTTTTTGCAATGCATTATGGGATTGTAATGTGTTAATTATTTCGGCTTGCTTGTTGATCATTTCAAGATTGTGAGTTTGCATTGCAACTGTTTGGGTTTTCATTTGCTTGAGCATCTTTGTCTGAAAAGTTGCTGTTTCAACATTTGCCTTCGCTACATGCTCTTGTTCTTTAATTAATAATAAAAAAGTCGATATGGTTGCCACTGCAATAACAACAGTAAAAATGCCACCTAATAAGCCACCAAAGCTAGCCCAATCACTGGACGCTTTAGATAAACAATCAAGCCCGATACAATGCCCATTGAATACATCAAAATATAACCAAAAAATAGACAAAGCGACTAAAACTAAAAAAACAATAAGCACACTGCTCCCTTTTTAATCACGTCCTTGAGTCCATCGTATTCTTCACTGTAATTCTGCTTTTCCAACATCTATACCCTGTTAGCAAATTTTATCACTATCCTTTTAAAAAAATTGTACAGATAGTTACATCAAAAAGGCAACAAGTTCATCGCTAACTTATCAATAAAACAAAAAACCAGTGGGTGGTATATATCCACTGGCCACTGGTTTTGTTTACCTTTTACCTTGTTAAAACCGCTATCATATCTACTATCATGTCGCAATATGCAGCCAGTTTAATACCCTCTTCCTCCATTATTTTGACTTTGCGTCGATGTATCTGTTGTGCCGTCAGAATGTTCAAAATAAGCGGTCAATGGCTCAGAGCAATAACTTGTCCCTTTTACACATACCTGATAAACGGCACTGGTAACAGGCACATCATTTGGAATAAACTTATGTTTAGCCATGCCATCATTTTGGGTGGTTTTGACTCGGTCACCGTCTTTGTAAATATCGACTTTTTCGGTATCAGGGCCTGACCAACTCAGTTTGGTCACATATTGGCCTCTCTTATTGATTTTAGACCAGAGTACGTCGACGACAATAGGCTCGTCACTCTCGCTTGGAACGTCAAAACTGGCCATCAATGGCGCAGAGCAACCCATATCAAGGTGACACACTTTATACTCAGTACTGGCGACTAACTCATCACTGGTAAATTTATGTTTGGCGAGACCATCGTCAATCGTAGTTTTAACTAAAACGTTATCACGATAGATCTCAATGTTTTTTACGTTTTGACTGTTATTACTTGAGTTATCACGTGAATTATTACGCGAGTTATCACGCCAATTATTACGATTCGAATCATCTGCTTCTGCTCCCTGCCAAGAAAACTGCGTCACATATTTCCCTTTACGATTTATCTTAGTCTGAATAATTTCAACAGGAAATGCGACGGGATCTGGCTCATTACTGTCCATTAAGCGCTCTAGAGCATTACCCACATTTAAACGGCCACCTGATACTGTTTTGTCTTGTAAACTCTCTATCGAATCGACCGAATCCATTAATATTTGCTTCATTTCAGCAGCAGTCACATTCGAATCAAAAGACCACAATAACGCCGCCGCGCCAGTCACATGTGCCGCAGCCATCGAAGTACCAGAAAAATATTGATATCCATGTTGTTCATCACCAAGCTGCGCCGTTGAAAAAATAGCCTCTCCAGGGGCTGCGAGATCAACATCAGCGACACTCCAATTAGCGAAACTTGACACTTCACCATAATCATCCACAGATGTGACTGATATAATGGCTTCATGATTAAAACTGGCGGGGTAGAAAGGGGTTACGGCTATGTCTGAACTAGTGTCATTGATTTCATCGGTGACAATATCATCGCAGGTCAGCCCTTCTACGTATTCAACACGACCTCTATTCCAAACAAGATAAGGATTAGACTCAGCCTCTTGCTTAGTTTGATACTCACTTAAATCGATCAAATCATTAATATTACATTCTGTTTCTTCATTAGTTGCTACACTGCCAGCGTTATCCCCAGCAGCAGCCACAATGAGCATGCCTGCCTCTGTCGCTCGGTCAATGGCATATTTCAAATTATCATCATAATCATCCATACCTAACGACATGTTGATCGCTTTGATATCCACGCCTTCATTCTCTTTGAGTGCAACAAAATAATCGACACAGGCAATGAGATGATCCACCTCGGCATATTGCGCCATATCAGGCAGCTGGCTATTCCACTCTTTGGCTTGACAGGCTATCATGCTCACATTCCAGTTAATGCCTGCGATGCCAAGATTATTGTTCCCTGCCGCACCAATCACTCCCGCAACGGCAGATCCATAGGCCATATAATCATTCTCCGCAGTGAGATCTAAATCAAGCGGATCACCATCATCATTTACCGCATCATATCCATGAACATCGTTAGGATAACCGTTTCTGTCATAATCTTTTTGCTTTGCGTTTCTTGCCTTCCGTTCATTGGCATTCGTCCACATATTGGCTTTTAAGTCATCATGATCATAATCAACACCTTGACCGATAATCCCCACAATCACAGTCTGATCCCCAGTGGTGTGATCCCAAGCCTGCTGCACATTAATCTCATCTAAATTCTCCTGAGAACAGACAAAAGGATCATTGGTAAGAGGAATATCATCAGTAAAACCATCATCATCGGCCTCGACAGCATCACTGCACTCATAGGCCACACCACCAAAAGAAAACTCGTCTTCATTCGAATGAGCATGTTCCTCACCTAAATGCTCCCCTACATTCACGTCACTGGGATCTGATATTAAAATAGGTGCCTCTTCCTTACCAATAACAACTTCTTCTACTGGCTCATCATCTGCGCTATTCACATCACTCGCATCTAGTGTAAAAGTAGGCGCCTCTTCCTTACCAATAACAACTTCTTCTACTGGCTCATCATCTGCGCTATTTACATCACTCGCATCTAGTGTAAAAGTAGGCGCCTCTTCCTTATTAATAACAATGTCTTCTACCGTGTCATCATCATCTGCATCAATAATGTGCTCATGTAGGGAAGGAATATTAAGTTCACCAGTTTTAACACCTTCTAATGAAACGGGATCAAGCTGTGATCCACTCCCCGTATTATTACTTGCCTGCATGCTTTTGGAACTTTTTACCTCTTTTACTTTAAGCTCTTCTACTACTGCTTCGTCATTAGCCCACACAGAAAAACACAGGGTCATAGATGCCATCAAGGCGTTTAATTTAAACATGGGTGTCAAAGGTTTCATTTGCAATGCCTCCGGTAGATCAGCGCGTTAATCATCAATAGATTGATTAATCACCAATTAAAATGAATGGATATACCATCGCGCTTTATCTGCATCATTTGCTTAAGTCAGGTAGTAAGCCATTGCAGCAACGCTCCCTACAGCATATGTATAAAAAATGTTAAAATCCTCAATCGTGAGTATGAAACCCACCTAGGAAAAAAGTATATTTAACACTCATAATCTCACTATTAAGTCTTAGCACCATAGAGTCACTGTCAATTTATTCATATTCTGCATATAAGCTGCTAAAGGTAATCAGCACAAGAATGCTCACCTATTTCGATATTAAACAGGCATAGGCTAAACCAAATGCAGTTTTGAATAACACTTTCATCTCACAAGTTGAAAAAACGAATAACAAGGCCAACTCACTCAAAACTGATCATGGTCGATTCATCAAAGAAAGTCGGTGAATCTTATTCAAACCTCATACATATATGGTAATAAAAATAAAAAGGTAATAAGCAATAAACATAAAAAAACCAGCAATAATATTGCTGGTTTTTGATTCATTTATGAAAAACAATTTCTGAATAGTCAGAGTGTCAAATTCCTTTGATTATTACACTAATTGACAGTGCCATCTGTGCAAGGTGACTCGACTTCAATCCATACTACTTCATACCAAGAAGCACCTGGAAGAGGCAATTCCAAACCTAATCCACTATCTTGAGCTTCCCATGTTTTACCTTCATACATAACAATATCACCTCTCGAGTACTCTGTTGTCGCCGCCCATTCATCGACGCTACAATCATCCACAGGGCAAACTGCAACACTCGTGTTATCGCTATCTGGGCAAGGTGAATCGACTTCTACCCAATAATATTCTGATGTTGTGCCTGGCTCCCCTAACTCTAAGCCAAGTCCTCTATCTTGAGCTTCCCATGTCTTGCCATCATGATACACAATATCACCCACTTGATATTCTGTACCCGTCGCCACCCAAGCGTCAACGCAGCATTCAGAAATCGTAGTTTCATCATTCGTTTCACTGCTTAAGTTATACTCTGACACTAGACTTACCCGTTCCGACACACTAAAGTCACCCGCTGGGTGAATAAACCGATAGTCAAACGAGTCTGTGACAGTATTGTAGCGGTCATTCCATTTATTCGTTTTCTGTGTTGTTGGCGTAAAAGTAAATTGAATCACTTTATCTGCAACGGCTTCCATCACTAAGTTACCTTGACTAGGGGCTTGCACTACCTCTATTTCTAGACTATCGGGGTTGGCAAGGTAGCCAATGAGCTCACCTTCGCCAGATAGGTGATTATCTAACGCATGCGTGGTTGTCACCGCATCACCAAAGTACTGCCCATCATGCTGGTTACCACTAAAGTCATTGAGTTGCGTCGATTCAAAGGGGTAATAAGCCACTAAGTTATCGCTGCCTGTAAGACTGACTGTTCGATCTAAGATAAAATCATTCTCAGCCATGACCGTATTCCACATGGCGACGCCATCCATCTGTCCCATAAAATAATCGGCATTATCAATATCGCCACTCCAAGTGCCTAAGCGTAAGGGGGCATCAGAGTTAACATCAAATGCTTTTTTAGATGTTGAATTATACGATGATTTACTAGCAACCTTTACGCCATTGACATAAAGCGTGGCCGTATTCTCCGCTTTAGATGTACCTGAGGTGATGCTCGCCGCTAGATGATACCAAGTCTGCTTTTCCAGTACACTATTGCCTGTCACTTTTAAAGTTGACCTGCCATCCGCCATAAAAAATTCTGGTACTAACGTGTCTCTTAATCTAAGTACCCAGCCCTGTAGGGTACCCGTACCCGGTTTTTTCGCGACTATGTTGCGGTAATCGCCCTCACTGTTTTTATCTAAATAGACCCAAGCTTGTACGGTAAACGCATTCATATTTAGGGTATCGGCATGAGGGATTTCCACATAGTCACCATCACCATCCAGTAATAGCGCATGGTTTCGACTCTCTGTTGCTTCAACACCATTATAAAGAGCCAATCTGTAAAAATCGGCATTATCATAGAGGTAGTCAAGGGTATAAGTTGCTTTACTCCACCTATCATCATTATTCCAGTTATTTTGCACCTCTGATCTTATGGCTTCATCATAGGTGAAATGCATGAGTAGATCAGGATCAGCAGGATCGACACTCATGTGCTTACCCACTTGCAGTTCCGCCTGTGTTAATGCTCTTTGCCAAACTCGCGTTTCATCCATTAGCCCAGTAAAAAAGCTACCTGATAATTTTTTATTGGCGCCTAACACCAAGTCGCCATCGGAAAACTCCATGCCACGCTTATTATTGCTGTCAACAGTTCTCGTCGCTACCTCGACGCCATCGAGTAACATAGAAAGTTGCCTCGAAGCAGAGTCAAAGCTTACCGCCACATGATGCCAGTCTCCAGCTTGAATATTCACGCTACTATTTAAATTACTGCCGCCTAAGTAACTGTATACTTGACCCGATGTTCTTATCCCTATGATGGTTCTACCTGTGCCACTGCCATCCTGCTGCTGAACAATATGCTGTTTATTAGCCAATGAATCCGTTTTAAACCAAGTCTCAACCGTAAAAGACTGAGTGGGATCAAAAGCGCCATTAGTGCTTATCACACCATATTGATTGTTACCATTAAACATCAAGCCTAATGCCGCGCCAGTGCTAATACTGCTATCTAAGCTTGCCGCTACAGGCTCTACTGCCGTATCGTCTTCTCCTGGGAAAATATCATCACTGACAGTATCATCACTGGCAGTGTTATCATCAGCGTCAAGAACTGGAATATCCTCGCTGCCACTGTCATCATCGGCATCATTAATAAGTTCATTTTCATTATTAATGGGTTCATTATTCTTTGTCTTATGGGGATCATAAGTATTATCACCTGCCGATGTGCTGGCATCTTCTTCAACTGTGCTGCCTTCTTTTATCTCAGCTGGCGCAACTTGCTGATCGATGACCGTCTCATCCGCTGAAACATCGTCGTCATCTACTTCAAGAATAGGGTCATTATTTGTCTTATGAGGATCGCGATTATAGTCATTAGTCGATGTGCTAGCGTCTGCTTCTGCTGTGCTGCCCTCTTTTGTCTCACTTGACGCAGATTCTTGTTCGATAAACGTTTCTTCTACTGAAACATCATCGTCATCTGCTTCAAAAATAGGGTCATTATTCGTCTTATGAGGATCGCGATTATAGTCATTAGTCGATGTGCTGGTTTCCACTTCAGTTGTGCTGCTCTCAATTGACGCAGTCTTTTCTATACTGGATGTGGTTGATACTTGTTGTTCTTCTTCAACCACAGGGTCGTCATTGGCCCAGACTGAAAAACACAATGTCATTGATGCCATCAAGGCGTTAAGTTGAAAAACTGGCGTAAAGGGCTTCATTTGTAATACCTCCGGCAGATCAGCGCTATGATAATAAAAAGCCTGATTTTATTAATATTCGATTCAAATGAATTGATCGATCATCGCGCTTTATCTGCATCATGAGCTTAATCAGATATAAGCCATAGCATCAACGCTCCCTTCAGCATATGTATAAAAAATGTTAAATACCTCAGTCATGAGTATGAAACCCAACTTAGCCTTGTCGCTAATACAGACGATTTCAATCAGAATTTTTTACTATTATGCAAGCAATAAGAAACAAAAAAACATATAAAAAACATAAGTTTTTATAAGAGTGTTAAGAAAATTAAGGAGAGATATTCAAAAAAAGCACAATCAATAGCCTAATAGACTATAACTAAACAAGATGCGTTTAATTTATTCTTGGTGTGATCTATGGCTCTTCTTCCTGTTGATATTATAAAAGAAAACAATCAGTGGAACCTAAAATGGTTAGAAATTAGCCCCAATGAAATCATAGAGCCATTTTTTAAACATACCATTAAAACGGCTATCGCTAATGGCAAAAAATACCAATCTAGCCTGTTGAATGAGCTACTATCTGCAAGCCAGCCTAAATCAAGCCAGCCCACACTAAGCCTTCATCGCTCTGTGGTTGATATTAAAAAAGCGAAAACCACACCCAATATCATTTTTCATTTATCTCGCTGTGGCTCCACCCTAGCCGCACAAATGTTATCGGAAATCAACAAAATAACTGTGATCGCCGAGCCCGCTATTATCAATAAAGTACTGGCCACACAAGAGTTTACTGACACACGTAAGCAGCAGATCTTAGAGAAGATCATAAATACATTTATTTTTCAGCTAAATGAGCAATATGTTGTCTTTAAACTCAGCAGCTGGAATGTCTATTCTTTTTCGCTTTTTAAACGCATTTATCCACACATGAAAGCCATTTTCATGTATCGAACACCAAGCGAAGTCATTCAATCTCATCTTAGGCACCCTGCTGGCTGGCTTAAAAGTCGCAATGATGGCAATAAACAAGCCCTCATCAACGAATGTACCACAAAGCTATCCAGTATGATGCAACTCGCACTTGATATTCCAACAGAAGAGATTATCTGTATTGATCATCACGACATGCCAAGTGCCTGTGCTCAAATCATCTTGCCTCATTTTCATATTAAAGATCTAACATCAAATGATATCAATATCATGCTAAGCCGATCGCAATATTATTCTAAAAATAAGGGTGAACCATTTGAAGAAAAAAACACCATAGAGTCAGAAATAGCTTTGTCACTTTTAAAAGCACACTATGATAAAATCAATGATCTTTATCATAAACTACAAAACAAGCAACGCGTCTTTGATTATCCTCAATATTATGAAGAAGCCAAAAAATATGAAAATAAAAAATACCTCAAAAATAAGCTTAAGCGTCTTAAGGAAAATTACAGCCAATTTAAAGATAAGGTTGATTTTTTTAACTCATTACAACTCATGTATCGAAAAGCGGGTAATCTAAAAAAAGCGAAAAAATACTGTAAAGAGATACATAAACTGCTCCCTAATGACACTTATTTTACACGGGCCAACGCTATTTTTTCAGGGTTAGATCTCGCAGGCGATCATCGAAATATTCCTGAATTGCTTCCAGCTGAGTTCGTACAAAAACATCACTTCCTCAATAAAGAGCAACACCAACAAGTATTAGATTATACTAGAGAACATCAAGAATACTGCAACTATTCGTGTAACGCAGGCAGTGTCAACTTTACTAAACGTAAGACATTAGTGATTAATTTAAAAGGAGAGAACAATCCCATTATTACGCTAATGAAAGATAAGATATTGAATATATTTCCAACAATCATATCAAAAATGAGCATTCCCGATTTTAAAATTTACAGTTTAGAAATGAAAATATCGATTCATTTAAATGATTTTTACTTCAAAGCTCATACTGATGATAAACTCATTCCCAATCGAAAAATTGCCTTTTTATATTATTTTAATTTCAGTGATAAAAACTTTACCGGTGGCGATTTATTACTTTTTGATACCAACTTTGATAAAAATAAAACCTTTTCTCAAAGCCAATTCACTCGAATTACGCCAATCAATAATAGCATTCTCTTTATTCCAAGCGGATTTTACCATGCCGTTAGCCCAGTGATATTAGAGAGTAATGAGTTTCAACAAGGACGCTTTTGTATTAGTGGTCACATTAAAGAAAAATTACCCTAAAAACGCCTCTTTCAATATGCCGTTCACTCTTTGCTGAAAATCTTGCAAAGTTTGCTCATCAGTGAAAATATAAAACGCTTTATTTTCTAATCCGTCAAATAATATCTTTGCCGCCTCTATTGGCTCTATTCCTTTCTCCGTTGCTGTCGCAATCCCTTGAAAAAAATTTTTGGCACTCGAAGCAATATACAGATTTTTCTGGTACTTTGCTAAGTGTCGACCTGAATTCGCTAAATTGGATTTGACAAAATAAGGAAAAAAAATAGCAAATTGAATAGAAGGATGTAACAACTGACAGTCTTGTTGAAGGGCTTCGGTAAAAGCCACAACAGCATGCTTAGCCATTTGATAACTAAATAAATGCGCCTTTGTCACTAAGCCTAAATGAGAAGAAACACTGACAAAACAAGGTCTATCATGTGTCGATGCTTGAAGCAAAGGCAAAAAATGACGAGCAATATTCACTGTCCCCGTTAAGTTAACCGCTAATGTCCAATCCACTTGCTCCTTTGGCACTTCCCATACCGCGCCAAAAGGCCCTGACACTCCTGCACAATTTATCACCATATCGATACAAGGTACTTGCTGAGACAGTTTATTTGACAAGGCCTTAACAGCAGAATCATCGCGAATATCAAGAGGAATCAAATTGACGTTTTTCTCAGCGGCGTACATATCAATTAATTGATGATTTGTATGCCCATCGAAATCACAATCTAGCAAAAAAAGTTGTGCCGCCTTATTCTGTAAACAATACTGAGCAATACCTAAACCAACTCCACTAGCGGCACCAGTGATCACAATGTGACGATCAGTAATAAACATAAAATATACCAACCAGAATGAAATTTAACATAACTTTGGTTCATTCCAATGAATTTTTCAAATCACACCTATCAGCACCCGTTAAAATGATCGACACTTCACGCATTTCTAGCTAGTATAAAATTTCTACAGATAAGCATACCGACATATTGTATATGAGCACAGATTCGAATCTTCAATCACCTAAAAAAACCATTGTTCTAACAGGTGCAAGTCGAGGTATTGGCCATGCAACAGTTAAACAGTTTTCTTCTCAAGGCTATCGAGTGATCACTTGTTCACGGCACCCTTTTTCAAGCAAATGCCCTTGGCCATCAGGGAGCGATGATCATATTCAAGTAGACTTAAATTCGCCTGATAATATAGACAAAGCCATCCATGAGATAAAAAAACGACTGATTAAAGGAAACAGTCAGCTGGAAGCGCTGATTAATAATGCTGGGATCAGCCCTAAAAATACACAGGGTGAGCGTTTAAGTACACTCAATACCGACTTGTCTCTTTGGCAAGAAGTGTTTCAAGTTAATTTCTTTGCCCCTATTCTTTTAGCTCGAGGTCTATTTGACGAATTAAAAATGACACAAGGGGCCATTGTAAACGTCACCTCTATCGCAGGCAGTCGAGTACACCCTTTTGCTGGCGCGGCCTATGCCAGTTCAAAAGCGGCACTTGCCTCCCTCACTAGAGAAATGGCGGCAGATTTTGGCCCCCATGGCATTCGCGTCAATGCCATTGCACCTGGCGAAATAGATACCGCTATTCTCTCACCCGGCACAGACAAACTTCTAAACTCTATTCCACTACGACGACTCGGTACCACCGAAGAAGTGGCGAAAACCATTTACTTTCTCTGTACCAGTCCATCAAGTTACGTTAATGGAGCAGAGATCCATATCAATGGTGGACAACACGTTTAGTGCCTAACAACTCGGATTAACGCAATACAATAAACAATACAGTCGCTAACCCATTATTCCTTCACTCGTTTATTTGACATCAGCTTATAAAGCAAGCAAACTAACTCAGTCAATAAGAATAAAAAATGATACAAAAGGGATCTTTCATGCCCGCTTTTAACATTACTCGAATACATACCCCTAATGGCATTTTCAAACTCACAGGCAAAACTGTCACAGATACAGGCTCCACTAAGCTGCAAATTGACACCCTTGATATATTAGGCACAGATGGCTGGATAACACTTGATATCAAAGCTCGTCACACTCAACGCCTTATTCATCTTATTGAAGCTGATTGCATTGAGCATATAAAAGAAAAACAATAGACAAAAATTAACAATTGTATTAATATGCATCCATATTCAGGATGGTGGTATCAATAGATAGCATAATTGAATAAATGAAAACGAAAGGGAATTCGACACTCAACTCAAGTTTGCCATGACATTGACTTCCCAACTCTTTTTTATTTTTTCACACTCGCTATTTAATATTCCCTTAAATTTGTCGCTTATTATGGCGGCGCTATTACATCTACAAAATCTCATGGAACGAGTCGAAATAGGCATAATATTCACTTGCTCCATAGCTGACATAATATTAAATACGGAAATGCATTATGGGTTTTTTGAACAAAATGAAAGCACAAGTGACAAATTTAAGTGACGGCGTCAGTGCCACCACCTCTAAGCTTGCAGGCAACGTGCTAACCTCCTCTAAAGAAAACAGCAAATTGGTTGCCATTAAAGGCGAAATAGCTTCTATTGATGGTGATTTGGAGTTTGCTTACAAAGCCATCGGGAAAAAATACATTGAACATGTCGCCAAGACAGGGCAGAGTTTTGAGTTTGGCGTGCAAGAGACGCTCATTCAAATCGCGCCAAAATTGGATAAAAAAGCACAACTGGAAAGCGAGGCCATTGAAATAGAAAAAGCCTTAAAAGATCAACTCATCATGCAAGAAAAAGCTGTTTTTCAAAATGAATTTGATGAAGAGCAAGCGAAATTGGATAAAGCCTTAAAAATGGATGTGATTTCTAAAGAAGAGCATACAGAAAAACTCCTTAAAGCCAAAAAGCGACTGAATAACTTTATTGAAATTCGTAAAATTGAAAAGCAATATGAAATGGATCTCATTTCAAAAGAAGAAAAAGAAGAACGTATTGCGCTATTAAGCTAAACCATCAATAGCAACTGAGTCTTGTTAGTCAATGAAAAATCAGGAAGAGCGGTTATCGCTCCTCCTGCTTTAAATTGAACAAACCATTAACTATGCAAGGAGTTAATCACTATTAATTGGCCGAATTATAACCTTGTTCAAAGTTATAGATGAGCGAATTACTCTGATCCTCTTTATAAGACACATCACCATTGATAGTCCACATGATGACGCCACCTAAGCCCTTCTTCTTCGCATATGTACCATAAGATTTTGCAACATTAGCCGATGTATAAGCCACAAATGAATTGGTTACTGACGAAGGATAAGCACTACTTGGTGCAACAGCCGTCACATTATTCACCGTATCATAAACCGTTGAAGAAGTCGTCGGTGTAAATGCGCTCGCTTTAAACATCGTTGAACCAATGGCATAGGTTTCCTGAGTCACTGAATCGTAATAGGTCCAATCCTTAGCGGTAAAACCATTGGTTAACATGTCATTTAATAAGTAATTGTATGAGAACATGCCATTACATGCATCACTACTGCTAGGATCCGTTGAACATGTCGCACTGTCTTGATCACCAGGTAAAATAGCCGCATTTGAGATGGACTGATAAAGTCCTGTGCTGTCAGGATCCATATCTGTATCGATAGTCACACCGCTATAAGCACGCCCATAAGCCGCTAATCCTATATTGACTTTAAGTAAATCCGTCGAACTCAGACGATTCCAGCTGCTTAAGCTCTCAGCATCATTACCTGCGTTTAAATATTTAAGAGAACCGTCAATAGAGAAATCAGCATCTTCACCTGTTACAGGATCGGTATATAAAGCGAAAGGATCACTATAAGTCCCACTGTTATAGCTAAACAAGTTGCTGTTAAAGCCAGTGTAATTATCCGTTCCGTAATCAAAATTACCATGGAAGTCATAAGTCATCAGGTTAAAATGATCTAAGCCTTGATCAAACCATGATTGAATATAGTTGTAACTGCTATCGCTCCCATCGTTCCCCATCAAGCCTTGCAACATACCAGGCGTTGCTTGAATAGTGATAGACACTTCTAAGCCCAAATCTTTTATCTGCTCAACTAAGCTTTGGCCATTTGCATTATTTGTCGCATTATCAGCCAAGGCTTGGAACAAGAGACTGCTCGCATAATCTGTAGCGGGATCATTAAACTCTATGTCTAAATCAATGCCATCCACACCATTAGCTTTTAAATGCTTCGCAACCTTTAAAAAGTTCTCAATATTTGTTGAGCTGATACTCGTTCCATTTGATGACACTAAACGATCCATATAAGACAGGTACGTCCAACCACCAATAGCAATATAATGTTTTAATGTGCCCGCCTCATTTTGTAAATCAGTGAAAGCCGAAAATGCACCATAACAAACATATTCCCAGCAGTTTTCATAACCGTCAGTACGGGTTAATTCTGCTGCTGTACCACTCGTCCCTTGAGTTGAATCGTAGTAACACACTTCAGAACCTTCTTTCGAGGTATCACATAGACCACCAGTGTCATAGTCTGTCAGCTTTTGATCCGTCCAAGGATCATTAAATGTGAAGGTACCGTCACTTTCTGGTAAGAAGAAACCGTAGTTAACCGCTGTTAAGCCCTCTAACATATCTTCGAAATGCTGATTTTCAGTGGTACCATTGTTGGCTGATGAGTTACTGCCTTTATTACAGGCTGGGTAACCGACATAATTGCCTTCTTCTTCAATACCGGGAACATTATAAGACGCTTGAGCAATATAGTAACCCGCATCCTTACAAGGATCTTCAGAAGACACTTCACTTGAACTCGTATTATTATTATCATAACCCGCATAATTAGGATAATAAGCCATCACAAAGGGAGTACTCGTCTCTGAGTCATTCGAAGAACTACTGCTGTCTCCTTCAATACTAAAGCTCAATGATGAAATTGATGCATCACTGTTATCAGTACTAAATGTCACTGTACCTGATTTTGTCGTGTCATCGTCCACACTAGCTGCGGTAACAGAAATCGTACAACTGGTCGCACTCGTGCTAATAGTACAAGTCGAGTCACTAAAAGTCAGTAAGTTATCACTTTCAGTAGCGGAAACCACAGTATCACTTGACGGAACAGTATCGGCCGTGATGGTAATCACCCCCTGACCTTCGCTGGATAGAGGATTGGGGCTTAAAGCAGGCGTTAATGTGACACTGGTTGTCGCACTCTCATCACCACTATCACTTGAAGAATCACTACTGTCTGTTGAACTACTGTCGCTTGAAGTACTGCTATCGCTATCACTACCGCCACAAGCCACCAATTGCGAAGACAATGCAAATAATGACAAGTAAAGTAATGTTCTAATGGATGGTTTCATCAAAATAACCTCTTGTTGATACTCAAAAAGTAACTGATATACCCCCACTATGGATATCATTTAAATTTGATATACCCATAGAAGCAATCTTAAATACTTAATTAAATAACAACAGTATTAATTAAAAAATTTGAATTCTTGACATAAGAAGTACTTTACTTAATAAAAAGTAAAGTCATAATGCCATGACGTTTTACCTTTCAAACTCACTGACTACTTATTACTGACTATTTATTGTTATCCAATATTTTATGCTTACCATTCCTCTCGACTCAATAAAATAAAGACTAAAATAATAATATTTTTTATTATCCCAGCATTATTTTAAGTTTCAAATAAAAATGAACTTAATATAATCTTAACCTGAATTCATTCAGCTTAAGTTCAACTTAAGACTGAGCAATATTCAAAAATAGCATTCAATAATAAAAAATCATTTAAAAACATAACCTAAATAGAGGTAATCACAGTTAAGATAAAGTAAAAATAAGCCAAAAAATAATACTTAAAGCTAAATTAGACATTATTATTATTATAATTCAACACACATTACTTTTTCAGTGAACACATTTACAAACACTGACAAAACCAAATGAAAATAACGAAAACCACAGTGAAAAAATAAAAATATTTAAAATGAAATGATAAAATTTGTATTTGAATTATAGATAAAAGGTAACCAACTTCATATTTTAATTTATTACTCATTCGATTAAGAAGTAAAATCAAATCGATTAAGGTGGAAAAAATAAAACCCAATATACACATTGACTAAAATGAGCACACTTAAATAAAACCACCTAAATAAAATCACTTAAATAAAATAATAAAAGTTTAAGTTAACAACTAGATTTTAACAAAATAAATCATATACACACAATATCATTAAATACATTAATCCCTCTTCTTAACCACTAAAACCCTCTTAACCACTAAAATAGTCAAATGGATATTAAAAGCTTAAGTAATGATGAACTGATAAAATGACAATTAAAAAATATGACATCAATACCGTTTTTGATAATAGATACCGGGATGACAGCGTACCATGCTAAATTCTTCACTGAGCCCAGAAATAGACTCAGATGCGCCTAAAAATAAAATCCCTTTTGAATTTAATACTGTCGCAAATTGCCGTAATATTTTTTGTTTCGATTCAGGTGAAAAATAAATGAGCACATTACGACAGAAAATAATGTCAAACTTCCCTAATAAACTGTAATTATCAAGTAAATTATGAGCTCTAAAGTTTACCATACGTTTAACAGCTTCTTTTATAGCCATTTTTCCAGTATTTGAACTTGACTGAAAACGGCTCCCCCCTGCAGCTAGGGCTAATTCAGCCCTGTCAGTCACAGGATCAAAAAAGCGTTGTTTTCTGCTCTCCGATAACCCTCTACCAAGTGCTAAATTGTCATATACGCCCAACTTAGACTTCTCTAACATAGTGGGAGAGAGATCCGTTGCCAGAATATCACAGTTAAAGGGTAAACGGCTTAAGCTTTTTTGCTGATACTCAAGCACTGACATAGCCAAAGAATAAGGTTCTTGGCCCGAAGAGCATGCCGCAGACCAGATTTTTAATGGCCGCCCTAGGCGCATATATTGAGGCAGCAAGTGATTTTGCAACAATTCAAATGGGTAGTTATCTCTAAACCACAAAGTCTCATTCGTTGTCATTGCATCAATGACCTCAATGCGTAATTGTCTTGCCGCAGGCTTCATTGAATGCCTCACCACATCCGATAAAGAAGGCAGATTGTATTTCCCCATTAATGGCGCCAATCGACTGCGAACCAGATACTGTTTATTTTCCCCTAATACGATGCCACTATGTTGCTCTAAAAAAAGCCTAAACTGGTTATACTCAAGGTGTTCAAGTGATTTATTTGGCAAGTTTACATCCTAGATGAATAGCAAGGGAACATTAAAAATCATAACAATTGCGCTGGGTTATACCCCAGCGCTTTCCAAAATACAAGTCAAAACACTATGATATTACTCAATTCTAAATTAAACACTTAGATGCTTATTGACTGCGCCAGCTAATTCATCAGGATTAAACTTAGCAATGAAGTCATCCGCTCCCACTTTCTCAACCATGGCTTGATTGAAGACGCCACTGAGAGAAGTATGTAAAACCACCTTAATGTCCTTTAATTTTGGATCATCTCGAATTTCTGCCGTTAAGGTATAACCATCCATTTCTGGCATTTCAATATCAGAAATAATCAATGGAATTTCATTGGCGACGTTATCCATGCCAGCAGCAATATTTTTTAATTTATTTAACGCCTCTTTTCCATCTTTTGCCGTATCAATTTGCAAATCCAATGCCGATAGCGCCCTGATGATCTGTTTACGGGCCACAGAAGAATCATCAATCACCATAATATGATAATGCTTGTTCTTATCGATAGTGAGTTGTTCATCCAGCTCTTTACTGATATTGGTATTAGCAGGGGAAACTTCATCGAGAATTTTTTCCACATCTAAAATTTCAACCAGTTCACTGTCAATTTCCGTCACCGCAGTCAAATAAGAATAGCGCCCTGTACCTTGAGGCGGAGGCATGATACTTTCCCAATTCATATTAATGATACGTTCAACGGAGCGCACCAAAAAACCTTGTACACTTCGATTATATTCAGAAATAATAATGAAGCAGCCTGAGGTATCTTCAATGGGGCGTCCACCTGTTGCCGCACTCAAATCAATCACCGAAATCGTCACACCACGAATGTGTGCTACACCACGAATATTATTGTTGAGTTTCGGTAAACTCGTCAGTTTAGGGCATTGCAGTACTTCTTTAACTTTAAAAACATTAATGCCAAACCTTTGCCTACCATTTAGCTTAAATAACAAGAGCTCTAATCGATTTTGCCCCACCAATTGGGTACGTTTATTTACAGAGTCGAGAATGCGTGACATAAAGTAAACCTTATTCTTATGGATCTGTGCTCAACTTACTCATAGCGTTTAAGTTAAAGCCTCATCATGCATACCATGCATGGAAAACTAAACAGGACTCATAAACGGGCATATTAATTGCTTACAAAGGATATTGCCCCAAAACACAAAAGCGCCTAATTTCATTTAAGTCAAAATAATGACGCTTTGGACATTGACTTAAAGATAGAGCTAATATATTGATTATGAAAGTTAAATATTGTATCTTTCTTCTTTTTCTTTTACTACCTAAATTCGCTATTGGCAACAATATTGCGGCAACTCCTACTTTATCGGCCTTAACTACTATAGCTATAGCGGCAATAGAGAAAAAAATTGTTGTACCAAACGGAGCGAAAGTAAAAATCACACCACAAGCAATACACTCAGCACAATATATTCCTGCTTGTTCAGGTCCCCTCAAAGCAAGTCTTGCCAGCAATAGAGACATTAAACGTAATAATACGGTGAAAATCACTTGTGTCAGTCCTGAGCTCGATTACCCTTGGCAGCTTTTTCTAAACGTACGGGTTGATATCTTATTTCCCGTTGTAGTGAGTAAACGATTATTAGGTGCAGCTCAGATTATTGATGAAAAGGATGTCGATATTGCCTATATAGAAAAAAGCCATTTACGAGGACAACAACAAATTAAACTTAACCATGTCATTGGCGCTCGCCTCAAGCGGCGTGTGCCAGCTAATACCCCCTTATTTGACAATCATTTTTGCCTGATCTGTGAAGGTGACACTGTTACCATTATCGCCCGTACTGGCAGCCTTAACATTAAAACACAAGGAACAGCCCTTAATGACGGTAATCTGGGCGACGCCATAGCTATCAGCAACCGATACACTCAAAAAAAAGTCAATGCTTATGTCTCCGGCATTGCTCAAGTCACTATCAGACTTTAAAATAGCCCTAAAGCTATCACGGAACTGGCCGATAACCTCAGTATTCGGTAGTGCCTTTCTCATTTGGAATAAAAAATGGCCATTGATATTAAACACACACTAAGTCACAAGAGTACAATATCGCCATTATTCGGCCATAAAAATACTGACCCCAAAACAGCTCAGTCTCAACAAATCCGCACTGCACCTGCGGATTCAGTATCTATCACCTCTCAAGCGCAACAAGTGCAGGGCGCTCAATCCAATCTTTCTCAATTACCTGAAATAGATAAGGCAAAAATTGAGGCCATCAAACTGGCTATCAGTGAGGGGCATTATAAAGTCGATCCTGAAAAACTGGCTAAAAACATTGCGAGTTTTGAAAATGAACTTGGCTAAAATACAAAAACTAAACTGAACGAAGAGACATTATAATGGAAGCCTTAGACTCATTGCTGGAGTTACAACATGATAGGCTGCTTCAACTGCAAGCCATATTGGCAAAGGAAAAACAAGCTGTTCTTCATAAAGAGGCTGATATATTGCTGCGCCTTTGCGGTGAAAAAGCCACACTACTAGACCAAATCAAGACTCATGATCAAAACATGGCTCATCATCCTAAAAAAAACCTTTTGCAGAGCCAGCCTGATTTAATCCATAAGTTACAGCTATCCAAACAGCTCCTCGCACAGTGTCAGCAATTAAATACTGAAAATGCTCATCTAGTGGCATTCAATCAAGCGAGTCTCAACCGTCTTTCTCAGGCATTACAAGTCAGCCGAAATGCATCGAGTTTAACTTATAATGATAAAGGCAAGACCTCAACCTTGTCTTCTTTGGGCAATAACATCAAAGTCTAACTTGGTTTACCTTTTGTAATATCCTACTAGTTTTCTTTGTCTTTTATCCCTAATATCTGTCAGAAAAAAGCGATCCCATTATCCACTTCTTCCACACTCTCATTTTCTAACACTTGGCTTAAATTTGTTTTTTGATGGCCTTGCTGAATATCCTCCTGCGATGGGCGTATCGTCTTCAACTCCACTTTTGGCGCTGTTTGCTGCGCCAATGCTTGCTGTGATCTTGTTTGCTCTAGCGTCATCACCCCCGCCAGTTCATCATGGCTAAAAAAAGTTTGTGCTGAAGACATTACCCGTTGACTCGAAATATGCAATAATCGCGCATTCAATATCAAACCTTCAGGCGTTAAGATCATCGTCGAGACTAGCGCATGATCAACCATTAAAGACGAAGATAATTGCCTCCAATCTCGCGTCAACATAAAATCACCCGCTGACGTCACTTTCAATTTAGGACTCATATTGGCATCTATCACAGTAAATGCTCTTTGCTGTAACCCTGTCATTAAACTGTCTTGCAATGCCAACCCCACAGCATTGGTTTTGGTGAGTTCACTTAACAATACGGGAGTTGCCACCACAATAAGCTGTGCTTCGGGTAAACCTTGATTAAACACCACCAGCTCATCCAATAAATTCGCTATTTGTGACGCAAAAGCATGAAAACTCTGTTTATCAAAGGACCTGTTCTGAGTTAGCGGTATATGAGTGATATCCGTAGCGGTATGATCGGCAAAAGTATTCCCCTCATGACTACTGCAACCGATAAAAGTAAACAATACACCATAAAGAGACAAACCTAAAAAGCGCTTCAACTGACGCTGCCAAGCTCGACTATTCGCCTTATCAATTTTCAGCATGAAAATCAGTCCTTACATTCATAAAATCATTATAGCGATTCTAGAATATCGGCTAAGAGGCCCATAACTTGAGTGAATGTCATTCATTGTGTTTTACTTAACGACGGCATACATATTGCTTATTTAAATCAGGTAAGTGTGCAGACAGGCACGCAAGCAGGTACTAAATAAACAGACACTAGCAATAACGAGGCCGATATTGTTCACTCAGTTAACTCAATTCATCACTCCATGCCTACTAGTATTAAGCTTATTTTGTCATGCAAGCTCAGCTCAACCAGAGCTTGCGCAAACATCTGCCGTTCCTGCCTGCCATTCAAGCATCAAAGCCAGTATTTTGGTACCACAAGCACAAATTCACGACAGAAGTCAGTTGCGCTATGGACAAATAGGCCATTTTGAACAGCACCTTTCCCAGCGACTCACCCAAAAGCTCAACCTTAATTTGCAACACGGATTTGCCCTAACATATTCAAAGGAGCGCCTCGATTTCTCCCCTTCATTGTCCTCCACTCACAGCACTCGAATCCCAAACTGGCTTAACACAATAACCAATAGCCAATATCTGTTGATCCCCAGTATTAACAATATCGCCACCGATAATCCGCGCTATATTTTCGGCTTGTGGGAAACCTCACCGAATCGCCAATTTGTCATTACCCTCAGCCTATATCATGGGATCAGCGGAGAACGCATTTGGCAAAAGCGTTATGAAAGTGAAGCAGAATGGGAATTTAGCCTAACCGCTCAAGTTGACTCGGCAAGCCAAACCTTTTGGCAAAGTGATTATGGTCAAAATATTGACACTGTTTTATCTCAGGTGAGCCACGACCTTGATCATACACTGGCATGCCGTCCGGTTATTGGACAAGTGATTGCCCGTTATGGCAATAAAATTCTCATTAACCTCGGTAGACGAAATGGCGTTAAAGTCGGCGATAACTTTCGACTGGTACTGCAAAATCAAATGCAAGATCGCATAAATATAGAACGTATAACGGCAGTAGACAGTGACGTTCAAATCACTATAGATCAAGTAAGCGAAAATATTGCAAAGTCCCATTTATCCCCACAAGACGCCATGAGTAATATTCAGATAAACGATCTGATCCTCAAATAAAAAGAGCATAATAAGCCGCTAAGCGTTCAATATTCAAGCAATTAAATTTAAAGCCTTTTCATCAGCATAAAAATCAGTATAATCAATGGCGTCTCCCTATAGCTCAACAGGATAGAGCAGTCGCCTCCTAAGCGATCGATCGGGGTTCGAGTCCCTGTGGGGAGACCAGTTGTTAACTTACCGATAAATAAAATTTATCGGTGACGTTATTAATTACTCAAGGGTTTTGTTAACTTTTCTTCTCTGCCTACTCACTGACCCTATATTGTGATTACTCTTCGCCTATAATAAAAATTATTCTTTTAAAACGGAACCACTATGAAATATTTAACTGCGGCGACCTTATTATTACTGCCTATCAGCTCCTTTGCTGCCGATTACGTCATCGAAGTTTGTGAAATTCAGGCCATGAATGACTCTAATATCGCTTTTATCAAACCTTGTGAAAATTGGGTCTCTAAAAGCAATTGTGATAATGGCTATGTTGCTTGGGATATGAGTAAATTTCAGGGCCAAACCATGTATAGCACTGCCCTCGCGGCTTTAATGGCCAATAAAAAGGTGAGAATTCGTACCAATGGCAGTTGTAGCGGTGTCTACGACAATACCAATATGATCCGCTTACAAAATTAAATGCCATTTATGCAGGAGCAATGAATGACCTTGACTAAAAACGTTCCATTCCCACTGAACTCTGCATATTGAAGTATCTAAGGTATAACTCAATGATAACAGGCGAATACTTTCCGGTTTCAGATCCTACAGATTTAAAAAATAGAATGACGATATCGATATCATCAGAACACTATAAACACCAAACAAAGACTCTAATCGAAGCCCATCTAAATTGTACTAGCTCAGACCTAATATGATAGTCTCCAACCTCTTTGAAAAACCTTGAATTGTTTTATTCTTCTCTTTTATATTTCATACCATCAACTCATCACAAAGCGTAATCTATCCCTATCTTCCTATCACTATCACTATCACTATCACTATCACTATCACAAAACCAATAATCTTAATTTTTTACTCTAAAACCTAGACTAAAGCATAGTAATTTTTGCAAAAATTGCTGTTCTATTACTTATTCACTAGGATTATAAACAGTCAAGATTTTCAAACATAACTGAGTGTTAGCAAAATGGGCCGTTGAGTATTTACATCCCTAACCATACTTGCTAGCGCGCTTTTCAAGCAAGGATCCATAATGACAAACAAGGATTTAAAACCTGTAATACTATCCGTGCTACTATTTTCCCCCCTCACTTTCTTTTCATCGACTCTGTTAGCCAAAGAGACTCAAACTTTGACGTCAGAAGAACAGCTACAGCAGCTCAAAGCTGACATGAAATCGATTCAACAGCAATATCAACAACAGATGGCCAAAATAGCTGAACAACTCAAGGCACTAGAACAAAAAGCCGCACTTGAAACAAAACAAAACCAACAAAACTCCTCTTCCATTAAAACAGCCGACAGCCAACAAGAAAATAAACTTGTTACTGCTGACTCAGGCCAACAGTACAACAAAGAGACAAAGAAACAAGAAGATGATGAAAACATGACTCAAGAAGCGAGTCAGTCTTCTGCTTATCCGGATAAATTAACCTCTGTGGAGCATTTTATTTACGGTGGCTACTTTCGTTCAGGTTATGGCGTCAATAAGCTAGGGAATAGCATGACCGCCTTTCGAAATCCCGATGTTCCTAGCCCCACAAAATACCGTTTAGGTAATGAAGCAGATACCTACGGCGAGTTAATCTTGGGCTACAACAGTAGTATTTTAGACAAGCCCATTGATCCTTATTGGGAAGCTCAAGTACGATTAGCGTATTTTTACTCTCCTCCTTCTTCCGCTCCCTATAGTAGCAATGTTAATCATCTTTATATCGCCGAATCTTTTGTTTCTGGGGCAAACATGTTTACCTCAGATCCCGATGCTCAAGTATGGGGTGGACAGCGCTACTATCGCCTTGATGAATCTTTACTCAATGACTTTTATTTTCTCGATATGAGTGGCGTGGGTGCAGGCGCTGAAAATATCGCCTTAGGGGAGACGGTCAAACTCAATGTGGCCTTTATTGGCGGGCCGGATATTCCTGCTGATTCAACATCAGATTATCTAGGCAGCAACGATGGAATATTATCTAAAAGCAATCTAGATGTACAAATTCATAATATTCCATTGGGTAAAACCCACAGCATGATCTGGCTCAATGCCTCTTACGATCGTGGCGGCAACGCCGAGGCCTATGACTCTTCCAATGGCGATACCTATTCTTACCAAACAAAAGCGGCTTCAGGCTTTGGCATTGGTTTTTTTAATTTTAACGATCACTTTTTTGGTGGAGAAAATACCTTTGCCGCCATGTATGGCATAGGGACATCCTCTAATTTTAGAGCGGGTACAGACCAACTAACGCTTTCGGGCGAAAATGTCACCCCCAATATTTATGATTTAAATGAAGCTCGAAGCCTTCGCATATTAGATTTTTTTACCATTCCATTAACACCTAAATGGTCATTAATCACATTGGGGATCTATCAACACGATAGAAATGGCAACATAGATCCCACTTATGGCAGTATTCGTAACTGGTACTCCTTTGGCGTGCGGCCCACTTATATGTTTGACGATATCTTTGGCTTACAATTTGAGCTGGGCATGGATTATGTGAGTTCCGATCAGCTTAGAACGGCCACAAGAGACGGCATAGTCACCAAATTCACAATTGATCCTTTTATGCAACTTGGCCTTAATACTCAGCTTAGAAGCTTTATTACCTTCGCAGCTTGGTCAGAAGACTATAAAGCAGATGACATTGGTGGGGATGCCTATGAAGATGACACATTCGGTGTGAATGCCGGAGTGCAAATTACCACTTCTTGGTAAAATCAGTCATTATGTTCAAAAGGATAGCGCAAACGTATTATAACATACTCGCTCTTTCTATGAACTCAATGATGCTTACTCTCTTGTGCTTCATCAGCTTTCCTGTATCAAGCTTGCCATTTATGGTGATTAAAAACACTATCCTCGACCCTCAAGGCAATCCTTTTATCACAAAAGGGGTCAATATTTTCGCGGATCGTAATGAAGACTTTAACGCAATCGTCAATTGTTGGAAATTTAATGCCATTCGCGTGGCTCATTTTCCTGAGACTTTTTGGTATAACCCCACATGGGAATTTGACTTACTGGTAAAAGATTTCGCTAACAAACATATTGTAGTTATCTTTAATTTAGCCATGGACAGTCCGCAAAAAGGACACGGCATAGGCACTTACTGGCCAAATAAATGGGATGCGTTAACCCAAGAATACAGTTTCTTTGCCAAGCGTTATAAAGATAATCCTTACGTATGGTTCGAAACCACTAATGAACCCGGCACTAAAGAAAGTTTAACTTCCGATCCTAAAAAAGAAGCAATATCTTGGCTTAATTTAAATAAAACCCTCATTCAAGCTATTCGGCAAACAGGCAACATCAACCCAATCTTAGTTCAAGGTTGGTGTTGGGGACAAGATGCCTGTGACTGGTCCAGTGCAAAAGTGCCAATAGAAAAAAGTGCCATACTCTCTCAAGGGCCACGCCTGCTCGCCTCTGATGTGGACCCCTTAAACAACCTGATATTCAGTCAACATGTTTATGAGCAGTGGAATGATAATAAGCAAGATAAACTCTATCATTTTCAACAAAGTGTATTAAATAATGAGCAAGCATTAATCATCACAGAATACGGTGCAGAAAATCTATCCGTTTCCACCTCACAGGCCACCCAAGCCATGTTTCAATCCGCAAAAAAACTGGGCATAGGTCGATTTGTTTGGATCTGGAGCGCAGATGATAATAACAATCTCACATTCAGCGAAAAAGGTCACGGTGCTGACATTAATGATTGCCTACATCCGACAAACCTCACGCCACTGGGCCAACAAGTCTGGAATGATAACCATACTAAAGCATTACAGACTCCCGCGATGCCAATCATCCCTCAACAAAGCATACAAAGATAAGTCATGATAGCGCCCTTTCCAATAGCTATGCTGCCTCAATAAGGCTTCTTTGATAAAACCCAGTTTATTCAATACCCTTTCTGATCCCATATTACCCTGCATCACATAGGCCTCAATACGATTCACCGAATGTGTACAAGCTGCTGAAAATAAAAAATCGACCACTTTTTCTAACACCTCACTAGCAATTCCCTTCCCCCATGATCCATAATGTAACTCATAACCAATAACAGCCACGTGCCGCTCACTTTCAAAGTGATTTACACCACACCCACCTAAATATTCAAGAGTCAATTTGTCCCTAATTACCCACCTCAGCATCTTCTGTTCCTGCTACTTTCTCGCCTCTTCGCCAATAAAGTCGCGTACTTTTTCAATTGACTCAAACGCACCTAAATCATAAAACTGCGTGACTTTTGGGGTAGAGAAAAGTGCGAATATCTCTTCGCTATCATCAAGCCTAGTCTCATTTAATCTCAGCCTCGCTGTTTCTAAAATAGGTGTATTTACAATCAACTTATCAATACTCTGTGTTGAAATGATTTCAGCCTTTAACATTAAGCTATCTTAAATTCATTCCATAGCGATGTAATAACCAATCCTTCTCTTGATAGGTTTTAATAAAGTGCATGCCTAACTTACGTAAAATATTAATAGAGGCAGTATTCTCTGCAACGGCATCACCCACCACGAAATTCAGCGCCATATGTTGTTTGGCATATTCAATACAGGCTTTATTGGCTTCTGTTGCTAATCCTCTTCCCCAAAAATCCGGGTGCAAGCGGTAGCCAATATCAATTTCATTAATACGCGTCTCATTTTTGAAACCACAAAAACCGATAACCTTTCCCGTTTCTTTAAGCACAACCGCCCAGCGCCCAAAACCTATGGATTGATATTCTTTAAGCCAAATATCAGTAATAATCTTTTGAGCATCATTCACACTTTCACACATGCCCGCATCTCCTGTGTATAAATTCACCTCTTTGGGGGCATTAAAATCATACACGGCTTGGGCATCACTTAAATTAAACTCTCGAATGATTAATCTTGGCGTTTGAGTAATGATCTTCATTTTGACATCCTTATTCACTGCTATACACACTTTTCTGTATTGGGTTTTATCTTATATAGTATTCACAAAGCAAAACAGATACAGTGATATACAATAAAACCCAATACAGTTTTTGATATTGCTTATTTAATGCATTCTAAAGAAAAACCTATGCCAAACTTTAAATACCGTCTGATAGTGAATCATATTATTGATGAAATTGAGCGGGAACAGATAAAAGGTAAACTCATGTCGGTACGAGAACTCGCCAAAATTCGAGGCGTAGGAGTCTCAACCGTAGTGCAAGCCTATTATGAACTCGAAAAACAGGGTTGGATTGAAGCAAGACCAAAAGTCGGTTACTTTGTCATCAATAAAAAATCGATTACACCGCCTAATTACGGTAAAAAAATTAACTATATTCAAGCTGGGCTCAGTTTGAATAAAGCGGTGCAATTTTCATTTAATGACCCCAATATTCTCCCTTTATCTTGCACCGCCCCCAGCAGCGTCATTGACAATGAATTACTCCTTAACCGACTGCATAAAAAAGCCTTGAAACATCGCCCCTATCAATTAATCATGCAAGATCCCATTGAAGGATTGCCTTCCCTTAGACAGGCCATTACTCAGCATTTAGCCAAATCAAACCAAATCTTTAAACCGGAACAAATATTGATTAATAATGGTCGTAGAGATGGTTTAATGACAGCCCTCATCGCAACGCAAACGCTCACAGGCCCTATTGCAATAGAGTCGCCCATGTCCTTTTTCTTTCAATCCATATTGAAACAGATTAACGCCAATGTGATTGAAATTCCCATTCAAGAACGCTATCAAGACGAGCTGAATTTGCTCTCTACAGCGTATCAATTACAGCCCTTTAAAACCTATTTAATCAATCCTAACTTTGCCGATCCTACAGGCAGAGTCTTGTCCAATAAAGATAAGTTAGCGTTAATTCAATGGGCTGAAAAACATGAAGTGACCATTATTGAATACGACAGAGGCGAGCTTCATTTTGGGACTCACAGACCTTGTAGCATCGCCAGCCTTGTCACACCGAATTCTCATTGCCGCATCATCACACTCAGTGACTTTTATGATACTTTGTCACACACTATCAACTTAGGATACTTAATCTGTACCAATACCTTAGACCCGTGTTTATTCGCTAAGCAAATCATCAGCGAAGAGCCCAATCTTTGCCTGCAATATATGATGATTGAATTAATGCAATCCAAACAATTTGCTCAATTAATGCGGCAATTACATACTCGCCTCAAAGCCAATTACACTTCAGCATTAAGCCTACTTTTACCGTCTTTTAATCAAATAAACCGTGCAGACTTTTATTATAGCCAAGTGGCAGGTGGGCCTTGTCTATGGATAAAACTGCCTGATCATTTGAGCAGCGAAACATTATGGGAACAAGCCATTGCAGCCAAACTCTCTATTGCTCCTGGCGCCATGTTTTCATTTAACCAAGATTATCAGTCATTCTTTAGGATCACTTTTGCCCTGCCTTGGGATCGGCAAATGGAGGCAGGGGTTAAGCGTCTTGGTGAATTGATTTTAGCTTATACCCGTGCCTGATCCCTTAACTCATCACCATTGAACAGGGGCTAAAAGTTCCCCCTCTTTCGTTTCGTACTCTAATAATAAGGTTTTAACAATGTGGTTATCCTCATCCAATAAAATAAAACGAGGAATACCCGCATTGGCAAATTGCTTGTATATATTCCTATCCGTATCTGCCACTAACGCAAAGGATAAATGATGGGTCTTAGCAAACTGACGCAAATCCTCAGGGGTTTCCTCACGACCAATACCGATAATGTGAATAGTCTCATCATCAATCAAAGCCGATTCAACTAAGGCTTTCATCGCTCGTTGTGAATCAGTGCACCAAGTGGCGAATAATATCAATAACTTTTTACGGTTAGACTCTGCTAAGTTGATGTGCAGGCCTTCAATGTCGGTAAATTGCATCACAGGAACAATCTGCCCAGCATTCACATAAGTTTGGTACTTAGGCGTTTCAGTATTGTTTAACACTTTCTCCTGCTCCCCTTGGCCATCATGATGACTGCAAGCCGTCACTAACAGTGATACCAGCAAGCCCCCCGCTAATAAAGTGAATTTTATGCTCTGCATGACAAGATCCTTTTCTCATTATTTTTAATCAGTGACTCTCATACCCTATCCCTGTCCATCTACAAAATTAGATTGACATGGAAATGACATGATGCACTAAAAACATAGAATGTCACACTCACTTGCTAAGATTTTTTTAACTTGGTAGTTTAAAGGAGTAAAAAGGAATTTATGTGAATAGCAACATCCGATACGCAATAAATTAAGGTTAAGTTTATTCAAAAAGGAGTTTACTATGACAAAAAAATTAATGGCTGCTCTACTCGTATTATTCTCATCTTTAGCTTGGTCTCAACAATCTACCGAACTGGAACTGGCCAAGCAATGGCTCGCGATTATTGACACTGGTGCCTATGCGCAAAGTTGGCAACAAGCCGATCCTCTGTTTCAAACTCAACTGACACAACAACGTTGGGTAGAGACACTACAAGGCATTCGTGCACCACTGGGCCAAGTCATCTCACGCTCAGAATTCAGCTCAGGAAATTATTCTTCTCTACCAGGGGCTCCTGATGGAGAATATGTCGTTTTACAATATCAAACTCAATTTCAAAACAAAGCCAGCTCAACTGAAATACTCACTTTAAGTAAAAAAAGTGGCAAATGGCTAACCGTTGGATACTTTATTAAATAACAGATCCATTAAATATCAATAAGTGGATAGAAGATGATCCTCATTAAGATTATCTTCTTCTGTTCCCCCCTATGACAGGATTCATTTCATTTAGCCATTCACCTAACATATCAACATCGCTTTCCTCTTCACATAAAGGATAGTTTATGCCAGTGTTAATTAATCACTCCACCTTTCTTTTTCTCAGCGCTATCTTATTCATCTGCCTTATTACGTTAATCATTAAATTATCGTCTTCACCTTCCCTTCAATATAAGCAACATCAAGCACTTTTCTCACCTGCAGAAAATACTTTTTTCAAAATCCTGCTCAGCGCGATTCAAGCTCCTGCTTTCAATGAAAAGTATCTATTATTTGGCAAAGTGCGTATTGCTGATGTACTCACTCCAAGAAACAATTTGAATCGACAACAATGGCAAATTGCTTTTAACAAAATCTCATCGAAACACTTTGACTTTGTATTATGTGATAAACAGACATTAAAAGTGATTGCAGTCATTGAACTGGATGATAAAAGCCACCAGCGAAAAAAAGTACAAGCGCGAGACAAATTGGTTAACAAGGCATGCGCCTCAGCCGATTTGCCTCTTATCCGCTTTACAGCGAAAAAAGGCTACAATATTAATGAGGTAACTAATATCCTCCATTCAACCCTTAGCAGTTAATTATAATCACTGCCAGCTAAGACTCGGTTATCATATTTCCCTTGACTATTAATATCACTTTCATCAAAGGTGGCACACTCAATGCCATATCCCGGCCAAAGCACAAAAGCATCGATAAAGCCTGCTGAAATACTGTATTGTGCATACTCATCAAAATCAGGATCATGATAAGACTTAAAATAATGACTATTGATATAATCTGCCGTGGTATCTAATTTACCTAAGCCAGTAAAACCTTGTACATTTTGCGCATAATTCATCAATGAAACTGGCGTAAATAATAACGAGGGTGTCCATTGAGGCAATGTTGGGTGCCCCCCATTTTCAAAACTGGGTTGCGAGACAACCACACAATAAAAGTAGCTGGGATCGTTAAGCGTCGTATCAGCACTTAACATTAAACGGAACGAAGTCTCAGGCACCGAAGCACTGCTGTTTAAACACCCCACAATAGGAAATGCGGCCATTAATAAGGTTAAAAGTAAAATAGATAAGCTACTTTTCATTATGCTCTCCAAGCTCAATAAATATCATTCAAGCATAGACGAATATAAGCAATGAAACTTTTAGAAGCCTAGGAATTAAAATGATTAACTATGTAGAACAAATTTTCTAAAGGAGAGATCCGCCACTTAAAATGGAAATGGCTTTTCATCGATATAAAGTGAGTAAAACAACATAAAGTAGGATAATTTAACATTACATAAGATGAAATGTCATCTCATCAAAAAAGCGGCAAAAAGATTGCCGCATGCTTTAAAAATAACTACAGCTCACTACAATCATTAGCTGTAATACTGGCTTTAATATCAAAAACACTTTGAGTATTTTGATTCGCTGTATTTCGATCCTTACATGCAAAAAAAGCAGAAAAATCTGTTGTTGAACACGTTTCAAGAGGGTAAGCAAGAGTAAAATCAATTTTAGCCTGAGCTGGATTAGAATTAACTATTGTATTGCAAGCCTGCTGCCAAGATTCGGTTGAACCATTTATTAGAAAATAATCGGCTCTTTCTTGTGATATGACATTCAACTGCTCACTCGTTAATGCAAAAGCAGATGACGACACAATGGACGCAGCAGCTAAGATATTCGCCATTATTAATTTCTTCATATCTCTACACCTAATTAGTCAAAAACAGGCAATAATCTACTTCTTATACTTTGATATAGGCATAGGGTGTTCACCTTAGATAAAAACAGCAACATGGAATTTACAATGGTAGATCCCTACCTAATGATTTTATAAGTAACAAAATGCATCCCTTTGTTGTCAAATATTATGCTAGGTTTTTAATATCGATTATCCATTAAACAACCTAGCAAAAGTCATATTACTTTTAAGGTACCTAATGAAAAACAGAAACTATTTTCGTTATGCGGCATTGGGTACAGTCATTGAATGGTACGATTTTGCACTGTATGGTTTTTTTATTCCTATTTTTGCCGCACTCTTTTTTAAACAACTCGATGACTCAATCGCCATAATGATAGGTTATGGTTTATTTGCTGTTAGTTACTTAGCCAGACCTCTTGGGGCTTATATTTTTGGATTCATTGGCGACAAAAAAGGTAGAAGATATGCTTTATTATTCAGTATCTTACTCATGAGCCTAACCATGTTGACAATAGCCAGTTTACCGACTCAGCAATCATGGGGAAACAGCGCGGCTATTTTGTTGATACTGCTAAGGATTATTCAAGGCATTGCAGCAGGAGGAGAAGGCGGAGGCTCTTTCGTTTATATACTCGAATCCTGTCCTAATAAGAAAAAAGGATTCTATGGCGCACTTATCTGGAGTTTTGTCCTTATTGGTTTACTGTTAGGTTCATGTGTTATCATATTTTTCCAGTGGAGTTTCCCCACCATATACTTTGAACACTCAGGTTGGCGATGGTGCTATTTACTTGGGGGAATACTGGGTATGATTTTCTTTTTAATGCGGTTCAATATGCCTGAGTCCGTCGAGTTTTCTTGTTTACAGAAAAAACCTAATCATCAATGTGCCATTACTTATACAAAAATAAGCCATATTAAAGATATTATTATGCTCATCGGCCTCACCGCTGCGCCTGCAGCTCTGGCCTACTTTACCTTCTTCTATTTTCCACATTATTTAGAAGCCTACTTTCATCAAATTCAATGGCATAAAGCAAGTATCGACGCTTACATGCAAGGCTTTAGTATTCTCACCATGATTATATTTGGCGCACTTTCCGACAAGTTTTCTGCTTATCAATTTTTGCTCGGTTCCAGCTTATTTTTACTTTGCCTCATATTGCCGCTACTGCTTGGGTTATCCCATAACATCAGCTTTGCTAACATCATCTTTGTTTATATTACTCTCTGCTTATTAATCACCAGTTACCAAGGGCCACTGCCCGCTTTAATGGTCAACCTAATTCCTATAGAAAGACGCTACTTAACCATTTCATTAGGGTTTAACATTGGCTTTGCTCTATTTGGAGGGTTAGCGCCATTTTTCAGTGAATATTTAATTCAACACACAAAGTGGCTTTACAGCCCAGCTTGGTATCTGATGTTTGCAGCAATTATCTCACTATTTACTCTCATCCTCTTTAAAGCAAAACTTCAACGTATTTAAAATCATACCCCTATTTTTGGATTGAAAGAAAAATCAGCCAAAAATGCCCATATTATTCTGCCTGCCCTCAGAGGTTATGCCTTACAGTGCCTCACTCAAGCCATATATCAGCATTAGTCTTTAATTGATACTTTGATAATGCAAAAAACTTGCACATCGAGTCTATACCCGTGTAACTTCTGTTAACGACTCAATGCATTAATAAGGACAATAATGACACTCAGTATGATGGGCTTAATTTTAGGGTTAGTATTATTGATAGTATTGACTCTAAAAGGCATGAATATTCTTATTGCAGCACCTTTATGCGCCTTAGTGCTTGCCATTACCAGTCACATTCCCATCATTCCTCCGTTAGCAGACAATAACACGAGTTTAACCGTCAGCTATATGACAGGATTTGCTTCTTTTTTACAAAATTGGTTTATTGTTTTTTTATTAGGTGCAATGTTTGGTAAAGTCATGGAGATCAGTGGTGCAGCTGATAGTCTAGCCCATTGGATTATGCGCACTTTCGGTTCAAAGCATGCACCTTTTGCCATAGTGCTCACCTGCGCCATTTTAACCTATGGCGGTGTCAGTGTTTTTGTGGTGGCTTTTTCCGTTTTTCCAATGGCACTCAGTTTGTTTAAAGATGCCAATTTACCCAGACGATTTATTCCTGCAGCCCTCGCTTTTGGCTCTATTACTTTTACGATGACATCGGCAGGCTCAGTGGAAATTCAAAATTTCCAACCTATGCAGTATTTAGGCACGGATCAATTTGCCGGTTGGCCTGTTAGTCTTGTTGTCGCTTTATTTATGGCATCAACAGGAATGTGGTTATTTCATATCATGATAAAACGTGCCGTAGCCAACGGAGAACGCTTTGATGATAGAGAAAACGACCCAACACCTAAAACATCAAATATGCTACCTCATCCTTTTTTATGCTTTATCCCTTTGATATTAGTGCTTAGTAGTTCATTTTATTGCAGTGTTATCTTAGATTTTGGTCATTCATCATTAATCATCGCTCTATTAACGGGATTGATCAGCGCAGTCATTTTATATTGGAAACGATTCGTCCAATTAGGCAGTGCGCTTTCTCTGGCCACTTATAGTGCTTTAATTGCCATCGCCAATACCTGTGCCGTCGTTGGCTTTGGCAGTGTAGCAAAACTAACCCCCGCTTTTAATGATACGCTTATTCACATGACCTCCTTGCCGGGAAATGGCCTCATTAGTGCCGCTATCGCTATCAGCGTCATCGTCGCATTAACGGGATCGGCATCAGGTGGACAAGCCATTGCTTTACCCTTAATTGCCCCTCATTACCTTGAAGCTGGCGTGGATCCTAATGCATTACATCGTGTTATCGCCATCACATCGGGTGGGCTCGACTCCCTGCCCCATAATGGCTATGTGATCACCACAATTAGAGTCATTTGTGGAGAAACCCATAAAACCGCTTACCTTCCTCTTGGTGCATTAACGGTACTGATCCCATTTATTGGCGCAATATTAGCCATTATCTTATTTATCTTGAGCATGTAAAACATACATCTTGAAATATCACGGGTATAACTTAAGAGAAAGCTTTATAATGAATCACGTCATTATTACCATTGTTGCTCTGCAGAGCGTCATAGAGAGGCCAGCTTGTCCCACACTTATATTCCCTTAACGCAATACACTCGTAAATGGATTTTTAACCACAAAGATCTTCCCGTTAGTAACGAAGATAAAGCACATATCAGGCCACTGGATCAAAAAAGTGCCATGTTAATATGGAATAAATGGATCAGCAATAAAAGCAGTCGCAGTGAGCTGTTCACTAAGGGAGATTGGGCGGCTAAACAAGATACCTGGAAAGAAACCGGCCATTGGCAAAGTGCTTGGGACAGTGACGCGCCCCAATTACCAGAAACACTCGCCCACTTTATCGATTGGTCTGGCGATGCTATAGTTTATTTTTGTTATGATAAATACCAAGCCATTGAAACGACTTGGGAAGTATTTGAACGCAATTGGAAATGCTTTTTATTTTTTGATGACGGCCCTTTGTTGGTATCTCCAAAAAAGAAACAAGCCGTTTTGTTTCATCAAAATGGTCAATATCAAGTTGGACACAGAGGCTAAGGAACAACCTAATTTTTATGAGGCGTTATATGAAAAAACTGTCCACCCTGCTTTTACTGAGTACTTTTTTAATCCCCCATGCTCAAGCAATAGAGGTTGCTGGAGTGACTGTACCTGATAGCTTGACCATAGATAATCAAACCTTAGTGCTCAATGGCGCAGGTGAGCGAAGTAAAATGTTTTTTGATCTTTATGTCGCGAGTCTGTATTTACCCAGCAAATCTCATCAAGCTGCTGACGTCATCAATGCACCTCGCGCTGTCTTAAAACTGAACATTATTTCCAACATGATCACTGCAGAAAAAATGCAAAAAGCCGTTAAAGAAGGCTTTGATACTGCAACAGAGGGTAATACCGCCCCCATTCAGGCTGAAATAGCGCAATTTACCGATGTTTTTTCAGATAAAATAGCCGAGGGAGACCAATTCACTTTTGATACTAGCCCTCATTCTGGTGTCATTGCCTCAAAAAACGGCACTGAAAAAGTTACCATTAAAGATGATGCTTTCAGAAAAGCCTTATTAAATATTTGGCTCGGTGACGATCCCGTTCAATCAAGTTTAAAAAGTGATTTACTGGGTAAATAATCTAATATTTTTAACACTCATTATCCAGAGTTCAGGTTAAATGATGTAGGCTCAAGGAAGAGGCATGCCCGCCATGCCTCATTACTTACTCTATTTCTCATACCAACCTAAGTTCTAATTCTCATTCAATGCACTGACTCTAGGTTATTGTTTCAGCCATTAAAAACTGAACCTTGCTTCTATCGCTGCTCCACCTTGATTATCCATGGTTTCATTCGTGCCTTCAGGATTAAGTTCAAGCTCACCGCTGAAAAAATACCCAGCAAATGCAGAGAGGGTGATTTTTGGCGTCAACTTCCAGCTCGCCCGTAAATGACTCACCCACTCATCGATTTCAGCTGTATTTTCATTATCCCCAATTAAAAAACGATTGGTACGCTTAGATATTCCCAAACCAAACTCCCAATTAGGCATGGCTAAATAACTCAATTCAGCGCCTCCGGGTCCACTAAAACCAACAGAGAAAGGATTTGATAAATACCAAGCATCATTGATTTGCCAACGAAAAGCCAAATAAGGTACTGTTCTTACCTCATCAATATCATTAAGATAAGCCACACCTAAACCAAATAAATGCCCAGATGAAAAACGGTGCATCGCCGACATAACGACACCATAACTTTGCGCATCACTGGCAGAAGCGGTTTCTGCATAAGCATATTGAAGACGCGGAGATAACATAAACACCCAATGTTTATCAGGGCGATAAACGACAGAGACACCCGCCTTAAACCGATTAATATGATCCCAAGCATAATCTGTTGCTTCACCAGAAGGACTCTTCCAGTCATAATCTAAATAATCATAACCAAAATCCGCTCCTATAATCCATTTTTTAGATAAAGGCAATTTAGCCTTAAAATTAGTGATCCATTGATCCCTCTGTAACTCATTGCCGTTATTACCCACATCAGCATTACCGACAACCACTCTAGCGAAACTGAAAGTAAAAGGGGAAAAATCCGCAGAAGGCTTAGCTTGAACGTTGGCTAAAAAAAAGACAGGTATCAACAAAGGTAATTTGGGTACAGAAATAGCGTTCATGTTTCTCCCTAAACACATAATTAATTAATTTATCAGTTCATCCTCACTACTCTATGATGGTAGAATAATAAAGAGTATAAAAATGAACCAATCCTATTTTAAGATAGCAGGATACATACCCATTGAATAGAGTGAAGTTTATATTCGATAAGCTCGAAGAAACATATCCACACTTGATTGAAGGTAGTGTGTTCTTTGTTCGACCAAATCATCAACATTAATACCTAAATCTAGCTTTAAGCGCATTTCACCGAACAGCATTAAACACAAACGAACGGCACAATGCCTAGGTTCATCAAATTGATATATGCCGATACTAGACACTTTTTCAAGATACTCACTGAGTAATGACAAGATACACTCGGGCCCATTTTCAAAAAAAACCTGTGCAATTTCAGGATGCCCATCAGCATGGATCACACAAGTTTGATAAATGGCCAATGCATCATCACTCACCATTAATTGCCCAAATTGCTCGGCAAAATAACTGAGCGTTTTTTCGGGCTGCTTGGGATCAATAAAAATATCACTGTTCAGTTGATAACTATTCGCCTTTGCCGTTATTGAGGACGCAAATAAAGTGTTCTTACAACCAAAATGAGAATAAAGTGTTTGTTTTGACACACCGGCTTTCTTTGCAATTTCATCCATACTGGTATGCACAAAACCTTGATCACAAAATAGCGCATTCGCAGCAGCCAAAATATCGGCGTGTTTTTGCTCACGCTTGGTCAAGTTTTGACTGTTTGATAACGTCAATGCCATCAGTAAATTACTCTCACATGAAAATTTATATTAAATCATAAAGTCAACCTCAGCGTCTACAAGGGCAAAAGTAGACTAGACAGTCTAGTCTAGACTGGTTAAACTACAATCAGAACAAAAAGGATACATAAAAATAACAATCTGATATTGGAATGAATAAATGGATATAAAATCGTTCACCCAATCTGTGGCTATCATGTTAGGATTAAGTAGCTTAGGCTCCTTAAGTGCTTGTCAAAAATCCAACGAGCAACCCAAGATACAGTATCAAACCGTGAGTACGCAAGCACTGATCCCTTCTCCCTCTTATGAACAACCCCAAACATTTTCAGGAATAGTAAAAGCCAGTAATACCACAGCCATCGGCTTTGAACTCGCAGGAAAAATCAAACAGTTAAATGTTGATATTGGTGATAATATTGAAAAAGGACAATTACTGGCTAAACTTGATATTCAATTATTACAAACGGAACAAAACCAACTCAAAGCCAACCTGACACAAAATCAAGCCGATTTAGACTTAGCACTCAGCACGTTAAAACGCAGTTTATCTTTAACACAACAAAATTATATTTCCGAACAACAAATTGATGAACTCAAAGGACAAGTCAATCGACTCAAAGCCGCCAGAACCCAGCTAAATGCCGCTTATGCCGCCAATCAATTAAAAATACAAAAATCCAATATCATTGCCCCCTTTAAGGGCATTATTAGCCAGAAATATCATCATGTTGGAGAAGTCATCTCCACAGGCACTCCCATTTACACCTTAGTGGAATCAAACACACCTCAGGCTTATATCGGCGTGCCTTTAGAGATAGCAAAAACCTTATCTTCACAAAAGTCGATTGATATTCGAGTGGGCAATAAACACTATCAGGCTGTCATTGAAGGGATCTCGGGAGAAATCAACCCTATCACCCGTACCGTTGAATTGAGGTTCTCTCTACCTCCATCTAGCCAAGTTATCAATGGTGAACTCGCCTATTTTACTCATATTCAACCTATCGAAAAACCCGGTTACTGGGTACCCATTAGCGCCTTAAGCGATGGGATTCGAGGGCTGTGGAATATTTACATTCTCACCCCCAATGATAAAAACACCTTTAATGTTGAACGTCGCGATATTGACATTTTATATAGCAATCAAGAGCAAGCTTATATTCAAGGCCCCATTAACGCCAATCAACTTTATATCGATCAAGGCGCACATAAACTCATTCCTGGGCAAAAAGTCTCCATTACTCAACCTGAGGTTAATGAATAATGATCAAAGTGATTATTGAAAATGGCCGCTTTCTCAGCTTGATGATCGCCCTTATCATAGTCGCAGGACTTGGTGCCATCAATAGCCTGCCCAGAATGGAAGATCCGGCCATTACCAATCGATTTTCATCCGTTATCACTTACTATCCAGGCGCTTCTTCTGAACGAGTAGAAGCATTGGTCACTCAAGTGTTAGAAAATCAGCTCAGACGAATAAAAGAACTCAAGCTTATTTACTCAACATCAAAACCTGGCATTTCTGTTATTCAGCTCGAATTAAAAGATGATGTCGTCAATACCGCACCTGTTTGGTCTAGAGCCAGAGATTATATTGCCGACGCCATTCATTTGCTTCCCAAAGAAGCACAAAATACCACCCTTGATGATCAATTAGGTTATGCCAATACCGCGATTTTAGGTTTTTCGTGGCAAAGTAACACGCCCATTCGCATTGATGTATTAAATCGCTATGCAAAAGAATTGGAAAGTCGATTGAGAACATTATCAGGCACTGATTTTGTTAAACTCTATGGTGAGCCCACCGAAGAAATCTTAGTGACGCTACATGCCAGCAAAATCAAGCAGCTACAACTCACTCCAGCTGCCATTGCGTTAATTTTACACAATGCCGATCCCAAAATATCAGCAGGTGAAATTAACAACTCACATTTCAACGCACTAGTAGAAGTTTCAGGGGAACTCGATTCGCTCACAAGAATTAGAAACGTTCCCGTAAAAATGGGCAACAATGGTCACTTAATACGCCTTGAGGATATTGCAGATATTCAACGCCAAGTGAAAACACCTGAAGAAAATATCGCCATAATAGAGCAAGAGCAAGGCATTATGGTCGCCGCAAGAATGCTTGATGATGCCAGTGTGGATACTTGGCTTAAAAATGTTCGCCAAGTCGTCAACGAACTTCAACAAAACATGCCCAGCAATGTCAAAATTGAATGGTTATTCGATCAAGAAAGTTACACCACAGAACGTTTAGGCGGGCTCATAAAAAGTTTACTGTTAGGCTTTATCATTATCCTTGCCGTTTTAATGTTAACCTTAGGCTTGAGAAATGCGCTAATTGTCGCTTTATCCCTTCCTTTAACCGCACTGTTTACCTTAGCTTGCATGAAGTTTATGGGGTTACCTATTCATCAGATGTCAGTCACAGGACTCGTCGTGGCCCTTGGGATCATGGTGGATAATGCCATTGTGATTGTCGATGCGATTGCACAAAGACGCCAAAATGGAATGAGCCGTTATCATGCAGTGAGTGAAACCTTACACCACTTTTGGCGACCTTTAGCCGGCTCGACTATTACAACCATGCTGGCCTTTGCCCCTATTGTCATGATGCCAGGGCCTGCAGGTGAATTTGTGGGTGGAATCGCCATTTCGGTCATGTTTGCTTTACTTGGCTCTTTTGTTATTTCTCATACGATTATTGCCGGACTCGCTGGTCAATTTGGCAGTCAGTCTGACGGATATCGGTGGTATCACCATGGCATAGAGCTTCCTAAAATCAGTCACGTTTTTACGAAAAGTTTACGCTTTGCCCTGTCTCATCCAAAAAGAGCGGCTCTGCTCATCGGCTGTTTGCCTATCTTAGGTTTTATGGCCATGGGAAAAATGACAGAACAATTTTTCCCCCCTTCCGACAGAGATATGTTTCATATTGAAGTGTATTTGGCTTCTCACGCCAGCTTAGCCCATACTCGCCAGTTAATAGAAGAAATGGATTCAAATCTAAGACAGTATGCAGGCATTGATAGAATTGATTGGATGGTTGGCAGTAATACGCCCTCTTTTTACTATAATATGATGCAAAATCAGCACAGTACTAATCATTATGCGCAAGCTATGGTAAAAGTGAAAGATTTCCAAACGGCCAACACCTTGATCCCACAGCTACAACAAACACTGGATAGCGCCTATCCTCAAGCACAAATTCTGGTCAGAAAACTCGAACAAGGCCCACCTTTTAACGCCCCTGTTGAAGTCAGGTTATTTGGCCCTAATTTAGATCAACTAAAAAGTTTAGGGGAACAAGTCAGGCTCATTTTTACTGAAACACAAAATGTCACTCACACCCGTGCCACTCTCAGCGCAGGTTCACCGAAATTGTGGTTACAAATAGATGAAGAAGCGAGTTTAATGACAGGGCTTCATTTAAGTAGCATCGCTAACCAAATTCAAATGGCCACCACAGGCCTCAACGGTGGCAGTATTTTAGAGCAAACAGAATCCTTACCTGTTCGTGTTCGATTAGATGACAATCAACGACAAGAACCAATGAGAATATTCGAACTCAATTTGGTTTCCAGTACCGCATCGGGGATCCCACTCTCAGCCATTTCTGATAGTGAAATAAGAGTCAGCAGAGGCACGATCCCACGCAGAGACGGACAAAGAGTGAATACCATTGAAGCCTATATTGAAAATGGTGTGTTACCGCAAACGGTTTTAAATGCAACTAAAGCAAGACTCGATGCCCTTCCCTTACCTGCTGGCTATCAAATGCAGATAGGGGGAGAAAGCGCTAAACGCGACGAGGCAGTGGGTAATTTACTATCCAATGTCTTGCTCATATTCACCTTATTGTTAACAACCATTGTCTTATCCTTCAATTCATTTAGATTAACTGGAATAATTTTATTAAGTGCAATGCAATCGGCTGGATTAGGGCTGCTTTGCGTGTACCTTTTTAATTACCCTTTTGGATTTACTGTGATCATCGCTTTGCTTGGACTCATGGGGTTGGCGATCAATGCTGCCATTGTCATTATTGCAGAGCTGGAAGTCGATCCGCTTTCGCGTCAAGGAAATAATCACACTATTATTGCACTGGTTAGCAGCTGTGGACGCCACATTGGCTCCACCACCATTACCACAATTGGGGGGTTTTTACCTTTAATCATCGCTGGAGGGGGGTTTTGGCCTCCTTTTGCCATAGCCATCGCTGGCGGCACCTTATTAACCACCTTATTGTCACTGATTTGGGTGCCCGTTATGTACAAGTTGATGATGAAACCGCGACGCCACAATCAAGAGAGCAATCCCGTTAGCGTTTAACACCTCCCGAATAAGAAGTGTCTAGTTGTCTAGTCCTAAAATAAAAAAGCCTCGAATGAACGAGGCTTTTATTTTTAGTTGAACTTATTTATCGATAGGCTCATCGTGCTCTCTATCCATATTCTCACTGCTTTCAAGCCATAACGCATTGATAATACCGAAAGAGCAAGCCAGAAAGAGTCCTAATATCCAAGTAAAATACCACATAACTTGCTCCCTTAATAAAGTGAGGTTGAATTGTTTTCAATATGTTGACGATTTAAACGACCAAACATCTTGTAATAAGTCCAAATGGTATAACACAAAATGATAGGGACAAAAATGGCTGCTGCAATCGTCATAACACCCAAAGTTCTTTCACTGGCTGTTGCATCCCACATGGTTAAACTCACATTAGGATCAAGAGATGAAGGCATCACAAAAGGAAACATTGCAGAACCACAAGTTAAAATCACCATAGCCACAGTTAAGGAGCTAAAGAAAAAGGCAAACCCAGAACGATTTAAGCGACTGGCAATAAACACGAATAAAGGTAATACTAAGCCCGCGATGGGAAACAGTAAAGTCACAGGATAGGTTTGATAATTGTTCAGCCATGCACCCGCTTCAACGGCAACGGTTTTTAACACAGGATTCGAAGGAGCATTGTGATCCATGACAGAAGTGATGACATAACCATCCACTCCATTAACTAAGAGTAAACCCGATAACACAAAGAAAACCAAAACAAAAACAGAAGCAACTTGTGACGCACCTGCCGCACGAACACGTAATTCCCCCTCGGTTTTCATTTGTAACCAACTGGCCCCTTGCATCATAAACATACTCACAGCCACCACACCAGTCAAGAGCGCAAAAGGATTCAGTAACCCAAAAAAGCCGCCATGATATGTGGCACGTAAATACTCGTCAAAATTAAAGGGCACACCTTGAAGTAAATTACCAAAGGCAATACCGATCACAAGTGGAGGAACAAAACCACCTAAAAACAGCAGATAATCCCATGTCTTACGCCACCTTGGGTCTTCTATTTTTGAGCGATAATCAAATCCAACGGGGCGTAGATAGAGGGTAAACAAGACCAACATCATCGCCAAGTAAAAACCTGAAAAAGACACAGCATAAACAGTTGGCCAAGCAGCAAATAACGCCCCAGCACCGGTGATCAACCACACTTGATTACCATCCCAATGCGGTGCAATGGTATTAATCATGATACGACGTTCAGTATCATCTTTACCAATAATAGGCAGTAATGCACCCACGCCCATGTCAAATCCATCTGTCACAGCAAAACCAATGAATAACACACCAATTAATGCCCACCAAATGAATCTTAACGCTTCATAATCAAACATATTCTGCTCCCCGTTAGCCTGCTAGTTTTTCAAAATGATAGCGGCCCGTCTTTAAACTACTGGGACCACGGCGAATAAACTTCGTCATTAAGAACAGCTCGACGACTAACAGCACTGTATAAAACACGGTAATGTAAATAATACTGGTCCAAACATCACTGAGCGTAAGGTTAGACGCTGACATAAAGGTCGGTAAAACTTCAGAAATCGTCCAAGGTTGGCGCCCATACTCAGAGACAAACCAACCACATTGAATCGCAATCCAAGGCAGAGGTAAGCTAAATAAAGCCGCCCGCAATACCCATTTATTTTCTTCAATCTTATGTCGAGTACTTTGCCAAAACGCAGCCGCAAAGACGAATAACATGACAATGCCTAAACCGACCATCACCCTAAACGACCAAAATATTGGCCAAACATGAGGAATAGAATCTTTCGTTGCCGCTTGAATTTGCGCTTCTGTTGCATCAACCACTTTATCGGTATAAGGCTTGAGGAGTAAGCCATAGCCTAAATCCACTTTCGCTTTTTCAAAGTCTGCTTTTAATTGCGGTGAGTCATCACCCGCACGTAGCTTCTCTAGCATGGCATAGGCTTTCATACCATTACGAATACGAGCTTCATGGGCCACTAACAAATCTTTCAATCCTGTCACTTGCTGATCTAATGAACGCGTCGCAATAATCCCCATCACATAAGGAATTTTAACGGCATAATCCGTTTTCATGGTTTCTTGGTTCGGCAATCCCACCACAGTAAAAGAAGCGGGCGCAGGCTCAGTATTCCACTCCGCTTCAATAGAGGCTAATTTCACTTTTTGCACTTCACCGACTTCATAACCTGAGTCATCCCCTAAGACCAGCACGGATAAAATGGCCGCCATACCAAAACTGGCCGCAATGGCAAAAGAGCGGCGTGCAAAAGGCAGATCACGTTTTTTCAAAATATAATAAGAGCTGATGGCCAAAACAAACATCGCCCCTGTCACATAACCTGATGCCACGGTATGCACAAATTTCACTTGCGCAACAGGATTAAATACCACATCCGCAAAGCTGGTCATTTCCATTCGCATGGTTTCATAGTTAAAAATTGAACCAACAGGGTTTTGCATCCAACCATTGGCCACTAAAATCCATAAAGCAGACATATTTGATGCTATGGCTACCAGCCAAGTAATCGCAAGATGCTGCCTTTTACTGAATCTGTCCCAACCAAAGAAAAACATGCCCACTAAAGTCGATTCTAAAAAGAAGGCCATCAAACCTTCAATCGCTAAGGGGGCACCAAAAATATCACCAACATAATGAGAATAGTAAGACCAATTCGTACCAAATTGGAATTCCATCGCTAAGCCCGTCGTGACACCAATAGCAAAGTTAATACCAAATAACTTGCCCCAAAACTTAGTCATGTCTTTATAAATTTGCTTGTTGGTCATCACATACAATGATTCCATAATCGCCAGCAAAAAGGCCAATCCTAGCGTTAATGGGACAAACAGGAAATGGTACATGGCTGTTAACGCAAATTGTAAACGCGAGAGTTCAACCACCTCTTGTACAATCATTAGAGACTCCTTAATTGGTACGACACACCACCATAATTAATCCTTATTAACTATAGCAAAATGTACTTGTTGAGGATCATTAGTTAACCTCATAATTAGGGGTTAACTAACCACCGAATTAGACTTGCGCAGATATTGCGAAAGCCAATACGGCACTAAATACATAAAAGTAAAATTATTAATACTTTTATTACACTAAAAGTCCTTATTGCACACTGTTAAAACTATTATTTAACAGGTGATAACCATCTGTTACACATAGTCATTTCATTCCAATCTATAGTGTTTTTATACTCTCCAGTTACAGAGTAATCAATCAAAGTGGCAGGTTTCAGTGGGTTTTGCGGGGCAGTACACATTTCAAAAGGATAGTATTGACAAAAGTCTTATTTCGTGGAACAGGCTTTACTAATATTCAAAAAAACAAACTAAGGTAAAAACAAGTCCCCAACAAAAAAGCCGCAATACAATGCGGCTTTTTAAAGGATAAATCAGAAAAAATATACCTGTATTACCCTATGGCTTTTCTCACATTACGGAACATACGCATCCAAGGGCTGTCTTCTCCCCATTCATCAGGATGCCAAGAATTTGCAACCGTTCTAAAAACACGTTCGGGATGAGGCATCATAATGGTTACTCGACCATCGACACTGGTTAACCCCGTTATTCCCTCGGGGGAGCCATTTGGGTTTTGCGGATATTGCGTCGCGAATTGACCATGACCATCAACATAATTCAGCGCTATGGTACCAGAGGCTTTTGTTGCAGCCAAAGCATCAAGGCTGGCAAATTCAGCTCGCCCTTCACCATGGGACACTGCAATAGGCATACGTGATCCTGCCATTCCTTCAAAAAATAAAGAGGGGCTAGATTGCACCTCAACCAAACTAAAACGGGCTTCAAATTGCTCTGAACGATTTCGAACAAAATGCGGCCAATATTCGGTTCCCGGTATAATGGCTTTCAAATTAGATAACATTTGACAACCATTACACACTCCAAGTGAGATACTCTGATCACGCTCAAAGAAACGACTAAACTGTTCACGTGCCCTAGGATTGAATAAAATCGACTTGGCCCAACCTTCACCTGCGCCCAATACATCACCGTAAGAGAATCCACCACAAGCGGCAAGACCTTGGAATTGTTCAAGGCTGACCGTACCACTGAGAATATCACTCATGTGTACATCACGGCTGTCAAAACCTGCTCGATTAAAAGCCGCCGCCATCTCAAGATGTGAATTAACACCTTGTTCACGTAAGATGGCCATTTTAGGCGCAGTGCCTTTTAAAATATAAGGCGCAGCAACATCATCGTTAATATCAAAGCTTAATTCGGCCGTTAATCCTGGCTCAAAAGCTTGCTGTTTTAATTTAAGCTCTTCCAAAGCACATTGTGAATTGTCACGTCTTGCTTGCATTTGATAAGTGGTTTCAGCCCAAACCCCTCTAAGTCGACTTCGTTTTTCCTTGAACACTTGTTGCTGGTTGTCAAAAACAGTGATCGCATCAGCAGTGTTAAGCTTAGCAATGCGGTAGCATCTCAATCCAACTTGCTCAAATTGCGAAATAATACTAATGGACTGTTTTTCACTGACTTGTAAAACGGCGCCTAATTCTTCATTAAATAAGCGTTCAATATGAGTTCCTTGTAACACACTGATATCAATATCAAGCCCAGTATTACCGGCAAACGCCATCTCAACTAAAGTCGTAAACAAACCTCCATCACTGCGATCGTGATAAGCCATAACAGCTTGCTCAGCAACAAGAGACTGCATCACCTCGAAAAAGCCTCTTAACGTGGCTGCATTATTCAAATCAGGTGCCACATCACCCAATTCGCTAAAGACTTGCGCTAAACAAGAGCCTCCAAGTCGCGGTTGCTCTGCCCCTAAGTCTACCAATAATATGGCTGAATCCCCTTTATCGGTTCTCAACTCAGGCGTTACCGTATGACGAATGTCCTGAACACGACCAAATGCTGTGATCACCAAAGACATGGGGGATGTCACCGCTTTTTGTTCACTGCCATCTTGCCAAGCTGTGCGCATTGACATGGAGTCTTTCCCCACAGGAATTGTCAATGACAATTCAGGACAAAGTTCCTCACCTATGGCTTTTACCGCCTCATAAAGACCCGCCCCCTCTCCTGGATGATCGGCAGCCGACATCCAGTTGGCCGAGAGCTTGATGTGCTTCAAACTTCCAATATCCGTCCCTGCGATGTTCATTATCGATTCCGCAACGGCCATCCTCGCTGAAGCGCCAAAATCTAATAAAGCCAAAGGTGTGCGTTCACCTAAAGACATCGCCTCACCGACATAAGTATCATAACTGGCCGCGGTAACAGCGCAGTCTGCAACTGGCACCTGCCAAGGACCGACCATTTGATCTCGATTAACCAGCCCTGTCACGCTTCTATCACCAATGGTAATAAGAAACGTTTTCTCTGCCACCGCAGGTAAACGTAAAATACGCAATGCCGCTTCTTTGACACTCATATTTTCTTGAGCGACAGCAGGTGATTGTGCTTGCAGTTTTTGCGTCTCTCGACTCATTTTCGGCGCTTTACCCAATAAGACTTCTAAAGGTAAATCAATGGGGTTATCACCAAAATGCTTATCCGATAATACCAAGTCTTTCTCTGCCGTTGCCTCACCCACAATGGCAAAAGGGGCTCTTTCACGTTCACAGATCGCTTTAAACTTGGCCATATTTTCTGGAGCAACCGACATCACATAGCGTTCTTGAGATTCGTTACACCAGATTTCAAGTGGACTCATTCCCGGTTCATCGGAAGGCACATTGCGTAATTCAAATCGCCCACCTCGGCCGCCATCATCCACCAATTCTGGAAAGGCATTGGATAACCCGCCCGCGCCAACATCGTGAATGAATTGAATGGGGTTGTCCTCTCCTAGCTGCCAACATCTATCAATCACTTCTTGACAACGACGCTCCATTTCGGGATTTTCACGTTGAACAGAGGCAAAATCTAATGCTTCACTGGACTGGCCTGATGCCATTGAAGAAGCCGCACCGCCGCCTAAACCAATGTTCATTGCAGGTCCACCCAGCACAACCAACTTCGCGCCGACGGTGATCTCCCCCTTTTGAACATGCTCTTCACGAATGTTGCCTAACCCGCCGGCTAACATAATGGGTTTATGATAACCACGTACTTCAAAGCCATTATGACTATTAACCGCCTGTTCATAGGTACGGAAATAGCCTAATAAAGCAGGGCGACCAAATTCATTGTTAAACGCCGCACCGCCCAAAGGACCTTCAGTCATAATATCAAGGGCACTGACAATACGATCAGGTTTACCATATTGTTTTTCCCAAGGTTGCTCAAAACCGGGAATATTAAGATTTGATACACTGTAGCCTGTTAATCCCGCTTTCGGTTTAGAACCCCTTCCCGTTGCACCTTCATCACGAATTTCGCCGCCAGAGCCAGTCGCTGCACCAGGATAAGGACTGATCGCAGTGGGATGATTATGGGTTTCTACCTTCATTAAAATATGCATTGGCTCAGTGTGATAAGCATATTCTCCATCACTGTTAGGAAAAAAGCGCCCTGCCGTTGACCCTGTCATGACAGCGGCATTATCTTTATAAGCTGATAACACATTATCGGGCGTTTTTTCATGAGTATTTTTGATCATTTTAAACAGCGACTTTGGCTGTTTCTCACCATCAATAGTCCAATCAGCATTAAAAATTTTATGTCGGCAATGTTCAGAGTTCGCTTGAGCAAACATCATCAATTCAACGTCATTGGGATTACGATTTAATTGAGTGAAGTTTTCAACTAAATAATCAATTTCATCATCGGCTAACGCTAAGCCCAACTCATTGTTGGCATCGATGAGTGCCGCTTTACCTTGGCCCAGTATGTCAACACTCTTAACAGGCTTAGGCGTGGTGTGTGCAAATAAGATTTCACTGTCGTTTAGGGCGTTGAATACCACTTCCATCATACGATCATAAAGCAAAGGTAACAGCAGCTGCTCTTGCTGCTCATTGAGTGACTTCGCATCAATGTAATAAGCAATACCACGCTCTAAACGTTTCACTTTATTTAAACCACAATTATGAGCAATATCGGTTGCTTTAGATGACCATGGGGATAAAGTGCCGGGACGTGGAGTCACAAAGTAGAGCATACCTTTAGGCACACTCGTCTCTGCGGCAGGCCCGTAAGTCAATAAAGTATGCAGTTGCTCTTGCTCAGCAGCCGTTAATTGTGAATCAATATCAGCAAGATGGATAAATTCGGAATAAATGGCTTGTATAGGCAAAGCTGCGGCTTCACAAGCTTGCATTAATTTTTGTACTCTAAACGCTGAAAGTGCTGGGGCTCCGCGGATGATCTCCATCACGTCATTTCACCTTTTTGATTAATTATTGCAGGGTCAAAATCTGGCGTCATTATAGGGAAATGTCCCAGACAAATCACTCGAACTCTAAACGCAAAACAATGTTTCCTTGTGAGTGCAAAATCAAAAAATATTACCGTTTAAAACAGCAATACAAACCAAAAACAATACCAGACCAATGGCTAAAAGGATACTTTTTGTTCAAAACTGGCTTTTATGCTATTATCGGCGGCTGTTTTTGAAAAAAGTGCCTAAAATAAGTTAAATTTATGAAAAAACTGCTATTCCTATTTTGTCTTCTTCTTACGCTTGCCGGATGCCAAAAAGCATCGGTTGAGCCTTTTAATACGGAGACTGTGCTTCCTAGCTCAAAAGAGGCAGATAAAGACAGCAGTGAAGCCGACTCGCCCACCACAGTGACAAATTCGCTCGATAACAGTAAAAAGGCCCCTCAAATCTTCAGCGAAGAGACCCAAGAACCTTCTCTAAAGGTGGGAACCTTATTTGGCCCCAGTATTTATTTTACAACGGATCAAGGTAGCTCCGGTTTTGATTATGAAATGGCTCAATCTTTTGCCAACTACTTAAAACAAACCTTGATAATCAAACCCTATGCCAATATTGATGAACTTTACCAAGCCATGGCACAAGGTGATATTGATATTATCGCTGCTGGATTAACGGAAACAGCCGAGCGCCGTAAAAAGTATCGCATTGGTCCTGTTCTCTATCGTGTCGATCAACTTTTAGTCTATAAGCAAGGTACCGATAAGCCTAAAAATATTACCGAGCTTTCTGATAAAATCACCGTGACGGCTAACTCCTCTTTTGCCGATATCTTATCGACACTGAATCAAGATAATCCTAAATTGAATTGGCAACAAGTGAGCGATAAAGATAATGCAGAGTTGCTGGGCATGATTGACAGCGGCGAAATTCCCTATACCTTAGCCAATTCCACCACCTTTAATATTAATCGACGTTACATGCCTGAATTACGAGCAGGCCCCATTCTTAAAAAGCAACAAGCCGTTGTTTGGTTATTGCCCAAAGAAAACAGTGATAAACTCATGAGTGAACTCCTCAGTTTTTGGGATCAAGAGCAAAAAGCAGGTGTGCTGGCCCATTTAAATGAAAAATATTTTGCCCATGTGCAACGCTTTGATTACGTCGATACTCGCGCCTTTATTCAAGCCATAGATACTCGACTTCCCGAATACCAAGACACTTTTCAAAAAAATGCGGGTGATTTAGATTGGCGAAAACTTGCCGCCACCGCCTATCAAGAGTCCCATTGGAAACCTAATGCTCGCTCTCCTACTGGCGTTCGTGGCTTAATGATGCTGACCTTAGCGACAGCCAAACAATTAGGCATAAAAAATAGGCTAGATCCAACACAAAGCATTGAAGGCGGCGCGCGATATTTAAAAGAAATTTTGAATAGGTTGCCAGACTCCATTCCTGAAAATCAACGAATGTGGTTTGCTTTAGCCTCTTATAATATCGGTATCGGTCACCTAGAAGATGCACGTAAGCTCGCTCAAAGCATGGGGCTTGACCCCAGCGCTTGGCGTGATGTGAAGCAGGTCTTACCCTTATTACAACAACGAAAATATTATAAAAAGACCCGTTACGGTTATGCCAGTGGCAAACAAGCCGTTCACTATGTGGATAGTATTCGACGTTATTACGATACGCTTGTTTGGGTCGACAATCAAAATATACAACTTGATGATAATTCATCCGATACACAAATGGCTGATATTACAAACAGTAATGATACATCGTCACAGCAAGATTTATAATAGACCCTCTCTCCATTCATTTTCTATGCACTCCGTTCGCTCGATCTCATGACCAGTCATGCTATATTAAATAGGAATAATAAAAATAGGGAGCCCAATATGAAACGAACCAGATTCAATCATTTTGCCGCAAGACGTCGTAGCCTGAGAAAAAACCGCTTAAATAAACCTCTTAATAGACGAAAACAGTTTTTTGCCCTGTCAAAATATGAACAAGCTTCCCAGTTATTTTCCTTAAAAAGCGCCTAATATAACTGTGATACTTCAAACTGCAGGATTCAGCTGGAATGAAAAGCCTGTTAGACAAGGCATTGAACATCGAGCCTAGTCATTCTAAGCCAATGTTTAATGATAATAAGCTAGGATGCTGTAGCGCGATGATTTAAGACAGCTTCGACAACTTTTTCTCTTTTTGCGCTGCCTTAATGGTCTTTTTTTCTTCTCGTCTTCGACGAAAAAATTGACTCAACTGCTTACTGCACTCATCAGCAAGTACACCAGAGGAAACTTGAATTTGATGGTTAAATTGTGGATGCCTCACCAAATCAAGGACACTTCCTGCAGCCCCTGTTTTGGCATCACTGGCACCAAATACTAAACGCGTCACTCGAGAGTGAACCATAGCGCCAGCACACATAGCACAAGGCTCTAAAGTCACATATAAGGTTGTTCCTAACAGTCGGTAATTTTCCAATCGTTTACCGGCTTGACGTAAACATTCCATTTCAGCATGAGCACTGGGATCATGCAAACTGATACTCAAATTATATCCAGTGCTTATCACCTGCCCGTCTTTCACTAAGACAGCCCCTACTGGCACCTCACCTTTTTCTTCCGCTTTAGCGGCCATATCCATGGCCATCTTCATAAAATACTGATCTTCAATTAACTGTGACAAATTGGCTCCACGTATGCTTTTTTTAATGGGCTTTATCCGATGAGTTCTCAGTGGCATACTGATAATCAAACTTAGGCATTCCCCAATGATACCGTATTGCCAGTAATCTGAAACCAAAACCTAAAGTCAAAGAAACAAATAAATTGACCCATTCAACAACACCTAATAGCTTCATTGTGATGTAAAGCGAAGCGGTCAAAATCGCCACTAAGGCATATAACTCTTTTTTGAAAATAAGCGGCATTTGATGGCATAAAATATCCCGAATAACACCTCCAAATACCCCTGTGACTAATCCCATCACCACAGCAACAATAGGACTAAAACCTAATAACAGTGTTTTTTGAGCCCCAATAATCGAAAATACCGCTAAACCTAATGCATCAATAATTAAAAATACTTTTGATAAATAACGCATAATCGGTGCAATAATCACTGTAAATAAAGATGCAAACGCAATAGCAACTAAATAATGAACATTTTCGACCCAAATGAGAGGGTAATTTCCCAGTAGCATATCTCGAAGCGTGCCTCCACCAATCGCAGTGACGCAACCAATAATCACCACACCAAAAAGATCCATTTGTTTCTTTCCAGCGGCTAATGCTCCGGTCATGGCCTCTGCCAAGATCCCGATTAGCCATAACACACCCATTAATTTCACTTCAAGCATGTTCATTACATTCACTTATTGACAATATTGCGCAATTTTGCCTTAATTCTTGACAAAATCAAATCAAACATGACAAAAAAAGCATGAATTAATCTAATGCAAAATCCAACTAAATTCGATTAAATATAATACGTAACAGGATTATCTCATAGCTCACTTGCAAGTAAGCTATTAAAATGAAGGCTATAACTGGAATAAGCTACCAAAAACCACTTTTGTCAGGCACTAAAAGTGTCAAAAGTTATTCTTTTATCATTAGATAAACTAATTAAAAATTTGTGAGGAATATTCCCTAAAAGAAGCACACACATAAGTGGGTTCATGTGCAATACATATGTCATCTCGACCAAATCCATGACAAACATAAACACTGCTCGCTCCAATCGCCTTGGCATAATCGATATCAATTAAGGTATCACCGAAATGTAGCATCTCATGGGGGATGAGTTTAGGAAAAGCGGGCTGAATAATCGAATGGTAACTGTCTGCTGAAGGTTTTTTCCTTAACCCTTTGCGTTCCCCAATGATTAAATCAAACATGCAACTTAACTCGTTCACATCTAAAAAGTCAACGATAGCCTTTTCATCTTTATTACTCACAATAGCAAGCTTAGCCCCTTGAGAACGACAATCGGTTAATAAAGCTGATGTATACGGATAAAGTGTCTGTAAAGCCGTGCATTGAGCATTATAGACTTGGCAAAAATTATCATATAAACCTAATATTTCACTATGAGACAACACAGAGTCAGTTAAAGCATGCAATACCGCAATAAAGCTCTCTCCTGACGTTAATTTATCGGATAAACAATCTAAATTAACATTAGGGATCACAATAGATAAAGCCGCCTTAATAGCATCAAAGGTATTACATAAGGTGCCATCAAAATCAAAACTAATCAGCTTATATTGCATTATTTTGCCGTAACTCTTTTAAAACAGATAATAAAAATTATAGAAATATCCTCGTTAGTTTTCTTCATTAGATTCTGATGAGGCTTGTAAAAGCATCATACTCACGCCTAACATGCACTCATCAAAATAAATAAAATAAATAAAATAAGGCTTTGCCTCCAGTGCGCTGGCAACAGCGGCAAACTGCACAAATTCACCACCATAACCAACTATACCCGTGATGCTCCAAGCGGCCTATTTTCAACAGTGCATAAACGTACCTAGTCCAAATAATCTAAGCGATAGACTTCATGTTGACGCCAAAACAAAGGATCTTGCATCTTGCATTTTCCCTCATAATCGGAAAATGCCCAATCACTATAATTGCATGTTTGTGGTGTCATTTTTTCTTTGATTTGTTCAATAACCAAATTATCCAGCAAGCGCTCTGGAAATTCGGTGTTTTTAATATGTATCGCTCTTGATAACGCTACAGGACTTGCCCAAGAAGGTTGCATTGATGTTATAGGATAAGAGTCTAAACCTAGCATATCCGTTTCCATTAATGGAGTGTTATTATAAGGAAATGGGCGAATAGGAGTAATGCCAAAATTAACAAATATATCTATCCATTGTTTAGAATTATCCCGATTGGGTTCCAATGCTGGAGCGGCGATATCATTAATCATACCTGTGTTGGGTAGCTTAGAGTCTAATGAAGCAAAATCACCCACTAAGATCCTATTAATGTAAGCCTTATCAATATCAAGTGCATTATTATCCAGCGTCATATTGACATCGCTTGCCTGAAAACCAAAGATACTTTGAGAATTAAACAGTACTTCATAAAATGGCCTCACAGCATTAAGTAATGCCTTTTTTTCTTCCATTGACGGCTGAGGTGTACTGCAATAGGACGCCCATAAACTTTCAATGCTGGCTAATGTATAGCCCCCAGAATAATTAATATACTCCACACTTTGTTTATCCAGCACATTTTCTTTAAAATCAGCAGAAACATCAGTGATATACTCATTTAGCCTTTGTAAATTGGTACTCGTTTGTCCATCTTCAATCTGACTTGGGTAACAAAATAAATCGGTTTTATGTTTAAAAAACTGGGGCTGTGGCGCAATCACAAATTCTGCTAAGGGGTTATGTTCCAGCAAATAAGTAAAAGGTTTGACACCGTGACCGCTAAACTCTTGGTAATTTGAATAAGGATAAATTTCATCAAATACCGTATATAAAGGCGTTAGCCAAGCGGCAGGAATAAATCGCGCTTGCTTGTCTTCATCGGTAAAATTGTCGATTGCTTTTAAAGTATCAACAACAAAAGCAGGTAATTCAAAAGCTGGATTATAATCGCCCCAATCATTTTGTTGGTAATAACCTGTATCAGCTTGTTTAAAAATGGCTTTTACTCTACTGCGATAACGCACAGTGGCAGAAAATTCAAGTCCATAATCCAAAATAAGTATCGTTTGATTTGGATCGGACTTTTCTTGTAAAAATTCACCATCGGAAAACGTTAAGCTCACCTGTTCACACGCTTCATCATTATTATCAATTTCACAGTTCAATGCATTTAACTGCGTTATTTTGTCAGTGAGCCAGTCATCAACTTGGGGCTTAAAATGCTGCTGTGGGATCTCGGGAACAGGTTCTACAATCTCCGGAGGTTCTTTAGAGGGCTCTTCAGCGGGCGGGGGACTGTCATCACTGCCACCACAAGCACTGAGTATTAAGCTTAAAAAAGTCAAGAAGATTATGCGTCTTTGTTTCATATGAATTCAATACCATTTATTCGACCTTTAATTAACATAACGTTAACAACCATCTGTGTAAATGAAAAGTTGATTTTTATATCGAAGACATATTTAAGTAAGTTGAAAATATTGCTTCAAAAGGGCTTTAGCTTAATTCACCAACCCATCTCTACTGCTTTCAACTCATGTTTAATCGAAAAACACAATGTCGAGATGGGCGGTTAGTGCAATCCTTATCCAGCTATCAGACTATTTAAGCTTGCATTTTATTCAATCAAAGTTTAATCAAGAAAGCCTAAGCGATAAACTTCATGCTGTCGATGTTTCAAAGGATCTTGCATTTTACATTTTTTTCGATATTCCCTGTATCTCCAACCCCAATACTCACAGTCTGCAGGCGTCATGTCTGACTTTATACTATTGATCACGTCATTAGGATCATCGCCGCTATAAAAATTAGTATTGCTAAGGTGTATAGCACGCGATAACGCAACAGGTGTCGCCCATGATGGCGTCATAGAAGTAATGGGAAATGAATCTAATCCCAAAATATCTGTTTGCATAACAGGCGTAGCATTATAAGGAAAGGGCCTAGCAGTCTCGACGCCAAAATTAATAAATACGTCTATCCATTTTTTCGAGTTATTACGATTCTCAACAAGTGCAGGAGGATAGCCTTTAAGGTAACCATCCTCAGGCAAATTAGAATCTTGATCACCTGTGGTATAATCGCCTACCAACATTCTATTTTTAAAGCTGGTATCTATATCCAGTGCATTGTTAGTCTTTGTCATATCAACACCCGTGGCCTGAAAACCCATAACACCAAGGTTATTGAACAACACATCATAAAATGGACGCATACTGTTTAACAAATCTGTGATCACAGTGTCGCTAGGTAAATAGGTTCCACAGGTTTGTGTCCATTGTTCTTTAACAGTATCAATCGTAAAGCCGCCTGAATAATTGACATAATTGATCCCCTGCCCTGTTACGACACTCATTACTTTTTCGTTGAAATCCTGAGACGCTTCGATAATAAAATCTTCAAGTTTCGTCAAATTACTAACTCCTGAATCATCAATATCCTGTGGATTGCAGAACCATTCAGATTGTTTACTAAAAAAAGCCGGTGGCGATGCAATAACAAGCTCAGCCTGAGGATTATGCTCTAGCAGGTAAGTCAATGGTGTCACCCCATGACCAATATATTGAATATAATTATAATAAGGGTACTTATCATCAAAGGTTGAATATAATTCTCCAAACCATGACGCAGGAACAAAAGTCGGGTTATCATCATAGTCAGTGAAATTATCAATTTGTTGAAGCGTTGTCCTTACAAAAGAGGGAACCTCAAATAATGAGTCAGAACCCATAACATACATTCCCTCATCATCTTGTATATAAGCGGCTTTTATTCGGCTTCTATAACGAAGCACAGATGGAAACTCTAAATTTGTGTCGATAATTAATATCGTTTGATCTGAGCGTGTTTTTTCATCAATAAATTGACCATCTGAAAACCTTACGGTGACTGTTTTACACTTATCCTCATCATAATTAGAGTCTGAATGACAGTCAAAATTAGACAACTCAACTTTTTTAGCTTCAATCCAATTATCCACTTTCTCTTTCAATGCACTAATGTCAGTAGCATAACTGGTATGACACATTAAAATTCCACCCAGAAAAACAGCGGTGTTGAATGTTATTTTTCTCATTAATTTTCCCTAATTAACTGTGTTAGTTGCGTTTTGCCCTACATCAATCACTTGAGCAACAATTATTTTTGCTTTTTCTCGGCCATATTTTTTGAGTAAAGGAAAAAATACGGCATTGTCGTAATAACTAATAATCTGCTTTGACATATCATCTCTGAATCCAGATTGATTTAATAAGGCAGCGACATTATTCGGATCTGAAAGTTCTTCAATATTAACTTGCTTGACCGCGATGTTTAATAAACTCTCTAAATCGTATTCTCTACCTTTTTCCAATTCTATACCGCTTTCAATTTGATGATTGAGTTGCTCAGCTAATTGAGTCGATACGTCATATAGCGGTTTTATATCACCCAATCTTGCTTGCTCTTCCAACATTTTTATGGCGTAAACACGAGCCAATGCTTGATCTTCACCGAAATCACTTAAGGTTGTGTTGATATCAAGTAAAATATTTTGCGCTTTTTCAAGATTGGCAGGTTTTTCTAACAGTGCTTGTATTTCTTCTCTTTGCAATGATTTTGCATTGAAAAAATTCCCCATGGCATGCATACGTTTAAAAGATTTAGTTAATAAAACCTGAGTATCGGTTTCATTAAGGATGTCTTTTTTCGGATGTTCCTCATTGAGTTTAGCTAAAAAACGCTGCTCCTGAGCCTTTAAAGAATCCTGTTTCTTTTTGCTATTTATGTGTTCTGTACTGTGGGAAGAATAATCTTGCTCTGTATTTTCAATGATGACTTGTTTAGTCTGAGAATTTAAATCAGGGGTAAAATTAAAGCTATAATAATACCCCCCTAAAATAACCGTTAATGCTACTGGTAATAGTATTTTTAAGTAAAAAAATTTTTTCACCATGTGCCCTATCCCTACTTATTATTACGACTAACAGTGTTATAAAAATAACAACGCTTAATTTTATTCATCGCTTTTTAATGCGCTTTCCATTTCATTGGCGTAAATTAATTTGACCAAGTTCCGAGGCTAATTGGTTCTGCCATGCTAAATCACCCACATAAACACCTTCTGCAACAATGATATGGTTTACATCATCTATACCGTTAGTTTCAAAGTTATAGACTTCGTTGAAGGTTTCCTCTCGCCCAATGTTCACGATTTCAACTGGCTCCTGTGTCATTGCGCTAATGAAACTATCAGTTTCAGTCACATCTTTAGCTGCAACCATTTCACCAGTACTTAATAACATACCGTGATGCTGAGTGACTTTCAGCTGAGTCCCATCTGCCAGTTCAAAGACATATAAAGGAAGTTGCTCTTTTCCTTTAGCAATCGCTTTAATTGGAAAATCTTCAACGAGTAATGACGATAGGCTAGACGTTGAGCTCAACGCGACGAGTTGATGTGATTTATTCACTTCACTTGCAGCCATTTCAATATGAGCACCAGCAGCTGCTGAAAATACTGAAATGTTAGTCGTGGATTCAAAACAGCCACATTTACAAATTACGCCAATATTATTATTACGATCGATGACTGGGTAGTAACCATTAGCAAGCCCCCAACTGTAGGCAGAAGCAGTAATCAAACGGTTATCTAAAGCATAATCTAGCTCAACTTTACACTCTGTAGCCGATATCGGCCCTGTACAGCGCCCAGTAATATCGCTATTTTGTGCAAGCCTAGAGAATGTCGCTAAACTCATGCCATTATAAGAAGGAGGTTCGGGCTCACAGCTATTAATCGATAACCTCATATTCATGTCTTCAACCTGAGACCGCTCGCCTTGGTCCATCACAATAATGGGGCATTGATAAACCGCCCATGCAGAAGCAGACATGAAATAAATAAAACTTAGTATTATAACTTTTAACATATTCATTAAAATTCCTTTTTAATATTATTATTTCCAGTTTGATAACTCATTCACCCGCTTTAATTAATAAAAGAGCTGAACTTAACCTATTTCAGCTCTTTAAAGCATATTCATATAATTTACTTAGTTAATATTATTGACGTAATTTAATTTGACCAAGTTCTGACGCTAATTGGTTCTGCCATACTAGATCACCAACATAAACACCTTCAGCAATAATGATATGATTGACATCATCTGTACCGTTAGTTTCAAAGTTATAGACATCATTAAAGGTTTTCTCTCTTGTGATCTTCACAATCTCAACTGGCTCTTGCGTTATTGCACTAATGAAGCTATCAGTTTCAGTGACATCTTTAGCTGCAACCATTTCACCAGTACTTAATAACATACCGTGATGTTGAGTGACTTTCAGCATAGTGCCATCTGCAAGACCAAAGACATATAAAAGCTGCTCTTCTTCCCCTTGAGCAATCGCATTAATTGCAAAATCTTCAACGATTAATGACGATAAACTCGCGTTCGAGCTTAACGCTACCAGTTGATGTGATTTATTCACTTCACTTGCAGCAATGTCTATATGACCGCCATCTGTCGCTGAAAATACAGAAATGTTAGTACTAGACTCAAAACAACCACATTTACAGATAGCGCCAATTCTGTCATTACGATCAATAACCGGGTAATAGCCGTTAGCGACCCCCCAATCATATGATCTTTGGGTAATTAAGTTGTTCTCTAATGCATAATCCAATTCGACTCTGCATTCAGCTGTCGATATACCACCGATACAACGTACATTTTTATCTGAATTAGTTGCTGTTGCCTGAAACTGTTCAAGATCCATGGCAGCGAATGCAGTAGAAGATACCACACATACCAGACTCAATAGCAATATTTTAATGATTTTCATAACAATTCCTTTTATTAATAAATAAACCTAAAACAAAACTAGGTTTGATATGATTTAAAATTTTAGGTAGTAAACACAGCACCTGTTGTATTTCTTTCATTGAATAAAAGGCATTCAATGAATAGAAATTTTGTTTGACAGATCAATATTCTGCTAAGAAAAATAATACTCAGCTAAATAGCAGGTAAATAATAGACGGATTACTTAGTTACTGTTAGCCTTTAACGTTACACCATTAAAAGCGGAATATCCGTGAACTAGAATATGCCAAGTACCCGATTTAGGATTGTTGATCACACAAGACTCGTTATTGCCTTCCACGGCTCCTGCACAATCAAAATCTAAAGGTATAGGCGTTATACCATGTTTGATATATAAATCAGCATCACCTGAACCACCAGATATAGTGACAGTTAATTGACTTCTACCAGCGGGAACATCATGAGTGTACCTAGATTCAGAATTAGCATCACCACTAAGAACAACTTCTAAACCATCGCCTGGTTCATCGACACTTTCGGTATACACTAAATTATTAGGCGAGCCATTTTTTGCATCTATCACTTTATTTTTAGTGGCGTTACTCGTTAATGCATCTGCTAACTGAGTCGGTGAAAGGCCTGCATTTTTATCTAGATATAAGGCAGCAACACCTGCAACATGCGGAGAAGCCATTGAAGTACCGCTGATAGTTTTCGTTGCTGAATTAGAACCAATCCAAGCAGACTTAATGCTAGAACCTGGTCCAAAAATATCTAAACAATTACCATAGTTAGAAAAACTTGAACGAGAGTCATTGCTTGTCGTTGAACCGACCGTAATCGCTTTTGGCTCACTGGCTGGTGATTTAGTACAAGCGTCACTATTATTATTGCCGGCAGCAACAACAAAAGCGATGCCACTATCAACAGCACTGGCCACTGCACTATTTAAAGCGGTTGATTGTCCTCCGCCAAGACTCATATTTGCAACAGAAGACCCACTTGCATGATCTGCTACCCAATCAACACCTCCAATCACTCCTGAAGTGCTACCTGAACCATTACAGCCCAATACTCTTACGCCAACAATATTCGCATTTTTAGCCACACCATAAGTGCTACCGGCAATCGTACCAGCGACGTGAGTACCATGCCCATTACAATCATTGGCATCATTATCATTATCGATAAAATCGCGACCACTTGTTGCACGCCCACCAAATTCATTATGGGAAAAATTAACACCTGTATCAATAACATAGGCTGTAACATTATTACCCAGCTGTGAAGGGTTGAAATGTCCATCTAACGGAAGGTTTCGTTGATCTATCCTATCTAATCCCCATGTTGCATTGGCTTGTCCTATATCGATTATAGGATCAATACTCATTACACTATCCTGCTCAATATAATCAACATTCGGGTGAGTTAATAAGGCTTTCAGTTGCTTAGGGTCAGCTTCAATAAGTGCACCATTAATTGTATTGCTGTACTTCAGTTTAGCTTCAACGCCTATTTGATTTTCAATTTGGTTGGTGATGCTAGCAGTAAATGCTTTTCGTGATGCTTTACTGTTAAGCAACTGAATATCATTCGTTTTATAAACAACAATATAATTACCTTTAATTGCTTTACCTGTTGGAGCAGCATGATAATTAGCCATATCATTTGCTGATGCGGTTCCTACACAACTACATATTGCTAACGCAAGTGTTGTCCGTAAAAACATCATTTATCTATATCCTTTTAGTTTTAAGTTAAATTTAACAACTTATTTTTTATATATTCCATTAGTAATAGCTAACAAGTACTTATGAATGCTGATATGTTTTGACTACATCATGCAAACTAGCCCCATTTAAAACAAGATAAATCAATAACATTAGCCACTTAACATCTATATAGCCATATGCATTTACTTAATACCAAGCTCGCATTTTGGCGATAACTAAGCGATATTATGTATCCTGATAACATCTAACATAGATTGTTGAGGAACTTTAAACACTCAGCCAAATGTTAACTAACAGTTAATATTATGGATACCAAATGTAAAGTCAATAGTAATATTAGTAAAATTTGATGTTTGAATATTGAATAGAAACATGCCTGAGTACTACAAAGCTATAGTCATTTCTAGGGAATGGAAAAATATTGCAAGGTAAGCCTATACAAAAGCGAAAAAGCGTACTTTGTTCCATATAAATTCAATACCGTTTAGCCGATAAGTAATTAGCATGTCGTTAACAACCATCTATATAAATAAAAAGTTGATTTTCCTATTTGCATTAAGGTGAGACATTAAAAGAGGATTGTCAAAGCATTCCAATCACGTCTACCATGCACGAATAAAAATACCCACAAAAAGGAATTTGAATGCCGTACCTTGATGTTAAGCCATACCATGCACTACCTTTAATCGAAAAGAATCGACAACAAACACATATTAAAGATAATTTTGGGCATATTGCCTTTGTAAGACAAAGGCAATGGGCTAAACCTGATATAAGTTTTTCTCTTAAAAAAGACAATGAACTATTGGCTTTTTTTCATATAGTGCTTCGTGAGGTTGAATTTGATGAGATCATAGTGCCAATTGCTGGACTTAGTAATCTTATCACTGTCCAAGAGCATCAAGGTAAAGGTTACGCCAGTACACTTCTCACACAAGGTTTTTCAATTCTTTTTAACCAACTGAATGTTCAACATAGCTTACTGCTATGTAAAGATGAACTTATCCCTTTTTATCAAAAAAATCATTGGTACACTGTTAACGCCAAGGTGCTTTTCAAGCAAGATCAAGGAATTGAAATTTACCGCTCCAATACTTTACTCTGCAGTGCTAACACTCAACTCAACCCCAACTACATCAATTTAAATGGCCTGCCTTGGTAATGACTCTTTAAGGCCTATTCTTTAATAGCACTATATATTTATACCCGTGTCTGGTGATTTATCAGTCACGGATATAAATGGGTTTAACTGTGTGTTGCCACAGAGGCACAGAAGATCTTTCACTGTATGTCATGCCAAATACTTGCCAATCACGCATTGCAATGCCTTAATTAAATGATAGATCCAGTAAGCCACTCAGTGTCAATAACCCCTGAAACGAGATTGATTTATATAAGTAATTGATAAGGTTAATATAATACTATGCTAAAAATTGATAATTACCATAGTTTATCTATAGAAGAAAGACAGAAGCAACAAGAATATATTGATGACGTTTTTGGTGACATTGATTTCATTAAAAAAAGGCAGTGGGCTCATCCCGATTTTGTCTTTGCTTTTAAGCAAGAAGACGATCTATTTTCCTTTTTTAACTTGATCATTCGAGAAGCCACTTTCGATGATAAAAAAACCAAAATTGCAGGAGTCGCAAATGCTGTCACTCCAAAACACTACCGTGGTAAAGGTTACGCCTCACAATTATTAACTCAAGCTCAACCTGTTATTTTTAAACAACTAAAAGTAGAACATGCATTGTTACTTTGTACAGACGATTTAACAGATTTCTATCAGCACTTAGGTTGGTATAAAGTCAATAGTAAAGTTCAGTTCCAACAAGGTAATGACATTGAACATTATCAAGCGAATACGCTTTTATTAAGTCCTAATGAGCCTATCTATCCTAAAAATATTAATTTAAATGGTCTGCCTTGGTAAAAAATCAAAATGCGATGGTCAGAAACACACCGCATATCAATTAAACTGTTTCTATCTCATTAAAGATAGGTACCTATAATAAGACAGAAATAAAGTCATAAACTATTCAAAGTATATTGGGTCAGTAAAATAATTAATAACTTTATCTGCTAACCAGCCTCCATCATCACCAACACTAACGATTGGCACATCAGCAACTCCAGTCGTGTTACCCCCACCAAACAGAATCGAAAAGACATTCGCATCACTCACCGCAGACTCTAAATATCCTTCATCCCAAGTATAATCGGTTCCTGTGCCATCAGCGGTGACTTGTAAATAAGGAATAATCTCTTGAGAATAACTACTGTAAGCTGTTAGATCTATGTCTGAAATATAGCTGTTAACGCTATCAAAATCTACAGCACTGGTGCCCCCATGCTCGCTACTAAACATGAAATTCGGGAACGTACCACCATACGCACCTCTATCATCACCATCACCGTCTTCTTGAATATGCCCACCCGGCATTTGCCACAACATAACTGGCTTATTATCAAGTTGACGGCTGATCTCACCAACATAAGAGAAGAAAGTCGTCCAATCCTGAGCATTAAACAAGTAACCAATGCTGTAGGCACTTGAGTTAAAATCATCAAATTCATAACGATCAAATGCAATAAAATCAGGCTGATCATCGCCATCAAAGACAGCTAACTCATCAAGAAATTCCGCTACACTAGTGGCTTTACTCGACTCAGAGCCGTCCCTTAACCATTCTGTTCCACCGGAAGCCCATAGGTTCTCTTGCCAACCAAAAGACACATCAGGCGCAAAGGTTTTCATTACCCAATTGGTCATGGCGATCCAACCTTTAAGATCATTTGAGATAGTGGGCAGTGTATAATTTTCTACTGGCGTCGTATCTGTCACTGTGCCATTAGCATCCACAAGACTGGTCCAATCTTCTTTCGCGTTCCAATATCCCCAGGAACACACAGAATATAGATCGTCATATAAATCATTAATATTACCTGTGAAAGAACCTTCACAGGTACTTCTGTGATCGCTATCAGCTAAATTAGTATAACTGTATGTGGTTTCTTGCTCAGCAAAGTTAATGGCTGACGTCAGAATAGAAGTTAAATCCATTGCCCCCAAGGTGCTATCTAGACTCTCTTTCAAATTATTTTGCTGTATATATCCCAATAAATCTGGATTCAATACCACGCTGCCGACAGAATCACCATTACTGTCTTGATTCGCTTCCAGCATTTTAGCTATCATAATAAGCTTAATAAACTTGTTCTTAATACCTGTTTCAGAAAAATCAGCTGAGTAGTCTTCGTAGCTCATGTTAGCCATATAAACCACCATCACAGGTAATACTGCATGATCATTAGGAATCGAACCTGACGCTGCATAACTGGTAGTAAGATTATTGGCTTCCACTATCGTTTTCTTAGTGTAATAAGGATAATCGAGATCAATATCCCCCTCTAATCCAGTGCCAGCATATTTGAAAATGGCATTGACAGGGCGACTTTGAAACGACTCTTCAGAAGATACAGTGTCATCGCTATAATCTTCAATCAAGGTATCATCAGTAATTGATCCCATAGCTAAATAGCTCGGCCAGCCTTTTACTGTCCCTGCTGAATCAGATGAACCTGAATCACTAGAGCTGCCACTGGCCTCTCCATTAACCGTGAATGATACTGATGTCGTTGAAAAACTCCCATCACTGTAATCACTGCTGAAACTAATGCTGCCAGTTTGGGAAGTATCATCATCAATTGTACTTGCCACCACAGAAATGGTACAACTTGTTGAACCACTGGCAATCTTACAAGTATTTGTGTCACTAAAAGTCAGTAAACCTGATGATTCTGTCGCTGTCACTGTCGTATCAGCGCTAGGAGAAGCGTCTGAACTAATAGTAATCACCGCCGAATCACCCGACGTCAATGAGCTAGGATCCATACTTGGTGTTAATATAATTGCCTGTGTATCTGCGCCGCTATCCTCACCGGATGAGGATCCATCATCGGTTGATGAAGAATCATTTTCACTTGTTGAGCTTGAATCACTATCGCCTCCACCACAGGCAACAAGTTGTGATGACAGCGCAAATAAGGCTAAATATAACAATGCTCTTATTGAAGGTTTATTCATTCATTACCTCTAATTTTTTCTTTATTTAATAAGCTCACAAGTAACCTTAATTAATTAACTTTTGTTGTTATCTTCCAATATCACTGATACTCATTAAACATGACTATTTGACTTTGACTTATCGACAAAATAAGCATTAATAAAATGAAAAATATAAAATGCGTATAACATAGCCGACAAAAAAGTTTGCAAGATAAATATTCACTTTAATTTTAACCGCGTAAACTATATTAAATTCAAATTAATCTCAAAGGAAAAACGAACTTAATTTTAATATTTACACTTTTTTACCAGAAATAAAATCAATATTATCCAATCCAAATAGTTATACGGCAGGCACTTACAAAAACTTAATCAATTAAATAAAAGGGAAATAATGAATTGGCGCTTGAAAGTTATTATTCAGAATTCATAAAGGTATGTAACCATTTGCAAAACACTAAAGTAAACAAAATAAAAAATATTTCATAAAAACATTCACACAAGATCAAGAAAAGTGAAAATTAAAATGTAAATGAAAAAGTAATACCGACTCACTCTACAATCATAAACTTTGACCATCTCATCGCTATTTTACTTGCTTTAATCGCGGCTAATGTAAATACTTTCTTTGTTACTGGAAAAAAGCGTTATAACTTTAAAACCCTTTTACTTTTATTAGTATCAGTGCCAATTTTTGTTTGCTCCTTACTTTGCTTGCCGCCCCTCTATTTGGTGCCCCCAAGTACTCATAAGTGCTTAAGCTCAATGGCATATGGGTCCTTGTCAGTGACTTTGTTTTATTCTTAATTTACCTCGGATTTAACTTATTATACTCTTATTTTGGCGCTTCCAGTTATATCATCTATGCCATGCTTTCTATTCTAACCACACTTATTGTCAGTGGATTCGTCTTTAAAGAAACCTTAAATGCTTATCATTGACTCGCATTACTTTCGGCCATCATCACGATTATTCTATTCAGTTTAGGAAACAGTAAAGTAATACCTTCTTGACTTTCAATCGCCATAATAGCCGACACTAGAAAAGGGATTTTTCTACAAAGCACCTTTTTATATTGTGTATTAGAATGTTAACCGACTTCTCTCTCAAGAGCAGTATTTAGCTTTTTATTCTTACTCTCCTTTTGTTTATTCCATAAATGTGGACGATAAGGAGCGAGCTCTTGAAAAATAAAATCATGTTTTATATAATCTTTCACTTCTGAAAACAAGCCCATCTTCGTTTTTTTATTATATTTATCACCGTTAATAAATGTACCATGCAAAATATCGAAAAATATTACCATCAATCCGAAATTTGAATTAGCTTGTTTAGGTATCTTTGAATGATGAAATCTATGATTCGTTGCTGAACTGAAAATATAATTAAAAAAGCCCATTTTAAAATCAGCATTAATATGTTGATAAGGAGCCAGCAAGATAAATATACTAAAACGAAAGATCAAAAACTCTTTACTGATCCCCAATAAATACATTGGAGTATAAACGAGTGCGAAGGCGACTAAATAACTCAATAGATTATTACGAAAATTATTCAACCAATACATTGAACTCGGGCTATGATGTGTAGCATGCCCTCGCCATAATAGAGGTTGAGTATGAACTAACCTATGAGCCCAATAACTTAAATACTCCATCAATAAAAAACCAATGGCGACCTCCCAAAAAATCGGTAAGTTGGATAAGGAGAATATGCTCTGATAACCCATTGCTTCTATCACCCAAAAGCAAAGTTTAACATAAAATACAGCAATCACAGGAATTAACAGAAAATTATTAGTTATATAAAATAAAAAATCTGTTTTTAATTCGTTTTTTCAAATGGCTGATTTTTATCAAATGGAATTAAAAATTCAAAAGATAAGCAAAAAAAAGCCGCTATCAACCTAAGTATTAAGAAATACAGGGAAACACTCAGTCCCGGTTCTAAAGTAAATATCTCCCATGAAATAAACATAAATAATATAAGTGAAACGGGAAAACCTAAAATTGAAATCAACTTATAAAGTAAAGTTCCTTTATTTAACATCATTATTTCCTTTTTATGTATTATCTTTCACCTATTATTATATTTTTTAAGCACTTAGATATTCCAAATATGAAACTCATGAAATTTAACTCAACAAATACCAGCAGCGCTTTCCCTTGAGTATAATCAGGGTTCATTTGATTAAAAAACTGCGAATATGGATTCGAGGCCAGTTTTTCAGAATAAAATAATTTATTCATATACCTAGGTACAGCCTGAGATAAAACTAAGTAATTATCATGGCGTTGTTGCTTAAATCTAAGGAACCATTTGGTCATTCTGTGATCTGATCTTGTCAGTACGAAAACGAGACAGATGACATGGGCAAATCCAAACGTAAAATAACGAACTGGAAACAGTATAACCAAGCATTGGTCTGACCTGGTCAACTGAATTCGGTCACCCTAGTTAAGTTCGTTAAGCAACTTCTTTTAATAGCTTATCCATACGTTCAAATTCATTGGGACTTTGATAATTAAGGTATGAATGCATCCGCTGGCTGTTGTACCACAT